>DATHOG010000047.1:0-18490 GCA_035485115.1 Candidatus Sulfotelmatobacter sp. | reverse complement strand
ACTCAAAGCCTCGCTGAAAGAAATCGAGGACCTGAAGGCCGCGCTGGATGAGCACGCCATCGTGGCCATCACCGACCCGCACGGGAAGATCACCTACGTCAACGACAAGTTCTGCGCGATCTCCAAATACGCGCGCAAGGAGTTGATCGGGCAAGACCATCGCATCATCAATTCCGGGTTTCACCCAAAAGAATTCATCCGGGATTTGTGGGCGACGATCGGACAGGGAAAAGTCTGGAAGGGTGAGATCAAAAACAAGGCCAAGGACGGTTCGTTTTACTGGGTGGACACGACCATTGTGCCGTTCCTGAATGACGACGGCAAACCACGCCAGTATGTGGCCATCCGGGCGGATATCACGGAGCGGAAGCTGGCGCAGGAAAAAACCTCCTGGCTGGCATCCTTCCCGCAACGCAATCCCAATCCCATTCTCGAGGTCAATCTCGCCAGCGGCATAGTCAATTACGCGAACCCGGCGGCCATCCGGCTGATTCCGGACATCAAGAGCCAGGGCATACGCCATGTGTTCCTGGCCGGTTTGCAGGAGGTGGAGAAAACGCTGCTGGGCGGAGAGGTGGACGTGGTGCGGCGGGAGATTTCCGCGGGTGAACTCTTTTTTTCCCAGACCATCACGTATGTCCCCGAGGCCCAATGCCTGCGGGTGTACAGCACAGACGTCACCGACCAGAAACGGGGGGAAATGGCGACCAATCGCCTGGCGTTGATCGTCAAGTCATCGGTTGACGCCATCATCAGCAAGGATCTTAACGGCATTATCACGAGCTGGAACAAGGGGGCCGAAACCATTTTTGGCCATACGGCCGATGAAATGGCGGGGAAATCCATCATGCGGTTGATTCCCGCGGACCGGCAGGAGGAGGAAAGCCACATCCTAGACCAGATCCGGCAGGGCAAAAACATTGAACATATCGAGACGCGCCGGCTGACCAAGGATGGCCGGTTGATCGATGTCTCGATCACAGCCTCGCCGATCAAGGACGCCCATGGGAACATCATCGGGGTGTCCAAGGTGGCCCGGGACATCAGCGCAAGCAAACGGGCGGAAGACAAGCTGCGCCAACAAGCGGCCATGTTTGACCAGACCTACGATGCAGTCATGGTCTGGGACTGGAACGGGCCGATCACGTTTTGGAACCGGGGGGCGGAATTGCTCTACGGTTTTTCCCGCGCCGAGGCCCTGGGAAAAATCAGCCACGACCTGTTGGGCACCCAGTTCCCCGAGGGCATCGGCCCGGTGGTCCTTGCCCTGGAGCAAAAAGGACTATGGGAGGGCGAATTAAAGCACGTCAGCCGTGGCGGGCAAATCACGGTGGAATCCCGGATGATGCTGGTGCGGGAGGCGGGGAGCGCGCATGTGCTGGAAGCCAACCGGGACATCACCGAGCGCAAGCTGGTGGAAAAGGCGCTCCGCGAGAGCGAGGAACGGTTCCGGACGATGGCGAATTCCATTCCCCAGCTTGCCTGGATCGCCCAAGCGGACGGATTCATTTTCTGGTACAACCAGCGTTGGTTCGACTACACCGGCAAGACGGCGGCAGAAATGGAGGGCTGGGGCTGGCAGAGTGTCCATGATCCGGAGGTCCTGCCGGAAGTGATGAAGCGGTGGACGGGGGCGATCGCAGCCGGCCAGGCGTTTGAAATGGAGTTTCCCTTGCGGGGAGCGGATGGAAAATTCCGCACCTTCCTGACGCGCATCCAGCCATTAAAAGACCCGGCGGGACGGGTCATGCAATGGTTTGGCACGAACACGGACGTAGAAAACCTGAAGCGGGTCGAGGCACAAATCCAGCAGCTTAATACTGAACTGGAACAGCGCGTTGCCGACCGGACGGCGCAGCTCCAAGCCGCGAACAAGGAACTGGAGTCGTTCAGCTATTCCGTCTCCCATGACCTGCGCGCTCCGTTACGGGCGGTGAACGGTTATATCCGCATGTTGCAGGAGGATTACGCCAGCCGACTGGATGCCGAAGGCAACCGCATGATCGAAGTGGCGAGCGGCGAGGCCAAACGCATGGGCCAATTGATTGATGACCTGCTGGCGTTCTCACGCCTGGGCCGCGAACAGATGAAGAACGAGCCGGTAGAAATGACCGCCCTGGCACTCTCCGTATTTGAGAATCTGACCCGAAGCGGAACCATGCCGCCGCCCTATTTCGTGCTAAAGCCGCTCCAGCCGGCGGCGGGTGATCCCAGCATGTTGCGGCAGGTTTTCATCAATCTCATCGGAAATGCCATCAAGTTCAGCGGCCACCAGCCAACGCCCGTCGTGGAAGTGGGCAGCCAGACGGGTGATGGTGCAACCATTTACTATATAAAGGATAATGGCGTGGGTTTTGATGAGAAATATAGCCATAAGCTCTTTGGCGTCTTCCAACGGCTGCACAGCGAGGACGAATTTGAAGGCACGGGCGTGGGGCTGGCGCTGGTCCAGCGCATCATCCATCGCCATGGCGGCAAAGTCCGGGCCGAGTCAAAGCTTAACGAGGGGGCAACTTTTTATTTTAGCCTGCCAATACCGGACGATAACAAAGGAGTCAGAAAATGAACACCCACGTAGAAGTCGAAGTCCTGCTCGTTGAAGACAACGCGCGGGACGCGGAGATGACCTTGCGCACGCTGCGCAGGCGCAACCTGGCCAACAACGTCACGCACGTCAAAGACGGCCAGGAGGCGCTGGACTGGCTTTTTGGCGCGGGCACCCATGCCGGTCGCAATGCCGGCAAACCGCCCAAGGTGGTGCTGCTCGACCTAAAGCTGCCGAAAGTGGACGGACTGGAAGTGTTGCGCGCCATCCGCAGCGATGAACGCACCCGGTTGACTCCGGTGGTGGTGATGACTTCCTCGCGCGAGGAGCGGGATGTGATCGAGAGCTACAAGCTGGGAGTCAACAGTTACGTCGTGAAGCCCATGGATTTTGAGCGATTTTCCGCCGCCGTGGCCGAGCTGGGTCATTACTGGCTGCTCGTCAACCAGGAGCCAAAGTAAACATCGCCGGCCAATATTTATGAGCAAACCACTCAGCGTTCTCATCCTGGAAGACCGGGCGAAAGACGCCGAGATGATCATCCGTGAACTGCGCCGGGCCGGCTTCGACCCGCAGTGGAAACGCGTACAGACCGAACCGGACTTTCTGGCGGAATTGGAGAAGGCACCTGACATCATCCTCTCGGACTATTCGATGCCGCAGTTCGACGGGTTGCAGGCGGCAAAACTTTTACAAGCGCGCGGCCTGGACATTCCGTTCATTCTCATCTCCGGCACGGTGGGCGAAGAGACTGCGGTCACCGCCATGAAATCCGGCGTCACGGATTATCTGCTCAAAGACCGGCTGGCACGTTTGGGAGAAGCCGTGGAACACGCGCTGCACGGAGCCAAAAAGCGGGATGAACATAAAAAGGCGGAGCAACAAATCCGGTTGCAAACCCGCGCCCTGGAAGCCGCTGCCAATGCCATCCTCATCACGGACCGGCAGGGGAAAATCGTGTCGGCCAACACCGCGTTTTGCGCGATGACCGGCTACGCCGTGGAGGAAGTGTTGGGCCAAAATCCGCGTCTCCTCAAATCCGGGGCGCACGCTGCGGACTTCTATCGCCAGCTTTGGCAAACCATCTGCGCCGGCCAAATCTGGCGCGGAAACATGACCAACCAGCGCAAAGACGGAACCATTTATCACGAGGAGATGATGATCACGCCGGTGCAGGCGGCCAGCGGCGAGGTCACCCATTTCATCGCCATCAAGCAGGACATCACCGAACGCAAGCGCGCCGAAGAAGTCCTGCGCAAGGTTTCCGGTCAGGAAGCCGGCCGGAAAAAAAACCGGGTGTTGCGGGATTTGGTCGTGATTTTTGGACTGGCTGCCCTGGTCGAAGCCTTCGCTTATTTCACAGACGTGTTGGAACCACCGTTTGAAACATTGGTCTTAAAATTCAAAGGCAATCTCGACGACCTGTTCGCGCCGCCGATAATTTTGGTGCTGGGGCTGCTGATTTTTTCCTACCGGCGCTGGCGGGATTCCCAGGGCAAGTTCAGCGAGCAGGCGAACATGCAGGAGGCCTTGAGCCTGTTGCACGGTGAATTGGAAAAACGCATCCAGCAGCGGACGGCGGAATTGACCAGGACCAACAATGCCTTGCAAACGGAAATCACCGAGCGCAAGCGGACGGAAGAGGCATTGCAGCAAAGCCAGAATCATCTGCGGATCGTGACTGAAAACGCGCACGTGGGCCTGGTAATGATCAACCATGAGCGGCGTTACACCTTCGCCAACGGAGCCTACGCCGAAATCCTCGGCCTGCCGTCGCCGAACCTCGTCGGCCAGCGGATCGCCGACGTGCTGGCCGGGCTTTATGAAGAGCAGATCCGTCCCCGGCTTGACCGCGCCTTCACCGGTGAGCGGGTGGCCTACGAGTTGCGCAAGCCAACGCCGGCCGGCGATTGTTTTTACGCAGTCAAATATGAGCCGATGAAAGCGGATGGCCCGGTGACGATGGTGGTGGTGGTGATCACGGACATCACCGATCAAAAACGGGCGCAGGAGGAATTGATCTGGAAAACAACTTTTCTGGAGGCGCAGGTGGACTCCGCGCTGGACGCCATTCTGGTGGTGAACAACCGCGCAAAAGTGATCCTTAAAAATCAGCGCCTGGCCCAGTTATTCAAAATCCCGGACGATATCGCCCGGGACGACGACGACAACAAAATGCTCCAATATGTGACCAGCCAGGTGAAAGACCCGAAACAATTTCGCGAACGGGTGCAGTATCTATACGAGCATCCAGACGAGGTTGGCCGGGATGAAATCGAACTGGTCAACGGAACAATCCTGGATCGCTATTCGTCGCCCGTCCGTGACAAGGCAGGAAAACACTACGGAAGAATCTGGGCTTTTCGCGACATCACCGAACGCCGGAAATTGGAATCACAATTCCGGCAATCCCAAAAAATGGAGGGCATCGGCCGACTGGCCGGCGGTGTGGCCCATGACTTCAACAACATCCTGGCGGTCATTGAAATGCAGACGGAACTGCTGAAAATCAGCGGCGGTCTTTCCGCCGAGCAGTCGGAATACGCGGATGAGATCAACGCCACCGTTCAGCGCGCGGCCGCGCTGACCCGCCAGTTGCTGCTGTTCAGCAGCCGCGAAGTGTTCCAGCCGCGTGACCTGGACTTGAGTGCATCCATCACCGACACGGCAAAAATGTTCCGGCGCATCCTCGGTGAAGATGTCCAGATGCATTTCAAACTGGCGGCGCAGCCGATGTTCATCCACGCCGATCCGGGCATGATGGATCAAATCCTGTTGAACCTCGTGGTGAACGCCCGCGACGCCATGCCCAACGGCGGGCAGCTGGTCATCGAGACTTCCGGCGTGGAATTCGACGAGTCCGCCGTGGGCCATTCCGCGGAGATACGGACCGGTTCGTTTGTCTGCTTGAGCGTGAGCGACAGCGGCTGCGGCATTCCACCGGAAATCCTGCCGAAGATTTTTGAACCCTTTTTCACCACCAAGGATGTCGGCAAGGGCACCGGCCTGGGACTGGCCACGGTCTTCGGCATCGTAAAACAGCACCAAGGCTGGATCAGCGTCTATAGCGAGCTCACTCACGGGACCACCTTCCGGATTTATCTTCCACGACTGGCCAAGGCTGGCCACGCCAAATCCGCACAACCGGCCCTGACAACCCTGCGCGGCGGCAACGAGACGATTTTGCTGGTGGAAGACGACCCGTCGCTGCGCGTCTCCGCGCGGAAAGCCCTTACGAAACTCGGCTATCGCATCCTCGAAGCGCCCACCGGCGTCAAAGCCATGGAAGTCTGGAAGGAAAACCGCGACGAAATCCGTTTGTTGCTGACCGATCTGGTGATGCCGGATGGCATGACCGGAAAAGATCTGGCCCAACGCATCCTGCAGGAGGAGCCAAAAATGAAGGTGATTTATATGAGCGGTTACAGCGCCGAGATTGCCGGCAAGGATTTTCCGTTGGAAGAAGGCGTCAACTTTCTCACCAAGCCATTCCAGTCATCCAAGCTGGCAGAAACCATCCGAAATTGTCTGGATGGCGGGTGACGAGCCGGAAGGGGTGAGAGCCTGACCGGCCACCGGGGTAATTGCGATTTCGGAGCACGGAGCGCGCCAGCCTGATGCCGGGGACATCCGGCACATTTCGGTGCAGGTGCGTTTGTAAACATAGACATATATAATTGTTGACAATAGATACGTGGTTGGCTAGGGTGGATCCGTCTTCGCTAAAAGCTTCGGCGCGGCGAGGCGGGAACGGATTCCGGAGTTCGGGTTGTTCTTTGACATAGCCGGCGTAAGCCGGTGTTGAGTTGTCCAAGGTCGAAGGCGCATAGGGGTTGGGTCGGAATGCCTTGAATTAGGGCATCCGGCCCGGCCCGCCGTTGCGGCAACCTCACGGCTTAAAATGTGCGGCTATTTGCGCGTATTTGCGGATAATTGCGCTTATTTGCGCTTAACGGGAAAAAAACCGGCGAAGCCGGACGGGCGACCAACCTGGTGCCGGGGTCCGAGCCGGACGGGCGGTCCAATTAAAAATTAAAAAGGTAAAATGAAAAAGTACAAGGCGCGGCAAGCCTAATCCGACTAAATCCAAGTAAATCAAACCAAAAAATGAGGATGACGATGAGGATGATTCCCCGCAGTACGACCGGGTCGATCGAGGCACAGCCTCGACGCTACACTGCTGGCGCGGAGGGGACGGCGGCAGGCCAAATTAAGGTGAATCAAGGTGAATCAAGGTAAAAAAATGAGGATGACGATGAGGACGAGGAGGAGGAGGATTACCCTGATACCCTAAATTACGAAACGAACCCAATTTTTCCGCAAAAAAGCCAATGAAAGTACACAAGTGTCCAAAAAAACGAACCCAATTTTAAGCCTCCGGCGAGGCCTTTTTGGCCATCCGGAGCGGGTTTGAACCAAAAAAAAGGCACGGAGATGCTGTGGTTCTTCCGGACGGGGTCCGAGCCGGGCAGCAACCTGCTGCCGGGAATCGTACCAAATCGGGGTGAATCAAGGTAAATCAAACCAAAAAATGAGGATGACGATGAGGACGAGGATGAGAATGATTCCCCGAATCCGACCAAATCCGAGTAAATCCGACCAAATCAAACCTGAAAGTGAACTGGCTCCTTACTCCGGCCAGGATGGCCATGGATTTTCTTAAAACGCTATGGTGCCAGGATTTTTTCCGCGGCAGTCCGGACGGATTCCGCCAGTTCGCGCGGCGACAAGACCTTCGCCTCACCGCCCCAGCTCAACACCCAGCGTTCCACTTCGCCGAGGCTGGAAAGATTCATCGCCAGTTCCGCGCCGCCGCCTTTCAGTTCGCGGAGCGTCTGCGAGGGGTGCCACTTTTTTTCCCGGATGAAGTCGGCGGCGCGCGGTGCGAAGCGGATGACGACTTCAAATTTCCCCTCGCCGGCGTGTACGCCGAAGCTGTCGCGCAGCCGTTTCTCCAGCGAAAATTTCTGCGAACGTTCGAAGTTTTTTCCCGTCGGGGTGACGGATTCGATGCGCGCCGGGGCAAACGTGCGGATGTCCTTGCGCGCATGGTCAAACGCGAATAGAAACCATTCGCCGTTAATGTTCGCCAGATGATACGGGTCCACGAGGCGGGGCTCGGCTTTCTGGCCGGGCTTGCGGTAATGTAGTTGGAGCTGCTGGCGCTGGGAAACGGCCTTGGCGAGGGTGTCGAAAATTTTGAGGTCCAGAATCGGCTCGGCGCGGGTGCGGAAGGAGATCGTCTGCTCGACGTCCGCGAGGTTCAGCGAAATGGTATCCGGCAACGACTGCTCCATTTTGCGGATGGCGGAGAGCAGGGGCTTCTCGAAACTGGTGCCGCGATATTGCTGCAGGGCCTTTTCCGCGACGACGAGCGCGAACAGTTCACCCTCGGTGATCTGCATGGTGGGGAACGCGCTGACCTCGCCATCGTAGCGGTAACCGTTATGCTCGTAGTCAAACACGAGAGGCAGGCCCAGCCGGTCGCGCATGAATTCAAGGTCGCGGTGGATGGTCTTGGCGTTGACCTCCAGTTCGCGGGCGAGCGAGGTGGCGTTGGGCAATTTTTCCGCCGCCAGCGCCTGATGGATGTGCAGCATCCGCTCCAGCGGCGGTCGGGAATGGAGATCGGTTGGATCGTTGCTTCGTTTCATCGATTTAACGATCCGCCCATTTGACGGGTCACGAACCCTTTTCCATCTTCGCGAGGAATTCGTCGTTCGTCTTGAATTTCTTCAAGGCCGCCGTGAGCGTTTCCATCGCCTCGACAGGATTCAAGTCCACCATCGTGCGGCGGAGTTTGCGGATGGCTTCGAGATTCTTCGCGGCGAACAGCTTTTCCTCCTTGCGTGTGCCGGATTTCGGGATGTCGATGGCCGGATACAGGCGGCGATCGGAAAGTTTGCGGTCGAGGATGAGCTCCATGTTGCCGGTGCCCTTGAACTCCTGAAAGATCAGTTCGTCCATGCGGCTGCCGGTGTCCACCAGAGCGGTCGCGAGAATGGTGAGCGAGCCGCCGTTCTCGATCTTGCGCGCAGAGGCGAACATCTTGCGCGGGATTTCCAGCGCGCGGGCGTCCACGCCGCCGGACATCGTGCGGCCGGAACCGCCGTGCACCGAGTTGTAGGCACGGGCGATACGTGTGAGCGAATCCATCAACACAAAGACATCCTTGCCGGATTCCACGATGCGGCGGGCGCGTTCGATCATGAAACGCGAGAGACGGACGTGCGTTTCGAGTTCCATGTCATTCGAGGACGCGACGACTTCCGCCTTCACGGAGCGCTGGAAATCGGTGACTTCCTCGGGACGTTCGTCGATGAGCAGCACCATCGCGTGAACTTCGGGATGGTTGGTGGTGATGGCGTTGCAGATCTGTTTGAGGATGGTCGTCTTGCCGGTGCGCGGCGGCGCGACGATGAGGCCGCGCGTGCCCTTGCCGATGGGCGTGACGAGGTCGATCACACGCGTCTCAAGGAGATCCGGCGAGGTCTCGAGCTTGTATTTTTCGATGGGGTCGATCGAGGTGAGATTTTCGAAGCGGACGGCCTTGGTATAGTCCTGGAAGGTCATTTCATTGACCTTGTCCACGGCCTTAAGCTGCGGGCTGGTGCCGCGATGCGGCGGCTGCGTGGGACCTTCCACGAAACTGCCCTCGCGCAGGAAGCTGCGGCGGATGGTGTCCGGCGTGACAAAGATGTCCGTCGGCTTGGGGTGAAAATGGTTTTGCGCGGTGCGCAGGAAACCGAAGCCTTTCTCGGAAATTTCGAGAAAGCCGTTTCCGTAATTTGGATTGGCGGCTTTGTTGTCGCCGTTTGCCTGTGTATCGCTCATAAACTTTTTGTAATCGAAGGCTGAAACCCTTCCGGAAACTTTGCTGGAAAAGTGAATTTTGGAAAATCAACCGCACTCATGCGGCCAATGGAAACCTTCGACAGACTGTTAATTAAGCTGATTGGACACAAAACGCAACCATTTTCTGCAATTAATAAAAAACGCGCAAACCTCCCGGTTTGCGCGCTTGAAGAATAACCGGGCCTTTTCAACCGCCGACTTCCGCCTTGGCTTCCGCCGCGAGCGCGGTGCTGAGGTAGCGTTCGCCGGTCGAGCAGGCGATGGTCACGATGAGTTTACCCTTGTTTTCAGGACGCTTGGCTATCTCGATCGCGGCGACGACATTGGCGCCGGTGGAAATACCGACGAGCAGGCCTTCTTCCTTCGCCAGCCGGCGTGCCATGGCAAACGCGTCGTCATTGGAAACCTGGACCGCTTCGACGATCTGCGGGTTGCCGGCGCTGTCCTTGAGGTGCAAATTTTTCGGGACGAAGCCCGCGCCGGTGCCCTGGATCTTGTGCGGGCCGGGTTTTACCGGCTGGCCGGCGAGCGTCTGCGTGATGACCGGTGAATCCTTCGGTTCGACCGCGATGGCTTGAAAGGACGGCTTCTTCGGCTTGATGAACTCGGTGCAGCCGGTGATGGTGCCGCCCGTGCCGACGGCGGAGACGAGAATGTCAATCTTGCCGTCAGTGTCGTCCCAAAGCTCAACGGCGGTGGTGTGCATATGGATCGCGGGGTTCGCCGGATTTTCAAATTGCTGCGGAATCCATGAATTGGGCGTTTCCTTCGCGAGCGCCTCGGCGCGGGCGATGGCACCTTTCATGCCCTCGGCGCCAGGGGTGAGAACCAGCTTCGCGCCCAGCATGGCAAGGAGCGTGCGACGTTCGAGCGACATCGTTTCTGGCATCGTCAAAATCAATTTGTAGCCTTTCGCCGCCGCAACGAATGCGAGGGCGATGCCCGTGTTTCCGCTGGTTGGCTCGATGATGATGGTGTCTTTCTTGAGGATGCCGCGGCGTTCGGCGTCCTCGATCATCGCCATGCCGATACGGTCCTTGACGCTGCCGAGCGGATTGAAAAATTCGCACTTGAGCGCGATGGTGGCCGGCAGGCCGGCGGTGACCTTGTTGAGTTTGACGAGCGGCGTTTTGCCGACGGTTTCGACGATGTTGTTGTAGATGCGTCCCATAAATTTTTGTTGGTTCGTTGTCTGGAAATCCTGCCGGAAAGAAATTTGCGGGCAAGTTTTAATTGTGGTGAACCGGCTGCGATTTGTCGAAACCTGCGCCAGCCAAGATTCGTCCAATCCGGTACATAAAAAGGATTCTTAAATAATTCTTTGCGGAAACGCCGGATTGAAGTTAAATGGTTCGCAGCCCATGAAAAAATCGAACACCAAAAGTTTTTCGCGCCGTCATTTTCTGAAAGCCGCCGGGGCCGCTGTAGTCCTGCCGGCCATTCTGCCCGGCTGCATGACGGCACAGGGCGGAAAAAGGGTAAGCGCCAATGGAAAAATCAACATGGGCATCATCGGCTGGGGCATGCAAGGGCCGGCCAATACGAATAGTTTTCTGGCCGAGGACGATTGCCGAATAGTTGCCGCGTGCGACCTGGACAAGAATGCATTACAAACCGCCGTGAACACGGTGAACCGGCATTACGGCGACAACGCCTGCGTGTCGTATCACGATTATCACGAACTCTTCGCGCGAACGGATCTGGACGCCGTGATGATCGCCATTCCCGATCACTGGCACGCACTTGTGGCTACGGCGGCGGCAGAACACGGCCTGGACATCTACGGCGAAAAACCGCTGGCCAAGACGATCGTTGAACAACGGGCCATTGTCCACGCCGTTGAAAAACACAACATCATCTGGCAGACGGGTTCCTGGCAGCGGTCACATCTCAACTTTCACAAAGGGGCGGAAATCGTCCGCAACGGTCTCATCGGCGATGTCACGCACGTCGAAGTCGGCCTGCCGGCCGGCCACACGGATTTCAAGCACACCGCGCCGGAACTGGTAAAAAAACTTTCCAGCCTCGGCATCACGGATTTTTCCACCATCCGCCCCGGCAGCGACGCCTGGAATATCGCCGTCACCGAGCCGCCGCCGGAGCTGGATTACGAAACGTGGATCGGGCCGTCGAGGATGGAGCCGTATATCAAGCAGCGGGTGCACATGGACTGGCGCTGGAATTACAACACCGGCGGCGGGCAATTGATGGACTGGATCGGACATCATTGCGACATCGCGCACTGGGGACTCGGCTTTGACAATGACGGCCCGTCGGAAATCGAAGGGCAGGGCGAGTTTCCCGCATCGGATGCGCTTTGGAACACCTGCACGAAATATCGCATCGAACTCAAGTATCCGCGCAACATCACGATGATGATTGCCGGCGGCCATGACGACATCAAGCCCGGCACAAAATGGATCGGCACGGAGGGATGGGTGTGGGTGAACCGCCCCAGCGACTCCGCCACAGACAAGGCAACTGCCGCCGGCTTCGATTGTTCCAATCCTGATTGGAAGAAAGGCAAGTCGTTGCCGGAGGAACTGCGGAAAATCAAATTGTATGAATCCCCCGGCCACTGGCGGAACTTTTTGGACTGCGTCAAGTCCCGGCAGCCCACGATTGCGCCCGCGCAGACGGCGCATCACTCGGCGATACCCGGCCATCTCGGGCTGATTTCGATGCTGACCGGCCGGAAAATCAACTGGAGCGTGCAGCACGAAAAGATTATCGGCGACGATGAGGCCAGCAAATTGTTGAGCCGTCAATATCGCGCGCCGTACAAGCTGGTATAGGACCGATTGGGCCATCCGATAAAACTTGCCCTGCGGATGTGAACGTGGAATAATATGCGTCCTTGTCCGCGGGGTGGAGCAGCCCGGTAGCTCGTCAGGCTCATAACCTGAAGGTCGTTGGTTCAAATCCAGCCCCCGCAACCAATTTTAACCCCGCAGCAATGCGGGGTTTTTTGTTAACATGGATAAACCATACCGAGTGTATGTTATTCAGAATGTTGCCGGACGTTTTTACATCGGCTTGAGCGAGGATGTTGCTGCGCGTCTTCAGCAGCACAATGAGGGTGTTTCAAAATGGACCAGACTTCGCGGTCCGTGGAAGCTGGTTTGGCAAAGCACAGCCGTGACGCTGACCGAGGCACGCAAGCTGGAAATATTTTTGAAAAGCCAAAAAGGCGGCGATAAATTTTACGAGGCGACCGGACTGCCCCGTCGCTCCCCTTCAGGCTCATAATCCCGCATGCGGGATCGTTGGTTCAAATCCAGCCCCCGCAACCAATTTCAGCCCCTTGCAACACAAACAGTTGCAAGGGGTTTTGCTTTACAGAGGCTGCGGCGGAATTCGTTCCAAAAGCGATTTCTCAGAACGGATTCATTCCATAGCGGATGACATAGCCGGGCAGTTTCAGGAATTCCAGCCGCATTCGCTTACCTACGCCGGTCTTTTTCCAATCCGCGCTCGCAAAACCAAAGTACGATGGGCGTGAATAAAATTTTATTTCCGGTGCGAAACATTCAAATATCTTTTCTGCACGCCGGGAGTGATACCAAGTGGTCACAAGGATCGCGCTTTGGACATTTTCCGCGCGCAAAATTTTTAGACTGAATACTGCGTTCTCGTGCGTGGTCTTGGATTCTCTTTCCAGCTGGATGGCATTCGCGGGCACGCCGTGGGCGAGCAGGATCTGGCGGTTGATCTCGTCGTCGCCAGCGCCCGTGACCAGGATTCTCGGCGCCCGATGCTCCTTGAACAATTCTGCGGCGCGTTCGGCGCGTTGTTCCTTCGCACCGCCGCCGAGGACGATGATGACATCTGCAGAAACATTTTTGCCGCTGTCCACGCACAGAAATTTTTCCGGATAAAACCACGCCGCGCCTGCGAGCAGCGCCAGCAACAGCACGATAATGAACACCAGCTTTATTAGCCTGAAAAAAATCCTGCGAATCACGCCGGAAGATTATGCAAGTTGGCTGGCAATTTGCACGAAAATCGGAAATCGTAGGCGAGATGTCGTCCACTGCAAACCGGGCCGCCGCTGGCAAGATCGCCGCCAAACTTCAGGCGGCGGGTTTTGCCGCGTTCTGGGTGGGCGGATGCGTGCGGGATTTTTTGCTGGGGCGCGAACCGCAGGATTTTGACCTCGCCACGGATGCGAAGCCGGAGCAGGTGGAAAAACTTTTCCCGAAAACGATTCCCGTCGGCCGGAAGTTTGGTGTCATCATCGTGGTTAAAGACGGGATGCAATTCCAGGTCGCCACCTTTCGGGCGGAGGCTGATTATCAGGATGGCCGTCGGCCGGAGAAGGTGGAATTTGCGAATGCTGAAGCCGACGCATTGCGCCGCGATTTTACGGTCAACGGGCTTTTTTACGACCCGGTTTCGAAACGGATTTTCGACTGGGTCGGCGGCGAAAAGGATTTGCGCGCCAAGATCATCCGCACCATCGGCAAACCGGAGGAGCGCTTTGGCGAGGACCATCTGCGGATGCTGCGGGCGGTGCGGTTCGCGGCGCAGTTGGGTTTTGAAATCGAGCCGGAAACTTTTTTAGCGATCCAGAGGCTGGCGCCGAAAATCCAGGTCATCAGCGCGGAACGGATCCGCGAGGAGTTGATGAAGTTATTTGCGCCGCCGCACGCCGCACGCGGACTGGTTTTACTGCGCGACAGCGGCTTGGTGGCGGAAATCTTGCCGGAGCTTTTTGCGACGATCAGCTGCGAGCAGTCGCCGGATTTTCATCCCGAAGGCAGCGTGTTCAATCACATTCGTTTGATGCTGGAAAAACTTCCACCCGATGCGGACGCGCTTTTGCCATGGACGGTGTTGCTGCATGACATCGCCAAGCCGGTGACGGCGGAATGCGACGCGGCCACCGGCAAAATCCATTTTTACGGGCACGAAAAAACGGGCGCGGATATGGCGGAAAACATCCTGCGGCGATTGAAGTTTCCGAATCGCGATATCGAGACGGTGGTGGAGTGCGTGAAAAACCACATGCAATTCAAGGATGTGCGGCAGATGCGCAAAGCCACACTACGGCGGCTGCTGTTGCGGGAAACGTTTCCGCTGGAAATGGAATTGCACAAGCTGGATTGCCTCGGTTCATTTGGTGACCTGTCGCACTACGATTTTTGCGTGGCGGCGGCGGAAGAATTGAAGAACCAGCCGGAAATCATCCCGCCATTGCTGAACGGAAATGATTTGCTGGCGCTGGGCGTGCCCGCGGGTAAAAAGATCGGCGAACTACTGCACGAATTGCGTGACAAGCAACTGGCGGAGGAATTGAAAACGCCTGACGAGGCACGGGCGTGGGTGAAAACACATATTTAATGCGGTTCGTTGTTCACACCTTCCAGCGCGTGCCGCCTTGCATCCATAATATCGAGCAAACCAGGATCCATGTGTGGTTTGTTTGGTGCCGGCAAAAGCGGGGCAATCGCGATTTGTTTGATCTCAATTTCGGCGCCCTCACTTTGGATGCCGATAAAGCCAGATGAAATCGTGCATTCAGAAATTTGGTTCAACGGCTTAAAGTTGATGAAGGCAAGTACGTGGTTGCCGGCGCAAACGGTGGTGTTGGTATCCCATTCACCGATGGCATGTTCGTTGGGGCCGCCTTTAAATGCGACTGGTGTGTTGGCGTCCTTGCCAAGCGCGAGATGTTCTTTGCATTCCGCGCCGGCCATGACGAAGAGGTCGCCTTGCCGGCCGGATTTGCCCTGGTTTTGCACGCACATGGGCCAGACCTTGTCAGGTAATTGCATGTAAACGAGCACGCCGGTGTTGTCTTTTTTCGGCGCAATCTTTACAAAACGCCAGACGACGGTGATGACATAGTTGCTATACGTTTGCGTGGTGCGCAAGTAGCCCGTGGGTGTGCCGGTGCAGTGGATGAGGCCGTTGGTGACGATCCAAGTCGCCGCGGGATCGGCATCGTTCTTCATGCAAAAGGTGAAGCCGTCAAAATTCTTGCCATTAAAGAGGTCGGTGTACTGCGTGGGGGTGATGACGTCGGAAGCCACGCAAAAGTTTACGGCGAACAAAAGAATTAGCGCGGCGGATTTCATAGGTTTTAAATTAGCAACAGGTTGCCATTTTAATTCAATGGTTCGATGGTGACTTTGCGCGCTTCCCACGGGCCGCCCTCGCTTTGGAGACCGATGTAGCCGGACGAATGGCTGCAGCCGGTGATCTTGCCGGTGGTAGTGCCGTTGACGACGATCTCGACGTCGTTGCTACGACAAATGGCGGTAAAAGTGTTCCATTCACCGGCCGGCTTTTCAGCGGAGGGCACGGTCATCTTGATGCCGGTTTTACCCTGAGTGAATGGTTGGTCGCACTTCTCTCCACCCCAGAGCCAGAAATCGCCCTGATGATCGTGCATGCCCTGGCACTCGATGCTATTGCCCCAGACGAGATTCGTCGGCGTATTAGCGTCGCGATCCTGCATGAAAACGCAAACGCCGGTATTGATGGGCTTGGTCATCGTGGCGGGGAAACGCCATTCGACCGTGACCTTGAAATCATGGTATTTCTTTTCCGTGCGCGCATAGCCGGTCGGCTTGCCGGTGCATTTGATGAGACCATCGGCGACACTCCAGGTGTTTGCGGGATCGGTGTTGCCGCGTTCATAAAACGTCCAGCCGGAAAAGTCCTTGCCGTTGAACAATTCGGCCGGGGCCGCGGGCGTGACGGCATCCTGGGCACGGCAAATAATGACGGCGGAAGAAATGAGCAAGGCGGCAATGGCTTTCATTGCCGGAATGATTACGGACGGGGCGGCGACGGGTCAAACAAACGTTTGTTCAACGACGACTTTTCAAGCCGGCGCGCCACTGATCGAAATGGGGGGCCAGGCCGGTGTGCTTGAGATATTCCGTGTCGACGGCGTTCGGCACAAGTTCGGGATGCAGCGCCAGCGAATGTTGCAGCGCATCGGCAATGTGGATGACGCCGGCGAGGCAAAGGGTGGTCGTGTGACAGCGGCGGGGCGTGTGGTGACAGGCCACGGCCTCGACCAGCGGTACGGGCAGACCCCAGAGCGCGAGCAAGTAGGCGCCAACTTCGGCATGAGTGGCATCGAGGTGGCGACGTTCGACCTTGAACAACTCTTCGCGGTTGTTTTTGGATTCCGCGAGGATGGTTTCGTATTGTTCCGGGAGCTTCTCGGCCAGGATCAATTTGCCGACGTCGTGCAAGATGCCGGCGGCAAATGCCTGTTCGGCGCGGTGCGAATCGTCGAGGTGTTCGTGGTAAATTTTTCGCGCAAGCGCGGCGACCTCGGCGGAATGTTCCCAGACCTGGTCAATGTGAAAACTCGGACATTTTTTTCGGTCGAACGTGGTGAACAACGGAACGACCAGCGCCAGCGAGTGGATGACACCGACCCCAAGCATCTGCACCGCCTCCTCCACGGAAAACACCTTGCGGCTGACCCCGAAAAAAGCGGAGTTGGCGATCTGCAACAATTTCGCCGACAGCGCCGGGTCGCGCGACGCGATTTCAGCGATGCGGTCGGCGGAGGTGTTGGGCGATTGCAGCGCATCGGCGATCTCGAGATAGAGTTCTGGAATGCTTGGCAGGCTGGCCATGCCGCCGGTGAGAGCGCGCAGTTTTTCGTGGCCGAGTTTTTCTTTTATGGTCGTGACTTTTTTCAGGCACGATTTCAAATCGTCGAGGCTGCATGGCTTGGTGAGGAACTGGTGCGTCAGGCCGACGCAACTCACGACCTCGCTCAAATCCGCGTAGCCGGAAAGGATGATGCGCACCGTCTGGGGATTGCGGCGCAGGACATGGTTGAGCAACTGCGCGCCATTCACCCCGGCCATGCGCATGTCGGAAACGACCACATCGAAAGTTTCCTTTTCTACGAGGGCGAGCCCGGCTTCGCCACCCTCGGCGAATTGCATATCCCATTCATTGGCCATCGAGCGCATGCCCATTTTCAGCACACGCACCATCGAAGGCTCGTCATCCACGAAAAGGATCCTGGTCTTTGGTTTTTTTTCCAAGTTAGGAAGCGGAGCCGGTACGGCGGCACAGGAGTTTCCCGGCAACATGCCGGATGCGCCGGCGGGACGCTGATCACAACAAAATTCTGCGGCTGACGATGACATTTCTGTCATTCTGTCGGCTAACCGCGCCAAATCTTTAGGTCTTTTGGGTTTATTTTACGAACCCAAATCAAAGAAACCCAATGTTTATGCGGAATCGGTGGCTTCGTTTCGTAATTTATGGTATCAGGATAATCCTCCCTAGCCGCGCCGACTTGTCCCGCCACAGTTTCAACGACGGCGGAAGTTTGACGAAGACGGGCTTGCCGCGCCGAATCCCGCATGCGGGAGTAGGCGGGTCGTCCTCATCGTCATCCTCATTTTTGGTTTGATCTACCTTGATTTACCTTGATTAGGCCTGATTTGGCTTGCCGCGCCGTAGTTTTAACGAAGGCGGGTCGGATTTACTCGGATAAACCGGGCATGGTAGGGCGCGTCACTCCGTGCGCGCCGCCTGTTGGAACGAACGCGTTCAAGTTTACCACGCCCCCTCCGTGCCTTTGTCGTCAAAACCCGCTCCGAATGGCCAAAAAGGCCTCGCCGGAGGCTTAAAATTGGGTTCGTTTTTTTGGACACTGATGCACTTTCATTGGCTTTTTTGCGGAAAAATTGGGTTCGTTTCGTAATTTCACCCCCCATCACCCTTGACCTCTCAACTCAATTTTGAACCTTGACTAACTTTGACTATGCTTGTCCCGCCATAGTTTCAACGACGGCGGATTTGACCAAGCTCATCCTCATCGTCATCCTCACTTTTTTTACTTGGATTCGGTCGGATTCACTCGGATAAAATCCAACGCACACCATGGCCCGGGGAGGGAGGGACGGCCTGTCGCCGTCCCCATCCTCATCTGCGGTCTTTGGACTTTGGGCTGTTGAAATGTGGGGAGCACAGCCGCCCCGGCTGTTGTTTGGCGCGCCCTCGCGCCGAACACGAGCGGCGGGAAGCACACCAAACGGTTCGATGTTCGCGCGCGTAATCGCGGGTCGCGAGGGCGCGACCCGCTGCGCCCGGGGCGGGCGC
>DATHOG010000046.1:0-8944 GCA_035485115.1 Candidatus Sulfotelmatobacter sp. | reverse complement strand
GCCAGCAGAAATCCGCAGGTTTTATATGGCCCAAACCACAGTCAGAAAAAACTTAACCGGACAGTAGTGGAAACGAACCCAATTTTTCCGCAGAAAAGCCAATGAAAGTGCATAAGTGTCCAAAAAAACGAACCCAATTTTCGGGCTAAAAAAGCCGTTTTATCCGACCAAATCAAAGTAAATCCGACTAAATCCAACCAAAATTAGTGACGAGAGACGTGTTATGAGTGATGAATGCAGAAACGGAAGGAGCCTGAGGAACCTGCCGACTAAAAGTCGGCAGCACGTTGAATTTTGGAGGCGCGGCGGGCTCTGGCGGAAAATGTCGTTTTTGACAAGGTTGTTGACGGTTTCCCTATTTGCAAATCAAGCCATCGCCCTCATGCTGGTCGTGTAACCATTGCCCGCTATTTATAACGCCGTCTGAAATTTTGTCATGTTTTTGCCCCATCGCCTCCCCTCCTGCATCATCGCCTTGATATCGTGCGTCAATCTGGTGCGCGGCCAAGCCAGCCCGCCGGCGTCGACGAACAGCCTGTGGTATGCGCAGCCCGCCGTGAAATGGACGGACGCCCTGCCCATCGGCAACGGCCGGCTCGGCGCGATGATTTTTGGCGGCGTCACGGACGAGCGGATCCAATTCAACGAGGACACGCTCTGGACCGGCCACCCGCACGATTACGCCAACACCAATGCGCTGGCGTACCTGCCCAAAATCCGCGAACTGCTCGCCGCCGGCAAAAACCTGGAGGCGGGCGGCCTGGCCAAAACCAATTTCCTCGGCACACCCTCGCGCCAGAAGGCCTATCAACCGTTCGGCGATCTGCATCTGCATTTTGCGGACACCAATGAAGTCACCGGTTATCGCCGCGAACTGGACCTGGATTCCGCCGTCGCCATCGTCACTTATCACGCGAACGGCACGACGTTCCGGCGCGAGTTGCTTGCAAGCTATCCCGACCAGGCCATTGTTTTACGTCTCACGGCGGACCGGGCCGCGCAAATCAGTTTTACGCTGCAAATGACCAGCCCGCACACGAATTCGCAAACGCTCGCGCTCGCCCCGGACACGCTCGTGTTGGACGGACAGGTGGAAACCGATGGCCTGCGTTTTGAATCGCGCGTGCGCGTCATCAACACCGGCGGGAGCGTCACGACGAATAGCAATGTCATTGCGGTGGAAAATGCCGACGCGGTTACGCTGTATCTCGTGGCGGCGACGAGCTTCAAAAATTTTCAGGACATCAGCGCCGACCCGGCTACCCCTTGCGCCGATAATTTGGAAAAGGTTTCTGAACGGGGATTCGACGCCGTGTTCGCCCGCCAGCAGGCGGATTACAAAAACCTTTTCCAGCGCGTCCAACTTGATCTGGGCCACAGCGATCTCGAATCGCGGCCGACGGACGAGCGCATGAAGCAGGTGAAAATTTCCGGCCTCACGAATGATCCCGCGCTCGCGACGCTTTATTTTAATTATGGCCGCTACCTGCTGATTTCCAGCAGCCGCGCGGGCGGCCAGCCGGCGAATCTCCAAGGTTTGTGGAACGATCTGCTGGACCCGCCGTGGGAAAGCAAATGGACGTTGAACATCAACTGCGAGATGAACTATTGGCCGGCCGAGGTCTGCAACCTGGGCGAATGTCACACGCCCTTGTTCGGACTGATTGATGACCTCGCCATCAGCGGCGCGCGCACGGCGCGCGAGCAATACGGCGCGGGCGGCTGGGTGGTGAATCACAATACCGACCTCTGGCGCGGCTCCGCGCCCATCAACGGAATCGACGGCATCTGGCCGACCGGCGGCGCTTGGCTCTGCCAGCATTTGTGGGAACATTATCAATTCACCGGCGACAAAAAATTTCTCGCCCGCGCGTATCCGGACATGAAATCGGCAACGCAATTCTTTGTGGACTTTCTGATCAAGGATCCCACGACCGGCTGGCTCGTCACCTCGCCGTCGTATTCGCCCGAACAAGGCCTGGAGACGCAAGGCCCGACGATGGACAATCAACTCATCCGCGCGTTACTGAACAACACCATCGCCGCCGCGGGCATATTGCACACGGATAAAAAATTTGCCGCACAACTCGCCGCCGTGCGTGATCGATTGCCGCCGAACCAGATCGGCAAACATGGCCAGTTGCAGGAATGGCTGGCCGACATCGACAAGCCGAATAACAACCATCGACATATGTCGCCGCTGTGGGCCTTGTATCCCGGCAATGACATCACACCGGCCGACACGAATGTTTTCGCCGCTGCGAAAGTTCTCCTGCAATGGCGCGGGGATGGCAGCACCGGCTGGAGCTACGCGTGGCGCATGCCGCTCTGGGCGCGCGCGGGCAACGGCGACATCGCCTTCCGCCAGTTGAACAGCCTGTTCCAGCGCAAGACGCTGCCGGATCTTTTGGACCTGTGCGGCCCGTTCCAGATCGACGGCAATTTCGGCGCCACCGCCGGCATCGCGGAAATGCTGCTGCAAAGCCACGAAATGGAAAAGCGTCATGGCAAAAGTGAAATCCGGATTTTGAACCTGCTGCCCGCGCTGCCGCAAGCGTGGCCGGACGGTTCGGTGACGGGACTCCGCGCACGCGGCGGATTTGAAATTGATCTCGCCTGGAAAAACGGCGCGCTGACCCGCGCGGAAATCCGTTCCAAGCTCGGCAACCCCTGCCTGCTCCGCAGCGGCCAGCGCGAAGCTGAATTGCCCACGAAGCCCGGCCAAAGCTACGTCTTTGACGACCAGCTAAATCTTCAAAAATGAAAGGTTCTTGATGTTTTTGGTGGAATGCCTGGAAAGGAGCTAAACAGCCCAGTCGCCTTGTTTAAAATTCACGCAACAATTTCCGTTTGCAACGAAACCTCAAACTTGTGAATTGTTTTTAAATTAAAAAAATCTACCCGCATTGATGGCTTGCAATGCGGGTAGATGAATTTTATAGATCGCCGGAAGGTTTGTCGAGTCTTTAAGCGCGGAAGGTGGCTCGCACATCGGTTTTTAATTCCTAAATCTTCCTTATTAAGTATAATGCGCGGACCATCACCATGAAATCCGCATTTCCAAACATCTCCGCCATCCGCTACGAAGGGCCGCAATCGAAGAATCCGCTTTCATTCAAGCATTACGATGCCGACGAAATCGTCGAAGGCAAAACGATGAAGGAACATCTGCGTTTTGCCGTTGTGTATTGGCACACCTTCCGCGGCACGGGCAGCGATCCGTTCGGCGCGGGCACCATGCAACGGCCGTGGGATGACGGCTCCGCCTCCGTCAAGAATGCCCAGAACCGTGTGCGCGTGGCGTTCGAGTTCATCGAAAAACTTGGTGCTCCCTATTACTGCTGGCACGACCGCGACGTTGCCCCCGAAGGCAAAAACCTTTCCGAGACGAACAAGAACTTCGACGCCGTCGCCAAGGTGCTGAAGGAAGAACAAAGGCGTACCAGCATCAAACTGCTCTGGGGCACCGCCAACGCCTTTTCGCATCCGCGCTATACCCACGGCGCGAGCACCAGTTGCAACGCCGATGTCTTTGCCTATGCCGCCGCGCAGGTGAAGAAGGCCATGGAAGTGACCAAAGACCTCGGTGGCGAAGGCTATACCTTCTGGGGCGGACGCGAAGGCTACATGACCCTGCTCAACACCGATCTAAAACGCGAACAGGCGCATCTGGCCGCGTTCCTGCACCTGGCCGTGGATTACAAGAAGAAGATCGGGTTCAAGGGCCAGTTCTACATCGAACCCAAGCCGAAGGAACCGACCAAGCATCAATATGATTCCGACGCGGCGGCGTGTTTAAACTTCTTGCGCGAACACGACCTGCTGCCGCATTTCAAGCTGAACATCGAGACGAACCACGCCACGCTGGCCGGTCATACGATGCAGCACGAACTGGAAGTGGCCGGTGCGGCTGGTGCGCTCGGCTCGATTGATGCGAACACGGGCGATGAATTGCTCGGTTGGGACACGGACCAGTTCCCGACGAACATCTACCTGACGACCTATACGATGTTGAGCGTTTTGAAATATGGTGGCTTTAAGACCGGCGGCGTGAACTTTGACGCGAAAGTGCGGAGAGAGAGCTTTGAACCCATCGACCTGTTCTACGCGCACATCGGCGGGATGGATGCGTTCGCGCGCGGCCTCAAGATCGCGGCGGCAATCCGGAAAGATGGACGTCTCGCAGAGTTTGTGAAACACCGCTATGCGTCGTGGGACATGGGCATCGGCGCGAAGATCGAATCTGGCAAGGCCGGATTCAAGGACCTGGAAATGTACATGCTCAAGAAAGGTGAAGCCGGCGCGAACACCAGCGGCCGCCAGGAATTTTTGGAAAATCTCATCAATGAGTTTATTTGAGCCTAGGCCACATGCCAATGCCTCTCTCCAATCCCGAATCTGTCTCTGATCTCATTCGTTGGGATGTGCCATTCGCAAATGGTCAGTGTCCGAGCGTCGGCGTCATCACTGAAAGTGACACTTCAAAAGTCGTGCTTGTGGTCCGTCCTCACGGCGGCGGCAATTACCCGCATTATCTGGTTAGGTTTTACAATGTGGTCACTTTACTACGGTATGATGAAGGGCCCGGTGCGTTCGATAGAGGTTATCGGCCATTGATTAGGAGCGAGTATGGTTTGTGTGCATATCGTTGGATTACGTCGCCGTGGCTTTTTGGATATAGCGACCAAAAACGCTCAGATGAGGAGTATTCACATTATTTATTGCTTGGCGGGGATGACATTGTTGAGGTGATTGCATTAGGCGATCCACAAGTTGAGCAAATTGACAAGCGGACGATTATCGAGGTGAAACATGAGATCTAACCCAATTCGACGAGCAGGCAGAGGTTGTCGTTAGACGGGTTAGTTTCACGCCCGGCTTGAGTTGCTGGATTCGGTCTTGCGTTTCCGCCAGGGTAGGCGTATTCGTTTCATCGGCACGATTGAGATTGCCCGCTTGATTCATCAAGCATCATATGAGCACATTTTTCCAAAAGGCATTTTTAGAGGAGTCGAAGCCGCGCGGTGCCGGCTTTCGTTATGGCTTTTTAGTTCTCGTTCTTTCCCTTTTTGTTTTTCACGCGTTTGATTCATCCCGTCATTATTGGATCGGGTTTCTGGTCCCGTTGATGCTTTTATTCAATCATTTGGCATTTCAGTTTCATTGGTCACGCCCCATGACCGTTGCCATGCGCGCCTGTGCATACTTCTGGATCGTGTTTGGTTTTATCGTGTTTTCTTTTGATTTGATCAGGAAGCTTTAGCCCGATGCGGCCTGACCCGTTGCCATTGACCCTGCAGGTTCGTAGCGTACACGTTGTTTAAGGATGGAAGCCCCAATCCAGAAGTTGTTGTTTGTCTGTAGCCGGAACAAGCGTCGAAGTCTAACCGCCGAGAAACTGTTTGACGGGTCTTCATTATATCAGGTGCGTTCTGCTGGCACGCAGCCAGGAGCGCGTATTGTTGTCACTGAAGGGCATCTGGGTTGGGCTGATCTCATTTTTTGCATGGAGAAGTCCCACTTGAACCGGCTTCGTCAGAAGTTTCCAGAGGCCATGCAGGGCAAGCACGTCATTTGTCTTCACATTCCTGACGACTATGATTTTATGCAGCCAGAACTTGTTGACGAGCTTCAAGTCAAGCTCGCGCCATACATCACTTTTCCGGGTGCCAGCGACGATGCCCGGTCAGATTAGATCAGCTGCAGAAGTGCGTGTCTCGTGGTCAAATATAGAAACTCAATGAATTCAGTTGAGGTGGGTTTTGAACGGCCTCGATTGTATGAGGCCGTTATATTCATCACACGCTGTCTCCCTCACCCTGACCCTCTCCCGCTGGGAGAGGGAACAGCCGTTGGCTGATTTCATAAAACCCATCAGTTTCTAACCTGAAGCCGTATTCATTTCCGCGAAAAAAAATAACATGACACCGACGAAAAACTGGGAGCGTTTCTCCCTCTCCCAGCGGGAGAGGGCCGGGGTGAGGGAGAAAACAATTATTTATTCTTTCTGGTGAACGATTAGCTGTGGCCTCTAAAAAATTCGCAGCTTGCTGCGTTGCTCAGTTTATTCTAAGAAATCCGTGGTGTTTCGAACCGTAAATCTCCTGCTCGCGCTGTGGCTGCTGCCGTTGGCCGTGTCCGCGCAGATTGATCCGTACAAGCGCGACCTCATCCAGTTCGGCTACAACCAGCCGCTCGAGGGCGAGTCGCCGATCTCGGCCTACGCCTTTTATTACCACAACGACCCGGACTTTCACGGCACGAACGTCGTCTGGCGGCTCGCGCTCGCGCCGGTGTATCTGGATACCGAATTCGGCTTTGTCCACGGCCTCGGCCCGCAGACGGATTTCGCGCTCGGCGCGGCGGGCGGCGGTTTTGCGGACAGCTACAACGAGATGCGCAACGGCCAGTTCATCAAGGGCGAATCCTTCGACGGCGACGGCGGGGAATTGTCCGCCAGCATCTACCACCTGTTCAACCCCGGCGATCTCATCCCGCTGAGCGGCGTTCTGCACGGCGCTGCGCATTACGTCAGCTACAGCGGAAATGACACCACGGCCAATAATTTTCTGGTGCCCAACAACGGCGTGGACTTTACCATCCGCACCGGCCTGCGCTGGGGCGGCATCGAACCGACGCTGTTTCCCGACCTCGCGATGGAACTCGCCGTGTGGTACCAGGGCGGCTTCCGCACGGACGCCGGCACCTATGGCTACGGCGACCGCCGCGTGGAAAACAACACGCATCTGTTTTGGGGTTCGGCGGCGTTGAGCTACACCTTCCCCGAAAGCAAACAAAACGTTTTCGTCCGCCTCATCGCCGGCACGAGCATAAATCCTGATCGATTTAGCGCGTACCGGCTGGGCGGGTTCCTGCCGCTCGTCGCGGAATATCCGCTGACCATCCCCGGATATTTTTACCAGGAATTCAGCGCGCGCCAGTTTGCACTGGTCAACGCCAGCTATATCCTGCCCGTGACACCCAACCATGCGTGGAACCTCGAGGTCAACGGAGCGACCGCCGTGTTCGATTATCTGCCCGGCACCGGCCAGGCTGGCAGTTGGGTCAACGGTGTCGGGGCCGGCGTGCTGTACCGTTCGCCCTCCGACCGCTTCAAAGTCATCCTCAACTACGACTACGGCATCGACGCCATTCGCGACGGTCATCGCGGTGCGAACAGCGTCGGTCTCCTGCTGCAGATCGATCTGGATAAAATCGGCTCTGCCTTCGGCACCACGCGGCTCGGCAACTGGAGCGGCTGGACCCGCATGTTCAACCACTAGGACGGTTTAAAATAAACTCTAGCCGCGGTGATTGCCACGCCCTCTCCCTCACCCTGACCCTCTCCCGCTGGGAGAGGGAACAGCCATGTTTGCTTTTTCTTTTGAGCGCAGTGTACTCCAATCCAGCCGCTGGTTTTCGTATGTAGCTGGGAGCGTTTCTCCCTCTCCCAGCGGGAGCAGCGACAGCGGCTATGGCGGGTGAGGGAGAAAATTGATAAAAATCAACGACTGCAATTTTTTCTTAAATCACTCTAAAACCTTGGCCCGGCTGACCATGTCGGGCCGCGATTTAATTTTTACTGCTCAACGATGTCCGCCGGACACGAGTAATGTCTCGCCCGTCACCCACGTCGACTCATCCGAGGCGAGATACGCCACCGCGCTGGCGATGTCCTGCGGCCGGCCGATGCGGCCGAGCGGCGCGTTCTTCACATACTGATCGTGAAAGTCGCCGTTGGTGAAACCCGCCGTCTGTGTGCCTTCCGTTTCCACGAGGCCTGGTCGCACGGCATTGACGCGGATGTTGCGCGTGCCGAGTTCCTTCGCCAGCGAACCGGTGATGGTGTCCACCGCGCCCTTCGTCGCGCTGTAAACCGAGGCGTTCGCCGGGGCCAGCGTGCTGACCAGCGAACTGATGTTGATGACGTTGCCGCCGGTGGCCGGAAAATGCTTCACCGCCTCCTGCGTGGTGAGCAATAGCCCGAGCACGTTCAAATCAAACTGCTTCCGGAAATGCTCCTCGGTGATCTGTTCCAGCGGCGCGAATTCATAGATGCCCGCGTTGTTCACCAGGATGTTGACCGTGCCGAAGGCCTTCTTGGTCTCGGCGAACAACTTCTCGATGTCCGCCCGCTTCGCCACGTCGCCCTGGATCGCGACGGCCCTGCCGCCCGCCTTCGTGATCTCGGCCACGATCTTGTCCGCGCCCGATTTACTGGACGCATAATTGACAACGACTGCCGCGCCGTCTGACGCGAGTTGTTTGGCGATGGCCGCGCCGATGCCTTTGGATGCGCCGGTGACGACGGCGACTTTGCCTGCGAGTTTGTTGTTGTTGCTCATAATATTTGTTGTTTTAGTTGTTATTATTCGTTCTTGTTGGTGTGTTTTCTGTTACTTATAAAGTAACAAAATTGTATAAAATTTTTTACTTTTTCTGAACCTCGGAAACGACGTCCATCAGGCTGATACCGTCAAGGCTCGCCTCCAACGCCTTTTGCGACTGGCTCAAAACCTTTTCCAGCGCCGTCTTGATGTGACAGCTCACGTAGCAAACCTTTTGTTCCGAATAATTGTGGATCGCAAACACCTTCGGTGCATCCACCGCCTTGTAGATATCCAGCAGCGAAATGTTCTTCGCGTCCTTAGCCAGCCAGCACGCGCCCGTCTTGCCGGTGGACGTCTTCACCAGCCCGGCCTTGGACAACTTCGCCATCGTCCGGCGCACAAAACTCGCGCTGGTGTTCACGCTGTCGGCCAGATGACCGGACGTAACCCCCTTCTCGTGGCACCCGCAGGCGATACCCGCCAGCAGATGCACCGCGATCGAGAATTGCGTGTTGTTCGCCATATCTGTTACTACAATAGTAACAATTAAAAAATTACGCAAGAATTATTTTTAGAAAATTTTTTTGCCTGTATGTTTCAGCTTTTAACCCGCG
>DATHOG010000045.1:0-15529 GCA_035485115.1 Candidatus Sulfotelmatobacter sp. | reverse complement strand
CGCCATCTGCGCCGTGGTGATCTCCAACAATTCCTTCGTGATGTTCGCCTGGCGCAGCTTGTTGTATTCCAGCGTCAGGTCCTTGATGATCTGCTTGGCGTTATCGGTCGCGTTTTTCATGGCGACCATGCGGGCGCTCTGCTCGCTCGCCTTGGTCTCCAGCAGGATCTGGTGCATCTGGAAATTCAGGCTGTGCGGCAGCAATTCGCCGAGCACCGTCTGCTCATCCGGCTCGAACTCGTAAACGTCGGTCGAGTCACGAGCCGCCAGTTCTTCCTTCGGAGCGTTGATGCCCGCGGTCGTGGCGCCGATCTTGCCGATCGGCAGGAACGGGACGATCTGCGGCTGCTGCGTGAGCGTATTGATGAAGCGCGGGAACAGGATGTCCACGGCGTCCACTTCACCGTCCAAAAACATTTTCTGCACGGCCTTGGAGATGGCGCGGGCCTCGGCGTATTGCGGCGTATCCTTGTAGGTGAACTCCGCGGCGAGCGAACGCTTGGTACGCGCGATGAACTGCGCGGCTTTCTTGCCGGCGGTCACGTAAATGGTCATGTTCCGGTCGAGTTTGGCGACTTCGCGAAACAGGTTGCCGTTCAAACCGCCGCACAGTCCGCGATCCGAGCTGACCACGATGACGAGGCGTTTCTTGACCGGACGCGCTTCCATCAGCGGGTGGCTAAAACCGACCGTGCCGGACGCAGCCTCGGCCATCATCACATTCAGCAATGCCGCGTAGGGACGCCCCACGAGCGCGGCCTGCTGGGCCTTGCGCATCTTCGCGGCCGCCACCATCTGCATCGCCTTGGTGATCTGGGCGGTGTTCTTGACCGACTTGATACGTCGGCGTATGTCGCGCGTGCTGGCCATTTAAAATCAGCGGTAGGTCTGCTTGAATTCGGCGAGGGCCGCCTTCAGTTCCGCCGTGAGGGCGTCGCTGATCGCCTTTTCGTTGCGGATCTTCGTCATGAGGTCCGCTTTGCGCGTCCCGCAGAAATCCACCAGCTTGGCCTGGAAATCCTTGACCTTGTCCACCGCGACGTCGTCGAGGAAGTTGTTCTGGACGGACCAGAGGACCAATACCTGCACTTCGACGGGCATCGGGTTGTACTGGGCCTGCTTGAACAATTCCACGATGCGCTTGCCGCGTTCGAGGAGCGCCTGGGTCTTGGCATCAAGGTCGGAACCGAACTGCGCGAAGGCCGCGAGTTCGCGGAACTGGGCCAGATCGCCTTTGATACGGCCGGCGACCTGTTTCATCGCCTTGACCTGCGCGGCGGAACCGACGCGCGAAACGGACAAGCCGACGGAAACAGCGGGGCGGATGCCTTGGTAAAACAAATCAGTTTCGAGGTAGATCTGGCCGTCCGTGATGGAGATCACGTTCGTAGGAATGTAAGCCGAAACGTCACCCGCCTGCGTCTCGATGATCGGGAGCGCGGTGAGCGAGCCGTTGCCGTATTTTTCGCCGACGCGCGCGCTGCGTTCCAGCAGGCGGCTGTGGAGATAGAACACGTCACCGGGATAGGCTTCGCGGCCGGACGGGCGCTTCAAGATGAGGGACACCTGGCGGTAAGCCACGGCGTGCTTGGACAAATCATCAAAAATGATCAATGCATCCATGGCGTTATCCATGAACCATTCACCGATCGCAGCACCGGCGAACGGAGCGAGGTACTGATTGGATGCGGAATCAGAGGCGGAGGCGGCGACGATGACCGTGTAGGGCAAAGCACCGGCTTCTTCGAGAACCGCGATGACACGGGCGATGTTCGACTGCTTCTGGCCGATGGCTACGTAGATGCTGTAGATCGGACGGAAAGACTTGTCACCAGCGGCTTCGGCGGCTTTGTTGATGCGCGCCTGATTGATCATCGCGTCCACACCGATGGTGGTCTTGCCGGTACCACGGTCACCGATGATGAGCTCGCGCTGGCCGCGGCCGATCGGGACCATCGCGTCGATGGCCATGATGCCGGTCTGCACCGGCTGGTTCACGCCGCGGCGCTTGATGATGCCGGGGGCGATTTTTTCAACGGGATAGAAAGCGGTTTCCTTGATGGGTCCCTTGCCATCGATCGGCTGGCCGATGGTGTTGACCACGCGACCGAGCAAGCCTTTGCCCACGGGCACCTGGAGGAGCTTGCCGGTGGTGCGGACTTCGTCGCCTTCCTTGATCTTGGTGTAGTCACCAAGGATGACGGCGCCGACTTCGGTCTCTTCAAGGTTCAGCGCGAGGCCGACGACGCCGTTGCCGAAGTCGAGCATCTCGTTGAGCATGGTGTCGGTGAGGCCTTCGATCTTGGCCACGCCGTCGCCAATTTCGCGGACGGTGCCGACATTCTGTTTCGCCGTCGCGGTCTTTGCACCTGCGATCTGGGCTTCGATTTCCTGTAGCAAATTACTCATATAGTCCGATTAAAAAATTCGGTTAAAAACTCTGGGCCAATTTATCCAAGCGTGTCTTCACGCTGCCATCATACAGGTCGCTGCCGACCTGGATCCGCAAACCGCCAAGCAATGACGGATTCACGGCATAACTGACATTCAATCCGGCGCCGTAGCGCTTTTCCAAATCCGATTTGATCCCCGCCATTTGGCTCGGGGAAGCTTCCACGGCACCCTCGACTTTGGCGGTGCGTTTGGCGGCGTCCAGCTTCACCAGACGGTGGAGACGGGACAGAATCTCAACATAGCCACGCGGCTTCTTTTGCGACAATAACGCCACGGTCTGGCTCGCACGGGCCTCGTCCAGAACGCCATTGACGAGGCAGAGGCGGAACATCTGCCGGGCGTCGCGCTGGGCTTGCTTGGAGATTTTCATTCCGTCGAAATCAGGACAACTGCTTCTGGGTTTCGTCCGCGAGACGCTTCTGGTCGTCGGCGGTGAGCACTTTGCCAGTGACTGTAGCCGTAGTCTTCACTACGAGCTGGCCGACTTCGCGCTTGAGTTGCGCGAGCATCTGCTCGCGTTCCTGTGCGGCGGCTTCCCGCGCCTTGGTGACGATCTGTTCCGCGGCGGCGATGGCCTTCTGCGTTTCGGATTCACGCACACGGGCGGCGGCTTCGCGCGCCTCGGCGATCATCTTGTTCGCGGTTTCGCCGGCATCGGCGAGAATCTTCTGGCGGTCGGCTTCGGTCTTGGCCACTTCGGCCTTGATCTTGTCGGCGCCCGCGAGGCTCTCGGCGATCTTCTGGCGGCGCTCGGCGAGCACCACGGCGATCCGCTTGAAGGCGAGTTTGTTCAGCACGAAGAAAACCAGCGAGAAGCTGATCAACTGCGCGATGAACTCAGGCCATTTTACGCCTAGAGATTCGAACATAATACCTCTTTATTGGTGGGTCGGGATCACGATCCAGGCCAGAATCGCCATACCTTCAGCGAGCGCCATGCCGATGAACATGAACGTCAAAATCTTGCCCGCGAGTCCGGGATTGCGGCTCATGGCGATGACGCCGCCGGCGGACGCGATGCCGATGCCGATGGCCGCACCACCGAAGGCCAGGCCGATGTGAACATTTCCGTAAGCTTCAGCTAACATATACTTTTCTTTCTTATTGGTTTTGGTTGTCACAACCGCGGATCAGTGCGGCTGTAAATGGTTAAATTTTCAGTGACCGTGCTCGTCCGAGGGCGTGCAGAGCGTGCCGACGAAGGCAATCGTCAACATCGCGAACACGAACGCCTGCAACACACACACTGCCGTTTCAAATACATATCCCGGCAATGACAGCAACACGGACCACAAAATGGATTTCTGCGCCAGCGACATGGTCAGCATGGTTTCGCCGCCATAGACGTTGCCGTAAAGACGCAGGGCGAGCGCCACGGGGCGGATGAACAAAATGGAGAAGCTTTCCATGATGCCGATGAAGATGAACAACAGGAAGAGCGGGATGAACGCGTATTTGTTGGTTTCCACTTTCACGGCGAAGACGTGCTTGATCAGGCCGATCGGGCCGTTGTAACGCACTGCCCAATAAAGGCCCATCACGAAGAAAATGGAGGCCATCGCAAAAGTCAGGTTGGCATCCGAGGTGGGAGGACGAAAAAACGGCGTGTGCGTTTCTGAGAGCGCAAAGGGAAGCGAACTGGCCGTGTCGCGCGGGCCATAACCAATGCTGCCGACGCCGGGGATCAAATCAACAAAGTTGGACAAAACCGCGAACAGGAAGAATGAAGTCGCAAACGGAAATACCCAGCGTACCACTTTCGCATCTAATACGCCGCCGGCCAGGTCTTCCCACGTTTCGCAGAGGACTTCGAGCAAATTTTGCATGCCCGACGGGATCATTTTGATGTTCCACGTACTGAAACGGACGATGACCACAATTAGCAGGGCAACGATCCAAGTGCAGACCATGGAATTGGAAATTGGGAAAGCAGGGAGATGCGCAGGCCAATGATGGCCTAAAACGGAAGGCACATTCGCGTGACCAGCCGGAGGCGGCCCAATGTATAATAAAATAGGCGCAATCGGCGCAACCACAGGCTGGGTGGATTCCTTGGCCGCATCAACGGCAGCGGCAGGTTCGGCCGCGTGCAGGTTCAAGCCCGCAACGGCGGCAAAAAACGCCATCACAAAAATGATTTTTCCAAAACGATTCACAGAAATTCTGATAAAATATGACGACACCAGTTCCCTAAAGAGAAAAACGGCAGGCCGTCAGAGCCGATGAATTTGCCTCATCGTGAAATTTTTCACAAGCCTTTTTTAAAAGTTTTTTGGTTCAGTTATCCTAATTTGTAATTAGGATGACAAATACGGTTTAGTCCGAAGAATTATTAGGAACTGCGGCCAGTCCGAAGGCCGAAGTAAAAACGCATTGACGATTCCAGGGCCATTCGCAAGCATTGCCCCGGCTTCTTGAGAGGTTGTTTATGAATTATCATCTAAGCCGAAAAGGTGAAAACTTGGGGACTTTCCCTTTGGAGGAGATTCGGCGACGTCGCGCCAGCGGCGAATTGGATGGCTCGGAATTTGTGTGGCAGGAAGGTTGGAATCAGTGGTATCCGGTGGATTCGGCCTTGTCCTTGGGTGGCCCGCACAATCCGCCACCGATAAAATCCGGGGATCGAACACAAATTGCCGCCATCGCCATCATCTTTACCGTGGTGCTGCTCGCCGGCGGCTTTGTCTACCTAAATGTCCGGGGACTTATGGGCAAAGCGTTCCTCGGGCAAAGTTCATACCGAAGCGGAAGAAGTCTTGCTCTGGTGGCGGCCAGCAAACCGATAAAAGTCGGCCCTGATTCACGTACGGAGGCGGACACAAGCCAGGCGGCCATCGAGTTTTATGAACGCCAGTTTCTTGACGGCTACAAATTGCGCGGCGAGAAAAATCCGGTGTCCGATGCGATCGCCTTGAAATTGATCCAGGACTGGATAACCAACGGCTTCGTTGACAACGAACCGAATTCAGCCGCTTCATCCTTACAGGAGCCGGGCAATGAACTCGCCGCCCTGCCCTCGGTTGATCCGCTCGCGCTCACCGTCGCCGCGGCGAACAGTTCAGGCCTGCCCGGGTGTATCCACCGGCTGCAACGCGCCGTCGACGGCTTTGAAAAATCCGGGCACCTGGCTTATCCGAAGTTTTACGCGGCGGTCCTGCTCGGCAATAAAACTTATCAGGACAGTGACAACTCTGTGCCGGCGCTGGATGCCAAGGCATTAAAACAATTCAAGCTGTTGCTGACGGATGGCAGCATCCGTCCGGACGATCAATCCCAACTCGGGGAACAACTGGTCAACGGTTGGGGCGAAAGTTTTTTTAAACGCAATGGCAGCGAGGTTGTAGGCGCGGTGGAAGCTCAGGGAAAATCTTTTCACTGGCTGGCGCTGACGCTGCGCGGAGAAATGGAGATCAACCTCGCCTGGGACGCACGCGGTGACGGTGACGCCAATTCCGTCAGCGACGAGGGCTGGAAAGGATTTAGCACCCACCTGAACCTGGCCCGCGAATCCCTTACCGAAGCCTGGCAGTTGAACCCGAAAGAACCATTGGCCCCGTGCCGGATGATGACCGTGGCCCTGGGTGACGGCAGCATCACCGAAATGCGCGAATGGTTCGACAAGACCGTCGCAGCCCAGATCGATTATCCCGGAGCTTGGAAGGAAATGCGCTGGGGACTGCGCCCGCGTTGGTACGGTGATTATGAATCCATGCTGGCTTTTGGCCGGACCGCCTTGAAAACACATCGCTTTGATACCGACGTGCCCCGTAAATATTTTGACTGTCTCTGCGACATCGAAGCGGAATATGATTTTTCATCAACCCGGAGGGTATTTGGGCGCGCAGATGTTTGGCCGTATCTACGGGAAATGTACGAAGGATACATAGCCGCGACCACCAATGACTGCCGCCGCGATTGGCAGAGCACCTATGCCGCGGCTGCCTATCTTGCAAAATCCTACAGCGTCGCCGCCAAACAACTCGCGGCCGTCAACTGGCAACCGGATCCCGGCAGCTTGAAAAACTGGGATGTGGATCTCTCGCTAATGCCCCAGGAAGTCATGGCCCGCACTGACTGGTGCTCCAATCAGGTTGCGGAAGCCGAGTTTCAACGCACCAAAGGCCAACCGGCCGCAGCTTTAAAAATTTATCGTGACTTGGACAACAAGGTGGACAAACAAACGCGCACTTTTGTCCTGGACCGCATCGCCACCCTTGACCTTGAAACCAGGCTGCGTGCCGGAGAATGGGTAAGCTTCCTGCCCACCGACACCAACTTCACCGGCTGGCAGGTTGAGATGGGCGATTTTCACCTGCAACCTGACGGATCACTGGTGGTTCACTCCGGTGAAACCGGGCACATGATCTATTCCCACCTGCAAGCCGGCACCTCGTTTGAAATCCGGGGCCGCTTTGATGTCCTCAACAGCACCAGCAAGGCCTTTCAAGCCGGCCTGGTCATGGGCACCCCCCAGTTTGAAAGCTGGAACTGGTATGGGTTCCGCATCAAACGCACACCGGAGGATGGCGACCTTGCCACCTTTTCCCAACACTGGACCAAACGGGAAATCACGGCCCCATTTCAATGGGATGCCAGCACCAACACGGTATTTGATTTCCGCTACCAAAACCAGGTCATCAGCGCCATCGTGAACGGCCAGACCGTGTTCAACCAGGCCAGTCCACCCGAGAATAGTTATGTCAGCACCAACGAATTTTTTGTCGGTCTCGGCGCCTTCAACCACGGCAACTCCACCACCCTTCGCTACCACGATGTCCAATTGCGATTGCTGCCGACGGATGGAAAACCGGACTGGAATTGGCTCACGCACTGAAACTGGATTGCAATCCGACTGGCGAAACTCCCCTGCCCCGCAACGTCCGCAGTGACAACGCATCGTGCCGTTTGGCCAGCCGTTCGCCGCGTTCGTCCCGCATCAATTCGCAATGGTAAAATTTCGGCGGCGTCAATCCGAACGCGCGATAAAGCAAAACCTGCCGCGCCGTGCTCACCAGCAGGTCGGCGCCGCGTACGACCTCGGTGATCTCCATCGCCGCGTCGTCCACGACACACGCGAGTTGATACGCCGGCACGTCGTCCTGCCGCCAAACGACAAAGTCGCCAAAATCTTTGCCCGCGATGAATTGCTGCGGGCCAAGGTTTTGATCATAAAAGACAATGGTTTCGCCATCGGGAACGCGGAAGCGCCAGGCGTGACGAGTCGATGGTTGAGAGTTGATGGTCGGGAGACTTTTATTGCGGCAGGTGCCGGGATAGATGAGTTCGTCATCGGCGGCGTGCGGGGCGGTGACGGCTTGATGGATGTCTTTGCGGGAACAAATGCAAGGATAGATGAAATTGCCGTCGCGCAGTTTGTCCAATGCGGCCTGATAATGGCTCATCCGCTCACTCTGGTTGTATGGCGCATAGGGACCGCCAATATCCGGGCCTTCACTCCATTCGAATCCGAACCAGCGCAGATCTTCGAGCATGGCGTCGACGAATTCCATCTTGTAGCGGGTGGAATCAAGGTCGTCGTTGCGCAGGATCAATTGGCCGCCGTTTTGTCGCGCACGTTGTTGGGCCAGCCAAAAAGTCCGCGCGTGCCCCAGGTGCAAATAACCGGTCGGCGACGGCGCAAGCCGGCCGCGATAATTTGAGATTGGGCTTTCTAACACGGCAAAACCTCAGGCCGCGCGCCAGACCAGACCAACGGGCTTCGCGTGTTCCGGGTGCTTCACGTCGAGGCAACGTAGTTCGATTTCCATGCTGGCGTCCGCCAGCGTGGTGCGCACCCAGCCGGCCGGACGGCCTTCGTGAAATGGATAACTGGTCGGCGGCAGGTTGACGAGATGGATGCCGCTCTCGTGCTGCCAGATTTTCCAATCGTGCGTGTGGCCGAAAATGAGCACCTTCACCTGCCGGCGCGGCGCAAGCACGGCGAGCAGCGCGTCCGAGTCGAGCAGGCCGGTCGTCGGTTTTGGAAATTGCGGATTGTGGTGCACCAGGACGATGGCCGGCTTCTGCGGACGCGCGTCCAGCTCATGCGCGAGCCAGTCCAGCTGCGCGCCACCTACTTCTCCAGGCGTCTTGCTCGTGACCTGCAAGGAATCCAGCAGAAACCAGTTCGCGCGCGGACTGTCGAATACGGCGATTTGTTTTTGCGGAACGGAATCTTGTTTCACCGCATCGAGCGGAAAGGCGCTCCAGAAATTGTCCCGCTCGTCATGATTGCCGAGCGAAAGGTGGACCGGCGCCAGCGCCCGCACCGGCGTGATGGCCTTGGCGAACTGCACGTAATCCTCCGGCTTGCCCGTGAGATATGCGAGGTCGCCATTGACAATGACAGCGGCGGGCCGCACCGGCCACGCTGCGAGTTCGCGCGACACGGCGGCGAGATGATCGGTCATGTTGACGTTGAGATACGTCTGCGCCGCATCGCCGGCGATGTGCGTGTCGGATAAAAAGAAGAAGGTGTTTTTATCATGCGACTTGCGAAAAAGTCCGGCTTGAATTTCCGGTGCAAGGGCAACCGCCGCTCCCGCGAGCGCGGCACGTTTTAAAAAATCACGGCGGGACAATTGGAGCAACGTGACTGGCATAGGATTTTTACAAAAGGAAACCGGCAAGGCACGCGGTCATGTAGGCGGCAAGCAGACCACCGACCATTGCGCGCAGGCCGACCTTGGCCATTTCACCGCGGCGTTCCGGCGCGAGCGAGCCAATGCCGCCTATCTGGATGGCGATACTGGAAAAATTTGCGAAACCGCACAGCGCATAGGTCGCGATGGTGAAGCTGCGGTCATTCAGCGCCAGGTCTTTCGCGTGGCTCGTCAAGTCGAAGTAACCGATGAATTCGTTCAGCACGATGCGTTCGCCAAGAATTTGCCCGACGGCCAGACAGTCCTGCGACGGCACGCCCATGAGCCATGCGAACGGCGCGTTGATATAGCCGAAGACATTTTGCAGCGTAAATGCGCTTTTCATCCCGGCATGAAGTTGCACCCAGCCAAAAACATAATTTGCGAGTGCAATGACCGCAATAAAACCGATGAGCATCGCAATGACATTCAATGCGAGTTGAAAGCCGTCGCCGGCGCCGCGACATAGGGCATCAATTGAGTTAGTCGTCGTGCGCGGCACGGTTGCCGGCATGGTCGCGGCGGTTTCGCTTTGCTCCGTTTCGGGCAGAAGAATTTTTGCGATCATCAACGCAGCGGGGCAGTTCAGCACGGACGCGGTAAGCAAATGCCCGGCTGTGTTCGGATAACCGGCCGCCATGCCCATCGCCGCATAAACTGCCGCGACGCCGCCCGCGATGTGCGCCATGCCGCAGACCATGATGGTCATGATCTCACTTTTGGTCATGCGTGGAACGTAGGGACGGATGACCAGCGGCGCCTCGGTCTGGCCCATGAAAATGTTTGCCGCCGCTGAAAGTGTCTCGCTGCCGCTCGTGCCCATCGCCTTGCGCATTACCCATGCCGCGGCATGAACCACCTTTTGCAAAATGCCCCAGTGATACAAGAGTGACGAGATGCACGCGACGATGATGATCGTGCCCACGACGACAATTCCGAGAACAAACGAATGCGCCGGATCAAATTTATCCGCCAGGTATTTTTGATCGGCCATCACCCCAAAAACCTGCCTGGTTCCCTCCGAAGCAAAATCGTTCAGCTTGTTCACCGCTTTTCCGGCCAATCCAAAAAACGCCTTCCCCCATGGGGTTTTCAAAACCAACAGCGCCAGGGCAAATTGTAAAATGATTCCCCAGATGACGGTGCGCCACGGAAATTTTCTGCGGTTATAGGAAATCGCCCACGCCACGAAAAGCATCGTGAGCCAGCCGAAAAGACTGATGAATTTAGAATCCATTATTTATGGGCGCGCTCCAAAACTTCCTTGTAAATATGCGGATGCAGCACGCCGACGAACGGAAGATTGCGGTAACGCTCCGCGAAATCAAGCCCGTAACCGATGACAAACAAATCCGGGATCGTGAAGCCGACATAATCGGCCTTGATTTTTTCGACCCGGCGCGACGGTTTGTCGAGCAACACCACGGTCTTGATACGGCGCGGTTTGAGCGCCTTCAGTTTGGGGATGACACGGCTCAAGGTTTTTCCCGTGTCGAGAATGTCGTCCACCAGCAGCACATCGCGGCCCTTCACATCCAGGCGCAATTCCTTTGTGAACACCAGGTCACCGGATTCCGTGCCGCTGCCGTAACTCGAGACCCCGATGAAATCCAGGCGCAGCGGCATGTCCAGACCACGGATCAAGTCGGCCAAAAACATCACCGTGCCGGTGAGCAAGGAGACAACAACCGTTTCGCGTCCGCGGAAATCCTTTTCAATTTCACGCGCCAGCGACTTCACGCGCTTCGCCAGCAGTGCATCGGTGATGAGGACTTCCTTGACCTCCGGACGCCACCGTGGCGGAACGGGTGAAGTTTTAAGCCTGGGATTTTTAGTTTTGGATTTGGTGCTCACAAGTTTCGTGTGAGCCTAACGGATTTGCCGGATTTGCCGAGAAATTTTTGGATGGCGGTCCGCATCATTGCCGCGATGACGACAGATTAGTTGCTGCAAGAATACTAAAGGCGCATACATTCGTGGTTCCAGCCGCAGTCCACATGCGCGGGTGCGGGGAATACATCGTGGTCTGGATGAGGTTTTGCCTTCCGAAATGCCAAAGCCATGCTCCGGAGCTTTTGACACAAAGCCAGTATTTCGTACCAGCCTCCAACGCCGGTTGCTTGCGGGAATTGAGAACCACCCATCCGGCGGAATTAGTGCTGGCGGGACTGGGGATGGAAAACGCTTCCAATACATTTCCAGGGAATCCGCCATGGTCTTCCGAAAAAGAAAGCAGGAGTTTTCCGCCGCCTTGTTCGACCGGTTCAATCTTCATCTCGATCGTCCTTAGATATCCGGACGTTTTGCATACGAACCAATCGGCGTGCCCTTCTGCTTTGACCAAATAACCGTTTGTTTGAGGTTCCTCAGACGGATCGCACGAACTGAAAGCCACTTCGAGTACCGGCTGCGGTTGCGGTTGGATGAAATTGGTCGCAGCGGATTTAACCGGTGCCGGCTTCGGGGAAATCAAATTCGCATGTCGCCAAAGGTCATAGCCAAAACTAAAGGCAATAACCAAGGCCATGAAAGTCGCCAACAATGCTGTTTTGGGTTTAGCCGAAGTGGACACCAGCACCGGTCCTGCGACCATTTCATTTGGGAAAGCACTGGAGCGCGATTCCCCCCGCCCCAGGGCGTTATTCATTTCCCTCACAAGCCAATCCGCCTCGGCGCTGTTCGCGATGCCACCTGCGATGGTGACGCCGGATGGTCCAGCGGCCCGGCGAAACCGTTCAGCAACCAGCGGGTCAACCCCCTTTACGTTCTGATATTTGGTCAGGTCCTGTGCAAATTCCGCATCCGCGCCGGCGCGCACCAGCCTGATATCGGTGAAAATAGTCGAGCCGCTTTGCATGCCCATTTTCGTGGCGAACCGCGTATAGTCGCCGGCGGAAAAGTCCTTGGTGCTGCTGAAAATCAGCCAGTGTTTCTTCACGCGGACATTGGTAGAATTGACCGTGATCCTGACGGATTTGAACCAAAGGCTGAATGTGCCAAGAATCATCATCACCCCGACCAATCCGAAAATGATCGCAAAGAAAATTGGGCCTTGAAAACGGAACACTGCAAGCGCAATGCCGTTGAACACAAACATCATTAAAGTCATGACAAAAGCCGTGCCGATATTTCGCGCCGGCGGAAAATAAAATTCACGCCCTTCCGGACCGTCGGAAATCTTGATCCGTGATTTTCCGTCACGGCGCATTTCCTCGAATTCCTTTTCGCGGGCGGCAGCAGCGGCCTGCTTCTCCGATTCCCTCTCGTCAGCCATCGCATCCGCCACCGGCGTCGAGGGCAGATTCGGATTCAGTTTCTGGCGCAACCAATCGGCAAAGGCGTTGGCCTTCAGTTCATTCGACCAGTCGGCAAGCTTTTGGACGGACGTCTCCATTCCGCGCAAACACAAGGTCGGCTGGTAGGTGTACGAAATGCCGCCCTTGCTGCTGCGATGGACGATCTTCTCCACCGAAAGACTTTGGATGTGGTCAACGCTCACGGTGATGCGCTCCTTCCGGTCAAAGGTCAACGGTAGTTCAACCGTCCGCGCCGCTTCATCAAGAATGAGATCGTCAATGCCGGTATTTATTTTTTTCTGTTGCCAGATGAAGATCAGCAGGCCGGCGAGATAAATCAGGGCAAGAACCGCCACCGCCACGGTGATGGAAGGTTCCATATTCGTGCTGAAACCGACAATGAACACGGAAGCAAACCCCAGCCCGCCGGTCGTGATAATTCCCCAGGCCAGCGCCGGAAATTGCGGCAGCCGGACCCGCGTCGTCGCCCCCTCGGTGATGATCTTTACGCCACCCGCCGGCGGCTTGACCCAACGCTCGCGCAGCCAGCCGCCAATCCCGATCCATAAACCCAGCATGACCATGTTGAACGGGGTCATGAAAATCAATCCCATCAAATCCGAACCCTGGACGCCCGGTTGCAGCAACGATTCATGCAAATCGGCAGGATTGTAATAAACCTGCACCTCGGAACCGGCTGGATGGGCGTTGATCAGACCCGAAGCACTCGCGTAACTCGACGAATGCATGCCGAAACGGATTTTGTCGCCGGCAAAGATTTGTCCACCGATATTGTAAGTGTATTCAATCTTCGCACCGTAACTTGCGCCGCCCTTGGACGAATGGGAGACGGTCAGTTCGCTATGCGTGACGGTTCCTGTCGTGGTCAGAAAATGTTGCGACTCCAGCTGTTTGTAGATGCCGTGCCCCATGAAGCCACTGAACGTCAGCACCATGCCGGTCCAAAACAACGTGAAAACGGTGAGAAAGAAGCCGGTCATGCCGCGATATTATCGCGTACGGACCGGGGCGCTATTACAAATTTTCTGGAATATTGGAATCGCCGGCGGTTGCTCAAATGTGTTTTGAGTCGTCGTGATCCTTGGTCGTGTAACCGGATTCCTGGCGCTTGAAATTCACTTCATTCTTTTTGACGTAGGCGGCAAAAACATCGTCGGCGCTCATGCCAAGCACCTGCGCCATGGAAATCAAAAAGTGAAACAGATCGACGACCTCAACCCGCGCGTTCTGCTCGTCGAACTTCTGGTACTTGGCCCACCATTTCCACGGGACGCTGTCGGTCAGCTCGGCCATCTCCTGCGACATGGCGCGGCAATAGTTGAGGATCCATTTGGTTTTTTCCTCTTCGTTCATGGTGTCGGTTTTCACCCCGATGCGTTCGTTGAGGGCTTTTTGCATCCGAAAGAGTTCGCGGAGTTGGTCGGGCGTTTCCATGCGCGGAAAATACAGAATTTTGAAATTAGAAGCTAGAATTTAGAAGCCGCCTGTTTTGCGCTCCTGAATTTCCGCCTCCAGCTCCTAACTTCTGATTTACACATCGCGCGCGAACGCCTTTAATTACCCCATGCCAACGCTTCTAGCCAACGGCGGGCCGGTGATCTGGCTCATCCTGATCACCGCCGCCACCGCCGCCGTCGTGTTCATCGAACGCGCGCTGTTTTGCCATCGCTCGCAGATCAACTCCGCCGAATTTCTCAACGGGGTCCGCACCGTGCTCAAACGCGGCAACGTGGTCGAGGCCATTGCCATCTGCGATGCCACCGCCGGTCCGGTTGCGCGTCTCGTCAAAGCCGCCATTTTAAACCGCGAAAACGGACGCGATCGCGTGCGCGAAGCCGTGGAGGAGGCGGGCCTTACGGAAGTTCCACGGCTTGAGGAAAAATTGAACCTGCTCGCGACCATAGCGCAAATCGCGCCGTTGCTCGGGCTTTTCGGGACCGTCATCGGCTTCATCGACATCTTCGGGCAGATCAGCCATGCGGATTCCTACGCGAATATAAAAGACCTTTCCGGAGGCATCTGGAAGGCGCTCATCTGCACGGCGGCGGGCATCGGCGTGGCCATCCCGGCGCATGCGGGTTACAACTATCTCGTCAGCCGCGTGAACAAAATCGTCCTGGACATGGAACGCGCCGCCGCCGAAATCGTCAACATCATCACCGAAAACGGAAACGGCAAATGAAATTTCCGCGTAACGCGAAAATCCTGCGCAGCCAGTTCGACATCGCCCCGTTCGCGGCGATCGTCTTTTGTCTGCTCATTTTTTTCCTGCTCGCCGCCGTGCTGCCCGTGCCGGGGTTGCGCACACGGCTTTCGCCGCCCGCTGCCGATGACCTGCCCGGGGTGGACGGTCACACCGTCGCGATGGCCGTGGATTCGCAAGGGCAATATTATTACGAAAACCAGCCGGTGAGCGAACGCCAGTTGCAAAACAAACTGATCGTTGCCACCAAGTTTTCGTCCAAGCCGCCCACGCTCATCATCCATGCCGACCGTTCCGCCACCTACGACCAGCTCGCGCACATCACCTTGCTGGCGCGCAGTGTAGGCATCACCAATGCCGTGCTTGCCACACTGCCGCGCGTGACCGACCTAAAACAATGAACGACGCCAGCGCCAGCCCGCCATTGGACGCGCCGCAAAATTCCGGCGGACTGCAACAAAAATTTCTACTGCTCATCGCACTGGCCATCGCCGCGCACCTGGCGCTCATTTTTGTGTTTGGCGCAAAAAAACAAATCGCAACCCGGCCGCCGGTCAACGTCCCGCAACTGCAATTCGCGAATAATGCGGATGAATTGATGGAGCTGGATAATCCCGTCCTGTTCGCATTGCCGAACGCGCGTGATTTTTCATCGGCCATCTGGCAGAAAGCGCCCGCCATCACCCAACCGCAGTTCCGTTATCATGAGAACCCCCGCTGGCTGCCGCTGACAACGGAAAATCTCGGCACAACGTTCTCGCAGTTCATGCAAACCAACGAATTTGGCCGGTTCGTCCTGGATTTCAAACCGGCCCCGTTGTTTACCGCGCCCGCCGTGGATTTGACGGCGGATCTGCCGCAAAATTCCACGTTGCAGATCTCGGGCGCGCTCACGCGGCGCAATTTGATTTCTT
>DATHOG010000044.1:0-3144 GCA_035485115.1 Candidatus Sulfotelmatobacter sp. | reverse complement strand
CATCTACCTTCCGAAACTATCAACTGGAAATGTCACGATCACGGAATCTGGTAAACTCTTATGGCCGATAAAACCTGAAGGTGGAATTCCTGGAGTACTCGCCGTGTCAGAGGAAGATTCGTCAATCAAATGCCTGGTCGGCGCAGGTGACTACCGGTTCAGCGAAATGCCGTCAAATCCAAGTCATTAAGGGTTTCCATAGTTTGAAGATATTCGCCACAGCAACGCATATAGTCTCCGCCCTTCTCCTCGCATCGATGGCTTTCGCAGCTTCGGGCGGGCCGGTGGCGCCGGAGGGATTGCTGGCCAACGGCGCGAGCCAGCCGCTGGCGGTCGATCGGGAAGATGTTCGATTCACCTGGATGTCGAAGGATGCCACTCGTGGAGAAACCCAGACCGCGTATCAGATTCTGGTTTCCTCAAACCACGCGGATCTCGCAGCGGACATGGACGGCTGGTGGGACAGCGGCAAGGTGGTTTCGGAACAATCGGCCTCAGTTGAATATACCGGCAAACCTTTTCCCGCCGCCACACGGTTCTGGTGGACAGTGCGGATTTGGAATCAAACCGGTAAAGCCAGCCGTTACAGTAACCCGGCCTGCTTTGACACCGGCTTGGACCAAAACGAGTGGACTGCGCGCTACATTTGGGATGGAACCACGAACCAAAATAATTTTGCTTATTTCCGAAAGACCTTCGGAGTTACCAACATGCCAGACTTTGCAAAGGTCTATGTCACCGCGCACAACGACTATGTTCTTTATTTCAATGGCCGGCTGCTGGGGCGTGGTCCGGCACGGTGCGATCCCTGTTGTTACGGTCAGTACAATGCCTATGACATCGCCAAACTGGTGAAACCCGGCACGAACGTGTTCGCGGCCATCGGACATTGGCAGGGCACCTGGTCCAACTGTGGCGTCAATACGCAGCCGGCTTTCAGGCTGGAAACGCGGTTGGATTATCCTGACGGCTCGTCCTCAACCATCGGGACCGATGAATCGTGGAAGATTCTGGCCCATACCGCCTTCATCGAAACCAACGCGGCGTATTTCAGCAATGACCGTGGCTTGGCCAATCGCGCGACCATCCAGTTTGATTCCCGCCTGGAACCTGCGGGCTGGCGGACGGCCGGTTTTGACGATTCGGGTTGGGCTTCCGCGACCCTAGTGGATCGGTCCAATTATCACCTGTTCGCGCAAATGGCACCGCTGGAGCGGGAACAGGCGGAAGTCGAACCGGTGAGCGTCACTTCCACAAACGGCGCGTGGCTGGTGGACTTCGGACGTTGCCTTGACGGCTGGCCCAAAATTACGATGCACGCAAATCATGCGGGCAATGTGGTGCGCACCGGATATTTTCAAATGGCTGGGGAACGCAAGCAGGCCGGCTGGGATGAATATACCTGCCATGGCGGCAAAGAGACCTGGGACGCGGACTTCGGACGGCATACCACTTTCCAAGCGCTTAAGATCACGGGCTACGCGGGGGAATTGAAGGCCTCCGATGTGCGCGGGATGTGGGCTTATTGCGACGCGGACGTGGCGGGGCGTTTCCGTTGTTCGAGTCCCTTGCTCAACGGCATCTACGAGATGTGCGAGCGGTCGGCGCGGCAAAACATCCAGCAGGGCATTATCAGCGTGGATGCCAACCGGGAACAGGCGTCGTACCTGGCCGACAGTTGGAACATAGGGAACGTGCTGCTGTATAATGACCGCGACACGATGATGATCGACAAGGTGGTTCGAGACTATGCAACGGCACAAATGACCAACGGGGATTTCCCATCCTGCAGCCCCGCGCAACGGTTTGCCAGTATTCCGGAGTGGTCCATGTATTGGCCGATGTTGCTGTGGCAGCAATACCTGTTTTCGGGCGACCAGAAGCTCCTGCATGAAATGGCCCCCCATCTGACGCATTTCTTGCAATGGATCAAAACCTATCAGGATCCAACGAACAGGCTGATCAACCCTCCCGGATGGCGGATCACGGACTGGGCGGTCGGCGACACTACCAATTCGAACTGGGCGGTCGGCACCACACCCATGGGTGGTTTCAACGCCGCGACAGCCTGCCAATACTATGAAAACCTGCGGATTGCCGCGCGTGTGTTTTCAGTCCTGGGGGAAACCAACCAAAGCAACGACTACCTTCAGCAAGCCGAAGAGGTCAAAGCCGGCATCAATTCCAAGCTGTTCAACGGTGAGTTCTATCGCGTGCGACCTGACCGGGAGGAAATGTTTCCGCTCGCTTCCGCGTGGGCCTTGCGTTTTGACATCGAGCTGGCGGCGGAAAAATCCACCATCCTGGCTGCGATTCTGACGCCGGGAAAACCGGAGCTTGGCGGTTACGGGGGGGATGCGTTTTACAGCGGCGTTTTGAACGCGGGCGGCGGGGCGTTTGTGGTGCAGGACCTGGAGCGTTATCGTCCCATGCTGGAGGGAAACAAAGCCAACTGGGAGAGTTTTGATCCCGCTCACGGCGAAGTGAATCATGCCTGGACAAGCTATCCGGGCTATATTTTTCTGGAATATATCTGCGGCATCCAGCCTACGAGCGGCGGATTTGCCACGTTTGATGTCCGGCCGGAAACGGGCGGTCTGACTTTTGCCGAAGGCTCGGTACCCACCGTGAAGGGGCTCATCACCACGCGCTGGGAGAAAAGCGCAAATGGCCGGCTTTCACTTTCGGTCAAGGTTCCCGCCAACACCCGCGCCGCCATCTACCTTCCAAAACTGTCAACCGGAAATGTCACGATCACGGAATCGGACAAACCCCTGTGGCCAATAAAACCGGAAATTGAAAATCCCGGAGTGGTCGCTGTCTCGGAGGAAGTTTCGTCTATCAAATGTCTGGTCGGCGCGGGCGACTACCACTTCAGCGAATTTCCGTTGAATCTAAACAATTAATAATTAACAATTTATATACTTTGAAGATTTTTGCTATCGCAATGCAATTTGTTCTCACCTTGCCTCTCGCTTCGATGGCTTTCGGAGCTTTGAGCGAGCCGGAGGGGTTGCTGGTCAATGGGGTGAGCCAGCCGCTGGCGGTGGAACGGGACGCCATCCGGTTCACCTGGATGTCGAAGGATGCCACTCGTGGAGAAACCCAGACCGCGTATCAGATATTGGTTTCCTCAAACCGCAC
>DATHOG010000043.1:0-30714 GCA_035485115.1 Candidatus Sulfotelmatobacter sp. | reverse complement strand
GCAAAGGATGATGTTGCCCGGCTTGATGTCGCGATGGATCAATCCCAGCGCGTGCGCCTCCGCCAGCGAATCACAAATCTGCGCGAGGATATGCACCACCCGGCTCTCCGGCAGCACGCCAAAACGCGCAACGAGGTCGTGTAAATTCACACCCTGAAGAAATTCCATCGCGTAGTAAAAGATCCCGTCCGGTGTTTTGCCGTAGTCATACACCTGGATGGTGTTCGGATGCGTAAGCTGGCAGGTCAACTGCACCTCGCGCTCGAACCGCGCCACCGCCGCCGCGTCGGCCACGCCCGCCGCCAGAAGTTTCACCGCCGTGTCGCGGCGCAATAGCGCGTGCCGCGCGCGATATACCACGCCCATGCCGCCTTCGCCGATTTTTTCCTCCAGCGTGTACTGTCCCAGTTGTTTCAACTTCGTCTCCGCCGCATCCAATCGCCTTTGCAGGGCGAGACTTGAAAGCAGGAACATCCCCGTAGCGCACAACAGCAAAAACAAGATCAGCAGCACGAAAATCCATTGCAGCACGCGCAAAGGGCGGAACGCCTCGCTCGCGTCAATCTGTGTCGCCACGCCGAAGCCGAACTCCGGCAGCCAGCACGATGCCCCGACCACGGGCACGCCGCGATAATCGTGCGATGACGTCACGTCCACTTCATCCTCACCATCCACCGCGCTTGTGACCAGCCGCGTCAACGCACGCGTCGGAGTTTCTTCATTCGTTTCGACAAAACCCTTCGTCAGGTCGCCACCGGGATCATGCAGGCGCAGGTTCAACGCCGAACTGGGATTGGTCGCATTCAACAGACCGAGTTGCCGCAACTGGTCGTCAAACCGGCTGCGCGAAATCATCAGGCCCGTCTGGTCAAAGGCGTACGTCTCGCCCGAATCGCCCGAACGCGCCACCGAGAGGATGCGCGAAAATTCATTGTCCGGATTGATCAGCAACGCGAGCGCGCCGACGACGCGACGCGACGCATCCCGCACCGGCGCCGCCACCTGCATCAACGTCAGATCGCCGCGTCGACGCTGGCCGTTGGGCGGAGGTGGCGGCAAGTCTCCCGCCATGCGCAAATCATTGGTTCGCAGCGGCGGCAGACGGGAATTGCGTTGCGCGCGGCGCTGCATCAACAATTCCGGTTTGAAGGGCGTTATGAGCACCGGTTCGCCCGTGGCAAACAGTTCCGCGAATTTGTTCGTATGTGCGTCCGAGATAAGTTGATTCCCGAAAAATTGCGGGCGGATGGAGTTCGCCACCACCTGAAAATTGGTGTTCACCAGGTCCGCGACCCCGTATCCGAGACGATTGAGACGCGGACGTAGTTCGTCCACAAATTGCTGCATTTCCGGAGGCGGCTGAAATTCCCGGCGCGACATATGCGGCAGTACCAGGATTTTTTGGGCGAGATCGCGCACCTCCGGTTCCTCCGCCAGCACCGTGGCGATACGCGTCTGGTTCGTCGCCCAGATGCCCAAGGCCGTGACATTGGCGTTGAGGGTCGTCGTCAGTTGCGCCTTGAGATTGTCCTCGATCACCACGCGCAACTGGTGATTGCCCCACCATCCCACCCCCGCGACCAGCACGGCGATGACCAGCGGCAACACCCACATTGGCAATTTCAAGCGCTCAATCATTGTCAGCAAGGCAGACGATGCAATAAGTTCTCATGTTTCAGCAAGCCGCTAAACATCGCGCTGATTTTTTGGTTTGATTTACTTGGATTTGGTTGGATTCGGTTGGGTTTTACCCTGATCCACTCGCAACAGTCCGTTGCTTTGCGTTTATCCCTGGTTGCCGGCTCCTTAATCTTTAACGGATTTCTTTGAGCAATTCATCCAATCGTCCGGCCCAGAAGGCGAGGTCGAAATTCTGCGGGTCGTCGTGGCCGTCAGGGATTCCTGCGTCTATGGCACAGTGGTAGCCGGGAACCAGCCAGGTGCCGTGTTGCACGCTGGCGGAAACATAGAGCAACGCCAGGCGGTCGTATTGCGCGACGGTGAAGCCGGGTTCGGGCCCCAGCGCGTCATTCTTTGGACCGCCTTTGTCGGGGTCGCGGTGGCGCGGCTGGACAAGTTCATTATGGACGAACAGACCGCGGCTGCGTTCGCCAACCACGCGAACCTCAAGCTTGGTCGCGCGCCACGGCTGGGCGTATGGGTGGGGTGCGATGGAATCGCCGAGGCGGTTGATGAAGATATGCGCCGCACCTCGGTTGGTGTAGCGGTTTAGGTTGTTGAGCGACCACGCCATGGTATTGATATTGGTGGGGATGGGCACATCGCCGTAGTTGGGTGTGCTCGTGTCGTGAATGACAAAATATTTCGCGCCGCAATGGTTCGTCAGCGGTCCGCCGATGACCTCTTCCGCGATGCCGTGGGCGGCCAGATATTTTCGCAGCGCGGCGACATCGAGCTTCACGGGCTGGCCGATGAGGCTTTCCAGAGGTGCGGGCAGCGCGGCGAGCGGTGCGGCCAATTCACCGTGGGGTTTGACGGGGCGCAGCAGGCAGCGGGCTTGTTCAACCGGCGTGCCGGGGAACGAAAGCGTGTTAGTGTCAAACCCGCAACTGGTGTTCTCCGCGCGAACGCTAATGCAGCCGGCCAACATGGCGGCGAAGAGAAGGGAGTTTAAAGTCATGGTATCTTAAAGTCCCAATGTCATAAACCGGTTGTTCACTTCCTTGAAATGGCAATCGGACGAACAGAGAGCTTCCAACTCGCCCTTCTTGAAATGCTTGGTGACTTCGGGCGTTGCCTTGAGTTGCTCCATAAAATTTATCTTATCGGATGCGGCGGCGCTCCAGATGAGCAACAATTTTATCAGCATCCAAACGCTCGCGTTTTAATATTCCAGACTTATCCGGCAGAACGGCTACAACGCCGAGCAAAATTATTGGCATCAAGAACATCGAACTTGGCAGCAGTAAAGGAACCAACCTATAGATCAACCGGACATATGGAATTAATAAAACAGCCAAGGGCATGAGGCCGATGAAAACCACCGCCTCATGCCAATTCTTGGCGCGAACCCACCACCAGCAGCCATAAATTACGGCAGAATAGCTCGGCACAAAAATCCAAATTGCCGCAGCGCGGGAATTGTCCATCCGGTCGAAAAAACCGGTACGTACGAAGATCAGGAGTAAAGCGAGCAAAATACCCGCTAGTCCAAGGACATTATAGATCATGGCGTTTCGCCGACAACGCACGATCCTGGCAATCGGGGAATCATCCTCCGCGGGACGATGTTTTCTTTTCGGACTTTGATGGGTCGAACATTTATCCGGCAAAGCAAAGAGCAGGAGCGCAAAGATCACGATTTGCGCCGGCAAAAAGATACCGGTGATTAATATGGCGGTTGAATAACCCTTGGCCCTGGCCAGGTGACCACCTCCCCAAAAAAAAGCGAAATACATCAACCCGAGAACCATTAGGATATATATGACAATCGGCGCTTGGGCATGAGGCCAAAGTGCGTGAAATATAAGGCTGATCACGAGAAAAGGCACAATCGCCAGTGGCACTGCTGTCAGCCACAGTGTCAAACCGACCATTGCCTTTTTTTTATGACGCCGGTCCATTTGATTTAAAAAACATTACAATTTCAACTTCTTAAACCGGTTGTTCACTTCCTTAAAATGGAAATCCAGCGAACAGAGCGCTTCCAGTTCGCCTTTCTTGAAATGTTTCGCCACTTCCGGCGTGGCTTTTAGAACCTCCACAAAATCCGCGTCATCGCGACCGGCGTGCTTCACTTCCCACGTTTTCATCGCTGCGTCCTGGACGAGCTTGTAGGCGGCTTCGCGCGTCAGTCCCTTTTTGATAAGCGCGAGCAGGACGGTCTGGCTGTTCCACATCCCGAGCGAGAGACCGATATTCTTTTTCATGTTCGCCGGGTAAACCACGATGCCATCCATCAGCCGCGTGAGCAGGCCGAACATGTAATCCAGCAACGTGCAGGAATCCGGGAAAATGATGCGCTCAACGCTGGAGTGCGAGATATCGCGCTCGTGCCACAGCGCGACGTTTTCCAGCGAGGCCATCGCATTGCCGCGCAGCACACGTGCGAGACCGGTGAGGCGTTCCCAGGTGATGGGATTGCGCTTGTGCGGCATGGCGCTGGAACCTTTCTGGCCCTTGGTGAACGGCTCTTCCGCTTCCAACACCTCCGTGCGCTGCAAATGGCGGAACTCGACGGCCCACCGTTCGATGCTCGCGCCGACCAGCGCCATCGTGAGTTGGAATTCCGCATGGATGTCGCGCTGCACCACCTGCGTGGCGATGGGCGCGGGCTTGAGGCCAAGCTTTTTGCAGACGAACGCCTCCACGCGCGGTGAGAGATGCGCGCTGGTGCCGACCGCGCCGGAAACCTTGCCGATGGCGACGACTTCGCGCACGGTTTCGAGCCGGCGCAACGCGCGTTTGAATTCATCATGCATCAACGCCAGTTTCAGGCCGAACGTCGTCGGTTCGCCGTGGATGCCGTGGCTGCGGCCCATGCACGGCGTGAACTTGTGTTCCTTCGCGCGGCGGGCGATGACGGGCAGAAGGTTTTTTACGTCCGCGATCAGGAGGTCCGCGCTCTGCATCATCTGCACGGCGTAACAGGTATCGCCCACATCGCTGCTCGTGAGGCCGAAATGGAACCAGCGGCTGGCGTTGTCATTGATGACCTCGGCCACCGCGGTGGTAAAGCCGATGACGTCGTGGTTCAAAACCTTCTCCAGTTCGCGCTGGCGGGCGACGAGGCCCGGCAAATCGGCGAACCATTTGTCGGCCCCGGCCTTGATCCTGGCGAAATCCTTCGCCGGCACGACACCTTCCTTTACCAGCGCCTCGCTGGCGAGCAGCTCGATCTGCAGCCAGATCTTGAGTTTATTTTCGTCGGTCCAGATCGCCCGCATTTCGGGGCGCGAATAACGCGTAATCATGGCTCAATTAAAAAGGAAAAAGGCAAAATTAAAAAGGCGGAAGTGCTCGGAAAGGAGCCTTCCAGCCTTGGTTGCCTTCTTCCTGCCGTGGAAAATGGATTCCCGAAGCCGGTTCAGGGCATATTGACGTCAAAATCTCCGGTGGCGATGAAGCTTTTGCCGCTGATTCCGCCGGGGCCAAAACCGGTGGCGGTGTACTTAATAGTGGTGGTCGTATTCGTGCCGACGATTTCGGAGGTGGAATTGTATTTGCCATAGACGCTCACGCTGAAGGCGACGGTCGAGCCGGTATAATTCACGGTGACGACCTTGGTGCCGGAGACGTTGATCCTGGTTCTGGTCGGCTCGAAGGAGGTTTTCGAAGTATAGATGTCGTTATATACGGTCAGGTTCAACAGATTTGTGTCCACAGCGGCCAGTACGGTCTCATTGCCTGCCGGAGCCACGACCAAAAATTGTCCGTTCGTGCTTATCCATAGTCGCGCGCCGGCGGGCACCGAAATGTTCTGGTCCGTGGCGATGATCTGGAGGAGGTCAGAAGTATCGAACTTGAAATTGTTCTGGTTCGGCTTGGGATCAACAACGCATTGAAATTTGATCTTCACTTCAGTGTTCAAGGGCAGGCTGTCGGCACGCACGGCGGACAACGACAGGGCCAGTCCGCAAACAAGAGTCAGGAGCAATTTGGTTTTCATATAAATTAAAAATAGTTTCCGGCGTGTCATCACGCCGACGCTGATATGTAACCACCGCCGGAATTTTGTCGAGCAGAAGTTTTTAACAATTCACGAACCGGTCCGTTTATGCAGTGCAAATTTCGCCGGTGCAAAAAAACATTTTCTGTTTTCGCTTAAAGGACTTTTGTATCCTGCGCGGATAATCTCATGAATCCCGAATCCTTCCTCAAGCAACGTCTCGTCTGTGTCGCTGTGATTGATCAGGTGGATGACGCCGTGCCGCTCACCGAAGCCCTCATCGCGGGCGGATTGAACTGCATTGAAGTCACCTTCCGCACGGCGGGCGCGGCGGAATCCATCGCCCGGATCCGCAAGGCGTTGCCCCATGCCGTCGTCGGCGCGGGCACGCTGCTGACACCGGATAACGTCAAGGCCGCCGTGGACGCCGGGGCGCAATTCGGCGTATCGCCCGGCTTGAGCGAGGCCGTTTCCAAGGCTGCGCACGATGCCAAGCTGCCGCTGTTTCCCGGCGTCATCACGCCGGGCGAAGTCATGCGCGCGCTCGACCTTGGCTGGAAACATCTGAAGTTTTTTCCGGCGGAAACTTTCGGCGGCGTGAATGTGCTCAAGGCGCTGGCCGGGCCGTTTGGACATACCGGCGTGAAATTCGTCCCGACCGGCGGCATCACGGCCGCCACCCTGCCCAATTATCTGGCCGTGCCGCAGGTCGCCGCCATCGGCGGTTCATGGATGGCGGAAAAGAAACTCGTCGCTGAAAAAAATTGGAGCCAAATCAGCGCGCTAACCGCCGAGGCAATGAAGGTCATTGCAGGGACGAAGTGATTTACGATATTGGATTTACGATTTACGCGCGGGCTTAAAAAAAGGCGCGTGTATTCTCCAGACGCTGGGAGCGTTTCCCCTTCTCCTGGGGGAGAAGGCCGGGATGAGGGCGAGCGACAAACCATTTAACACCTCATACCGACTTACGCGCCCATTAAAATGACGCGCGTAAATCGTATATCGTAATTCGTAAATATTCGCTCAGTTACCCACACTAACCTGCAACGGCGCATCGCGCCGTTCCGCAAACCGCTTTACATACGCTTCCCATTGCAGATGGTTCGTGAAATCGCCGCTGCGATCCCAACAGGCACCAAAATAATACGTGAGCGGCTGGCCGACTTCGGCCTTGGTGATGGCGAGTTGGTCACGGATGGGCGGATAACCCTCATGCGTCGGCTGCGGGACATTCGCGTATAGCTTGGAATCCGGCAGATCGGGCGCGTCGTTGGTGAGCGCCAGCACGCTGCCTTGGGCGAGCACGATGGCGTCGCCGATGATGCCCTTCGGCTTGTCTTCCGGCTGCCAGTAGCTCAACCAGCCCTTGTCTTTATCCTGGTTATAAAATTCCTCGCGGTTCGTCGGACACGCACGCTCGGCCAGACCCACGCCCACGGTCAGCGGTGATTTGTCATCGCTGGCAAACGTGCTTTCGGCCTTCGTGAACCAGGAACCGGCGTCAATGCTGTAACGCTTCGTCTCGGAAACCATCCGGCCGCCGCCCGCATCCCAAGCATCGTAAGTCAGCTCAAACTCCGAACGGATCGGGCCGGTGGTGATGAGCTTCCAGTTGTGGTAATTGCTCGATGTGTAAAGCTTCTTGCCGTCCCAGATGCCCACGCCGCCGCAGCCGCGGCTGTGGCCCACGCGGTAATCGTCCATGAACTCGCCATTGTCATCGTGATAATGTTTCGTCGCATACATCACATCCACGATGAGCCGGCGGTCTTTTTTGATCCACACATCCGGCGCGCTGCTGATGGTGTTCTCCGCCGGAATCAGCGCCAGACCGTAGGCACGATGCGCGATGCGGTCGCTCTCCCAAGCAAAATCGTCGTAGCGTTCAGGAACGTAACGGGCAAAGGTTTTGACAATCGGCTGTGGCACGGCGGCCAACGCGGTTGCGTCTAAAATGTAAAACGTCCGCGTCTCGTTCGGCGCGAGATCAACTTGAAAAAGTAATTTTTGTTGCGGCAGTTCTTGTGGCGAAATTGATAGCTTTATTTTGCCTGTCAACATATCAACTTGCGGAACCGGTTTCTCTAATTCTTTTTGCAATGGAACCGTTGTGTAGATTTGAGAATCCAAAATGTGTGAAGATAAACTGTCAACAACAGCCAAATAAACATTTGTTGGGCAATCCAAATCGGTGAAGTTAATCTCAATCGTTTCATCCTCGCGTTGAAAATTTGCCGGATTAGTTATTTTAACGATATGTGCGCCCGGCCAGCCTATTACGCCTCTCGCAAACTCCTTTTTAAGGTTGTTATTTTTACTGGTAATTAAAGAAATTCCAGTTTCAAAATTTCCAACCAGTTGGAGGCCGTTGTTGTCAAGAATTGTATAAAAAGCTTGTTCAGCAGTGCAATTCGTTGGTCCAAAAGAAATGAGCGTTTCTTTTTTGTCTCCAAGCTTTGGATCAAAAACATATTTAATATTAAGAATATTACTGTTTGCTAACGCTTCAATGGCAACAAAGAGTTGCGCATCATTAAATTGAATCGGCACAATCATTCTTTCACGAGCGGTTTCCAATACCGCCATCCGATAAACCTCACTCCCCGCGAGCAGGAACGCGCCGGTGCCGTAAACTTCCGTGCCGCTCTCATCAAATTTCTTCGGGTCCGCACCGACGGGCTGTACATGTGTCAGCTTGCCGTCCGTATCCACGCAGCCAACGAGCGCCGCCCATGCCTTGCGCACGGCGGGCTCATATTGCGTACGGTCCAGCAATCCCTGGTTTACTCCCCACGCCAGCGCGTAGGTGTAAAAACCGGAGCCGCTGGTTTCCTTAAGCGGATAGCTGTCCGGGTCGAGCAAACTCGCACGCCAAAGCCCGTCCGGCTGCTGGCATTTCAACACCGCTGCCGCCATGTCTGCAAATTGTTGCTCAAAACGCGGACGGTCGGGATGATTCATCGGCAAATATTGCAGCACGCGGACGAGGCCGCCCATCACCCACCCGTTGCCACGGCTCCAGAAAACTTTTTTGCCGTTCGCCTCCGTCTTTTTGAAATACGTGCTGTCGCGGAAAAACAAATGCTCGTCCTTGTCGTAAAGAAAATCCGAGGTGCGCCACCAGTTTTTCACGGCGAAATCCATATACTTGGTATCACCCGTGACTGCGGACAACCGCACCCATGCCGGGGGCGCCATGAAGAGCGAATCGCACCAGGACCATAGCTCAAGTGCTTTTCTGTCCGGTTGCTTGAAATCCAGGTTCGGCGCTGCGGAAGGATGTTCCAAAATATCATCAAACCGTTCGCGCAGCGGCGCGAGCATCTTCGGGTCGCGCCAGAGGAAATAAAGTTCAGCGTATGTCTGCCCGACGCATTGGTCGTCCGCATGATACCTTCGCGGGCCGGGCTTCCATTCGTTCGTGGCGGCCATCGCGAGCATTGCGTCGCGATATTTCGTATCCCCGGAAATTCCCGCGAGCGCCATCATGCCGGCGTAGCCTGCGCCCTGCGTCCATTCGGTCGTTTTGTGCGCGCTGGGATTTGCCAGTTGCCAGTCGGCGACATGCTGCATCACATCCAGCACGGACTGGGGCACGATTTCGGGCGCGATGTTCTCCGTTTGCGCATGGGACGAAACGATGAAGGAAATTCCGGCAACGAACGCGGCCAGGCGCAGGGATAATTGTTTCATGTGGAGCAAATTAATTAGCAGACGACAGTGTAGATGTCTAAACGATAAATTGGTTACTGGATATTTGTTCTAGAGCGGTATTCGAGCATTGCGCTCCCAAACCAACCAGCGTATTCCAACGCCAAAACGCTGGGAGCGTTTCCCCCTCTCCCCAAGGGAGAGGGCCGGGGTGAGGGGAAAGTGGTCATCCGATTTTTGATGATATTGCAAAATTAGCGCCGTCTTCCCCCTCATCCTGACCTTCTCCCTCAGGGAGAAGGAACAGCAGTTGGACATCTCTATTTTTGCGATACCACTCGAGCCGCTGACTGCCTGTAATTCGGCAAGACGCTGCGAATATTTTATCTGTAGCCGCGGACGTCAGTCCGCGCCATTTGAAAATTAGCGCCGACTCACGTCGTCGGCTACTTTTAATGAAGCTCTTGCACTTCGATTCCCGCAAGGATGAACGGGCCGACGCCCTTCAGATCGTTTTTCACGACCGGTTCGCTGACGTAGTAATCAAAACTGCCGTCGCGCGCACGACCGGCGGAGTTCGTGAAGCCAAGCCCCGCCACCTGGCAGCAATGGGTCAGCGACCAGCTCTTTTTGCCATCAGCCACGATCAAATTTTTCACGATCCCCTCGTACCCGCGTTGCGCCACAATGGCGTATTCCTGTGGCAGATAACCTTTGTTTACCCCCTTCGCCAGTGCGTAGACAAACATCGCGTTCGCCGTGGCCTCGAAATAATTTCCCTTGCGTCCGCCTTGATCCAAAACCTGCCACCACAAACCCGTTTTTGAATCCTGCCATTTGACAAGGCCGCGTGCCGTTGCTTGCAACATGGCGATCAACTCGCAACGCACCGGATGATTCGTCGGCAAAAAATCAAGCGTGTCCACCAGCGCCATCGCGTACCAGCCCTCGGCGCGCCCCCAGAAATTGGATGAACAGCCGGTCTGCGGATTCGCCCATGGCTGGGTTTTCGACGCGTCCCAGGCGTGATAATTCAGACCGCTCGACACATCGTAAGTATGCACATCAATCAAGCGAAACTGTTCCACCACGTCGTCGAAGTCCTCAAGCGCAGGATTGGAAACAGTCGTTGCAACATATTCGGCATAAAACGGCGCCGCCATGTAAATGCCATCGAGCCACATCTGATTCGTGTATCGCTGCTTGTGCCAGAAGCCGCCTTCGGATGTGCGCGGCTGCGTTTTCAATTGTTGGCAAAGCAGCCGTGCACAATCCAGATAGCGTTCCTCGCGCGTTTCCTGCCACAATGCCAACGCGGTCTTGCCGGGATTCAGCGCGTCGAGCTGGTATTCGGACAATTTATAGCCTTGAATAATTCCGTTTGACGAAATCAACGAACCAATCTTGTTTTCAGAAAACTTCACGAACCGCGCGTCCGGGACCTGCTTATTCAATTTCAGGAGCGAAAAAGTGAACAACCCCATCGTGTAATCCCACTTCGGCGCGTTCGTTTCCCGTGCCATCTGCGAATAAGCCAGCCGCTGCGACCATTCCAGCGGGGTCGTTCTGGAAATTTTTTGCGGTTGCGGGGACGCGCAAGAAACGGCCAGAAAAGGCAAAAGGCAAAGGGCGAAAAGCAAAAATCTCAAAGCATGTGAATGAGAAAACTTTTTCATTTTTCCTTTTTAGGGTGGTTTAATAACAGAACTGCGGCCTTTTTTCTGTGACGCTGCGCTCTCCCTCACCCTGACCCTCTCCCGCTGGGAGAGGGCTGGGGTGAGGGAGAATGCTGGCCCCGGAAAAATAGCTTCAATTTTTCTTAAAATACTATGATTTTTCATTTCACCTTCCCATCCATCCGCCATCGATGTTCAGTACCGCGCCGTTGAGATAATCCGAATCGCCGCCGGCAAGAAAAACACAGCCGCCCGCAATGTCCGCCGCGTCGCCCCAGCGGCCTTCGGGGATGCGATCCAAAATCGCCTTGTTGCGCACGGGATCTTCGCGCAGAGCCTTGGTGTTCTCCGTGACGATGTAACCCGGGGCGATGGCGTTCACGTTGATGCGCTCCTTCGCCCATTCGTTTGACAATGCCTTGGTCACGCCCGCTATGCCGTGCTTGCTCGCCGCATAAGCAGGAACCGTGATGCCGCCCTGGAACGATAACAATGACGCGATGTTCACCAGCTTGAGCCGGGCCGTTTCCGGCGCCTGGGCGCGACCGCTCTCGATCCACCATTTGCCGGCGGCTTGCATCAGGAAGAAGGGCGAATTCAGATTGGTGGCGATGACCGCGTTCCAGTCGGCCTCGGAAAAATCCTTGGCGGGCGCGCGGCGGATGATGCCGGCGTTGTTCACGAGCACATCGATCTTTCCGGCCTTCGCCAGAATGGCGGCGATGACATCGGCGGATTCCTTTTGCGAGCCGGTTCCGAGGTCGGCGTTGTTGGCGATAAAATTGCCGCCCGCGGCTGTTACGGCGGCTCCGGTTTCCGCGAGGTCGCTCCGCGCCACGCCGACAACCGTCGCGCCTTCCTTCGCAAACGCCACACAAATGGCCTGACCGATGCCCCGGCTGGCGCCAGTCACAACCACCACTTTATTCTTAAATTTCATAAAAGGATTGGCCGTGGATTTTCACAAAAGAAGCACGGATAAACTAGCAGAATTCCATCCTATATTTTCATTTTCCCTTCGGCAAAAAACAAGAGCCGGCTTACTGCCGGCTCTTGTCATTATCCACGGTTAAAACCGCGATTAATTTGTTTATTTGTTGGTGTCGGTCAGGTTGCCCACGGCATTGGTCACGGCGTCCTTCGTGGCTGCGGCGCCATCTTTCACCGCGTCGCCCGTCTTGGTGGCGGCATCCTTTGCGGCATCGCCGGCGGCGCTGGCGTCAGCCTTCGCCTTGTCCGAATCGGTCTGGCTGCAACCGATGCTGATCGCCGCGATACCGATCGCGATGATGATAAGAATAGCGAATTGTTTGGTTTGTTTTTTCATATAGTTGATTGGTTGTACCCCGCAAGTGGCGCATGTTTCATTCCGAATTGCAACCCCGCATTCGCCATGGTTGCCACGATTACTTCAAATCCTGCGGTTTTACCGCATCCATGTCATCAAACACCTGGTTTTCGCCGGCCATGCCCCAGATGAATTTGTAATTGCCGGTGCCGCAACCGAAGTGCATGGACCAGTTCGGCGACAGCGCCACGTCCTCGTTGTGCATGAACAGATGTCGCGTTTCCTGGGGCTCGCCGTAGAAGTGCGAAAGCACCTTGTCGCCGAGGTCGAAATAAAAATAAATCTCGGTGCGCCGCCAGTGCGTGTGCGAGGGAAAGGAATTCCAGACATTGCCCGGTTCCAGCGCCGTAAGCCCCATGACGAGCTGGCAGCTCTGGATGCCGCCCTGGTGGATAAATTTATAGATCGTGCGTTTGTTGCTCGTCTCCTGTGCGCCAAGATTCACCGGTGCCGCCTCGGTGGATTTCATCATGCGCAGCGGATGCGGTGCGTGCGCCGGACATGAGAGAAAATAAAACTTCGCGGGGTTCTTGGAATCGTCGCTGGTGAAGGAAACCGATTTCGTTCCCATGGGCAGATAAACGCAGTCCATTTTTTCGAGCGCGAAGGTCTGGCCGTCCGCGGTGACCTTCCCTGCTCCGCCGATATTGATGGCACCCAGTTCGCGGCGTTCAAGGAAAAAGGCGCGGCCGGTTTCCTTATGGTTCGGCAGTTCCACGGCTTTGGCGGCGGGCATGACACCACCGACGACGAGCCGGTCGAGGTCGGTGAAATGCGCCGTGAGTTCGCCGGAAACAAAAAGATTGGAGATCTGGAAGGTGTCGCGCTGCGCCTGCGTGGACAGGCCGATTAAATCCTGCGGACGCGGCGTGCGGCGGATGGTGTCGTGAATCATGGTTTCGCAGTCTCGCAAAAAAGGTTTCGCGCGACAAGCAGATGACGGCACCTTGCAGCGAGATAAAAGCGGAACGGGTCGTCACTACCCACCGCTTAGCATGGCGAGAGCGCCTGAATTTGCGAAAACGGCATTTCGTTCACACACCTCAAAAAGCGGCAGAGGACTGCCGCAGTCCAAGACGCTGGCGCGTTGACGATGGTTCCCGAAATTCGCGAAGCGTCCTGGAGTGAGGCAGTCCTCTGCCGCTTTTCGTCTGCACCGCGTCGATATTATGACAGAAAAGGCGGCCGCCGTTTCATGATAGGCGCAAATTACGCCTTCAAAACTTCAATGAACGCTTCCTGCGGGATCTCGACGTTGCCGATGGCTTTCATGCGCTTCTTGCCTTCCTTCTGCTTCTCGAGAAGTTTGCGTTTGCGGGAAACGTCGCCGCCGTAACATTTGGCGGTCACGTCCTTGCGGAAGGCGCTGATGGTCTCGGACGCGACAATCTTTCCGCCGATGGCGGCCTGGATCTTCACCGCGAACTGCTGGCGCGGGATGACTTCCTTCAATTTTTCCGCCAAGGTGCGTCCCCGGCCCTCGGCCTTGGTGCGGTGTACGATGCAGGAAAATGCGTCCATCGGCTCGGTGTTGACCAACATGTCGAGCTTCACCATTTCGCTCTCCATATAGTCCGACGGCTCATAGTCCATCGAGCCGAAGCCGCGCGTGATGGATTTGATGCGGTCGTGGAAATCGATCAGGATCTCGTTCAGCGGAATGAGCGAGGACAGCATCACGCGCTTGGAGTCCAGGGTTTCGGTGTGATCCACCGCGCCGCGCTTTTCGGAAATGAGCGCCATCATGTCGCCGATGTTTTCATTCGGGCAAATCACGAACGCCTTGACCATCGGCTCCTCGATTTTCAGGACGTAGGTGATGTCCGGCATGAAGGCGGGGTTGTCCACCTGCTTCATCGTACCGTCGGTCATATAAACCTTGTACACCACGCTCGGATAGGTGGCGATGATATCCATGTCGTATTCGCGGCGAAGACGTTCCTGCACGATTTCCAGATGCAACAGGCCGAGGAAGCCGCAACGGAAACCGAAGCCAAGAGCAACGGAGGTTTCAGAGGAATACACGAAGGCGGAATCGTTCAGCTTCAACTTGCCCATCGAGGATTTTAACGCCTCGTAATCGGCGGTGTTGATGGGATAGATGCCGCTGAACACCATCGGATGGATTTCCTTGAAACCGGGCAGTTCCGGCGAGGGATTGCGCGCGTCGGTGATGGTATCGCCCATCTTCACTTCGGCGGCGGTCTTGATGTTGGCGGTGAAATAGCCGGTCTCGCCGGTCTGCAATCTTTCGCGGATGTAAGGCTTGGGATTGAAGCTGCCGACTTCCTTCACTTCGACATTCTTGCCGGAGTGCAAGAGCTTGACCATCATGCCCGGCTTCAATTCGCCGTTGAAAACGCGGACATGCGTGACGACGCCCTTGTAGGTGTCGAAAAATGAATCAAACGCCAGCGCCTGCAGGCCCACTTCACCCGTGGGCTTCGGCGGCGGTATGCGCTCGACGATGGCTTCCAAAATTTCCTCGATGCCGATGCCCTGCTTGGCGCTGCACGGAATAGCCCATTCGGCGGGCACGGCGAGCACGTCTTCAAGCTGCTGTTTGGCCTGGGCTATATTCGCATGCGGCAGATCAATCTTGTTGATGACGGGGATGATGAGAAGGTTCTGCTTTGACGCGAGATGGAAATTCGCGACGGTCTGCGCCTCGACGCCCTGCGACGCGTCAATGACGAGCAACGCCCCTTCGCACGCGCTCAAGCTGCGCGACACTTCATACGCGAAGTCCACATGGCCGGGCGTGTCGATGAGGTTCAGCTCGTAGGTTTCGCCGTTGCGGGCCTTGTAAAGCATGGTGACCGGATGCGCCTTGATGGTGATGCCGCGTTCGCGTTCGAGATCCATCGCATCAAGCAACTGGTCTTCCATATCGCGCGTGGCGATGGTGCCGGTCATGTGCAACAGGCGGTCGGAAAGCGTCGTCTTGCCGTGATCAATGTGGGCAATGATGCTGAAATTTCGTATGTGCGCGGCGTCCATTTATGTCTCTAGTCGAGCGCGACAAGATACATGGAAACGGGTTGAAGAAAAGGAAATTTAGGGAATGTGATGATTTCAAACTTTTGGAGCGGTCCGAGGCGGATGGGCGTTCCTGATGGCGCGGAATGCGCCGGTTACAGCAGGTTGGAAAATGCTGCGGTTGGTCGGTGACACAGCCGCGCTCCGGCGACTCAGACGGATAATCTCTAAGCTCTCGATCTAAACGCGTATCGAATAATGATAGACAAAGAATAAATCAGACTCACAAGATTGACAGGAATAAGCCACGCCCATCCCATCCAAGCATCCGGACTCTTGGCTAAAGTGAAAAGGCCGACGAGAACGCAAACTGCCAATGCACCAGATAGCTGAATCAAAATGGCAATAATCATCCGACGTGTGAGCGCACCGTGAAAACGGGTGACAAACAGGTATGCCATCGGAATCAGCAAAGCGCCGAAATACCAAAAAACAAATGAGAGCAAGTCGTGCATATTCACCTAACAGTCATTGTGCTGAACTTTTGCGGTCTATCAAGGTTGGATTGCAGTTGAAGGTTTAGCGTGGCAAATATGTCGCCCCAGAACGGGGCTTGAGTTTTTTTCTGGTTTGGTTTCTACAAATATTTCCCACTTACGGCGCTGGCCTTCAGATGGCGCGGACTCACGTCCGCGGCTACGGGTGATGACGATTCTACAATCCGCACCACCGTGTGAAGGTGCGCATTCGTCCGTAAAAATAGAGCCTGCTCACGCCGGCTTCTACGCAGCTAAAATTTGTCCGCTTTCGCTTCTGTCCGCCGTCCATTCAGGACGGGGTTCTCTTTTGGCGCGAAACCAGACACTGCGTGTCTGGCTAATTTCCGGTTGTGCCTCCGGCACGAACGGGAGAGAAATTAAACGAAACCGACCAAATCAAAGCCGCAGTGCGGCAGTCGAAAAAAGTCGAGGACGAGGAGCAAATGACGAGGGTCGAGGGCAAGGCGTATTTGCGCTTGCAATCCGACCGGCGCGAGGTTGAATAACGGTGTTACTCAAAGTCGTTCTCAGAATCTAGTTTCAGAGTTCAACCCGGAGGAATTATGATGACGGTGAAAGTGGAATGCGATTGCGGCCAGCCTTACGCCTTTGACGCTGAACCGGTAAACGGGCAGCTCGGCACTTCCGTGGCCTGTCCGGCTTGCGGCGCAGACGGTACGCCGGCTGCCAACGAAATCATCGCCCGCGGCCTGGCTCCATCCCCTGCCCCGCCACCGGTACTTGCCGGCGCTTCCTTGAAAGTTTCTGCGCCTGAATCTTCCGCACCCGTCGCGATGCCGGCGGGTGTAAAGGTGCATTCCACCTTGCTCGGCCTGGTTTCGCCGGAACAGGCAAGAAAGGAGGCCGCGGCAAAAATTTCATGGGGCGATACGCCAACGGAGGTGGTGAATTACCTGATGCTGCAAGGCTTCAATCTGGCCGAGGCGCGTTCGATCGTGGACGAGCTGTTCGCCGAACGGATGGTGACGGTGAGGAAAAACGGCATCCGCAAGATCATCGTGGGCTGCGGGATGATGTGCGTGCCCATCATCGCCTGGCCAATTACTTCGCAACTCATCGTCTTCCGTGCCAGGCTGATGGGTCTTGCGTTGGGGGTGGGACTATGGGGCGTATGGAAGGTGCTGAACGGCATCATCGCGCTGGTCGCGCCAAAGATGGAGTCCGGCGACGTGGCGGAACACTGATGCGCACAACCATGCGGTGGCGGAAGGGACTGAATTGAAGCATCTTGAATGAGTGTCATTTCCCCGGCTGATGTTCCTTGCCGCGCTGTTGGTGTTTTCCAGCAGCGGAGGTGATGTGTTTGGACAGTCCAGCCGACCGGGCTGGGGTTCCATACCGTATCATACTAACAACACCTACGGCGTGACGTTCCGGGTGTGGACACCGGATGCGACGAGCGTCTATGTGCCCGGGCAGTTCAACAGTTGGTCCACGACCGCGACGCCGTTGGTGAAGGAACTTACCAATGGTGTCTGGAACGGCAACTGGTCGGCGGACGTGACCACGGCCACGAACGGCCAGCAGTATAAATATTATCTGAACTATCCCGGCGGGTCGGATTACATCAGCGGCACGAGCGTCTGGCGGCATGATCCGCGCGCGCGCAAGGAGGTCAGCAGCAGCACCAGCGCCAACGACATCATCTATGACCCGACGTTGTTCAATTGGACAAACGACGTATCGGTTTCGCCGGCGCTGAACGACCTGGTGATATACGAGCTGCACATCGGAACATTTTTTAACACCAACGCGAACCCGTCGTCACAACAGGCGACTTTTTTGAACGCGACGAACCGGCTGGACTATGTGAAAAACCTCGGCGTGAGCGCGGTGGAAGTCCTGCCCATCTCGGAATTTCCTGGGCCGGCGAGCTGGGGCTACAATCCCGCGGACATCTTCGCGGCGGACAATAGCAGCTACGGCGGCCCGGACGGCTTCAAGACGTTTGTGAAGGCATGCCACGCGCGCGGTCTGGCGGTGTTTCTGGACGTGGTCCACAACCATTACGGCCCAACGGACCTCGACATGTTTGATTTCGACGGCTGGACGGGCACGAACGCGGGTGGCGGGATTTATTTTTACCAGGATCCAACCATCAGCAGCACGCCATGGGGTTCGCGCCCGAACTACACGCGCCAGCAATCGCGCGATTTCATCCAGCAGAATTTCCAGATGTGGCTTGATGAGTGCCATGTGGACGGTTTCCGCTGGGACACTCCCGGCACGATGACGAACGACGATGGCGTTTTTATCCCCGATGCCGTCACCCTGATCACCAATATAAACACTTTTATCCATACAAATTATTCTGGGAAGATTTCCATCGCCGAGGACATCTACAACACCTGCGGCTTCGACAGCACTTGGGACACAAGCTACCCCTACACCGTCACTCCGGTGCTCACGAACATGGTGGACGCCGACCGCAATTTAGATGACATCACCTATGCGCTCGCCGATAACGTGCGTTTCGGCGGCAACTCCGGCTTCAACCGCGTGTCCTTTCTTGAATCGCACGATGTCGTCGGTGATCTGAACAACGGCACACGGCTCGTCACGGCGATCGATCCCGTGACCCCGAACAGCTGGCGCGCGCGGAAGCTTTCCCTGCTGGGGACGGCGCTGACATTTTTCTCGCCGGGTGTGCCGATGATTTTCCAAGGGCAGGAGATGCTGGAGAACCAGCAGTTCAGCACCAGCCGGGCGGTGGATTGGACGAAGACCAACACCTATGGCGGAATCGTCAGTTGTTACCGCGACATGACCGGTTTGCGCCGGAACCTGAACGGATATTCCGCCGGATTGAAGGGCGACTCGTTCAACATTGTGGATACCGACAACACAAAAAAGGTCATTGTGGCCCATCGCTGGCAGTCGAACACGACCAACACGGACTGCCTCATCATGGCCAATCTGTCCAGCAATACGCTGGCGAGTTATTCCGTTGCCTTTCCCCGAACCGGCAACTGGTACCTGCATTTCAACTCGGACTCGACGAATTACAGCAGCGATTTTTCCAACACCGGCAGCAACCAGGTGAACGTCGCGGGCGCGTCGGCGAACATCAGCCTCGGCGCCTATGCCGTCCAGGTCTTCTCACAACAGCCGTTCATGCCGGCGCTCACCATAACAACGAGCAACCGGACGATGATGGTTTCATGGCCGGCGACTTTTTCGAGCTGGACATTGCAATCGACCACCAACCTCAACGACAACTGGACTGCGGTCAGCCCTGTCACGCTGCAAACCAATAATGGCAATGTGTCCATAAACCTTACAAATGGCGGATTTGGCTTTTACCGGCTGGCAAAATAAGCAAAATTTCAGGCGAAAAACCTGTTGCATGTGGCGTCAATCATGTTAATTATTGAGTAGTAACATTGAGAGCCACAATACCATTGTGCCCATAATGCCAATTCCAACCAAAACGGACCACCGTCGGGCGGCATTCGCCTTGGTTGAGGCCATGGTGGTGATCGCCATTATCGGCATCATCGCGGCGCTATTGTTGCCGGCATTGAACCGGGCCCGTGCACGCGGCATGGCCATTGTCTGCCTGAACAACACCCGTCAATTGAACCTCGGCTGGCAGCTTTATGTGGAAGATCACGACGGCTTGTTGCCCTGCAACTTTTCGATGGCCGGAACTTCTTTCCGTACAAACTTGAACTGGGTCAACAACGTGATGACTTCGGACTTGAGCCCGGACAACACCAACACGGACACCATCACCCAGGCGGCCCTAGGATCCTATGTCAGCGGCACATTGTCCGTTTACCGTTGCCCGTCTGATTACCTCCTTAGTCCGGTACAGTCGGCGGCGGGCTGGGACAACCGTCTGCGCAGCTATGCGATGAACGGGCTTATGGGCCAGAATGAAACCGGTCCTTCCTCAGCCAATGCGCATCAGTTTTTAAAGGTCACGGACGTGCCCAAAGCCAGTGATATTTTTGTTTTCCTCGATGAAAACCCGAACAACCTCAACGACGGTTCGTTTGCGTTGAACAAGACCGTGGTGGCTGGCACCACCATCAATAATGACACGCCGGCAATATGGCACAACAATTCCTCGGCGCTCTCTTTCACGGACGGGCATGTATCCCTGCACCGCTGGCAGAATGCAAATGCCTCCGGCAGTTCCGGCGGAACGGTCCAGTCATCGGCTTTGGCACAACCGGCGTCGACTGACCTTCAGTGGCTCTCGGAGCACATGGGCGCCTCGAATTAGTCCGCGACCTCCTGCCTCATATTTGTTTTTCCATTGCTGAACAATTTCAGCTAGGCTTGGTCAAATGCTGCGATTCATGATGTTTCATAAAAAAGTTTTTTCCGCCGCGACCGCGGTTATTGTCGCTGCGGCCATTTGGACCGGGTGCCAGTCCGCGCGCAGCGTCCAAACTTCCGGTGTTGACGCCACCGCCACCGCCACCGATGACTTGAAGCCGGGGCCGAACGATCCGCAAATCGCATTCATCGCCGTCCGGCTGCTCGAAAATTATCATTACCTGCATCATCCGCTGGATCGTGAGATGTCAGAGAAGATTTACGACGGGTACATCAACGATCTCGACCGGGAACATGAAGCTTTTCTCCAGTCCGACCTTGATGAATTTGCGCCGCTGCGCACCAATCTCGACATGCTGCTGCTCGGCAACCACGGGGCCTCCGAGCTTCGTCCGGCCTTCGCCATTTACGAACGCTACACCGAACGCGTCCGCCAGCAGACCGATTACGTCAACGAACTGCTGCGCGATGACAAATTTCGTTTCAACACCGAGGACAAATATATCTACGACCGCCGGCACGAGCCTTTCCCGAAAGATCTGGACGCCGCCAAACAGCTCTGGCGGCAACAGCTACGGTTCGAGTATTTACAGTTAAAACTCGCGCTCGAGCTTCATGATACCAACGGCACCTACGCCGTAAAGCTGCCCGCCGATGCCGCGACCAATATCACCGCCGATTTGACCAAGCGCTATCATTCCATCCTGCGCATGGCGACGAATTCCAGCAGCGACGACGTCCTGACAAGATTTCTGGATTCCGGACTGGCCCACGCCTACGACCCCCACACGGATTATTATTCGGCGCCCAAGGCGCAGGATTTCTCGATTGAAATGAATCTCGCGCTCATCGGCGTTGGCGCGCAACTCGTCGAGGACGACGGCTATTGCACCGTCGTCGAACTTGTGCCCGGCGGGCCGGCGATGAAATCCAAGCTGCTAAAACCCTATGACCGCATCGTGGCCGTGGCCCAGGACAATAAACCGCCGGTGGACGTCATCAACATGGAACTGGAAAGGATCGTCCAGATGATTCGCGGCCAGAAAGGCACCGAAGTCCGCCTCACCGTCAGCCCCGTGGAAGACCGCAATGCCCGCCGCGTCGTCACGCTCGTCCGCGACGAAATCAAACTCGAAGACAAACAGGCGAAGGCGAGCATGATTGAGTATCCGAACGGTCAGCGTATCGGCATCATCGATCTGCCCTCGTTCTACGCACCCATCGGCGACGGCACCCAGGCCACCAAAACCACGCCGAAATACACTTCCGTGGACGTGGCGGCGTTGTTGAAAAAGCTGAAGCAGGAAAAGGTTTCCGGCGTCATTCTCGACCTGCGCAGCAATCCCGGAGGATCGCTCGAAGAAGCCATCAAGTTCACCGGCCTGTTCATCAAGGAAGGACCGGTGGTGCAGCAACGTGATTCCTCCACCGGCCGGGCCACCGCCGATTCGATTCCCGAACCCGGTCCGGTTTATGAGGGCCCGCTGATGGTCATGGTCAACCGTTTCAGTGCTTCCGCGTCCGAAATCGCGGCGGCGGCATTGCAGGATTACGGGCGCGCCATCATCGTTGGCGACACCTCCACGCATGGCAAGGGAACGGTACAGCAGCTCCAGCCGTTGCGCCCGTTTGTCTGGCCCGCGACGGCCAGCGCCACGAACGACCCCGGCATTTTGAAGATCACCAAGGGGAAATTTTATCGCATCAGCGGCGGCTCCACGCAGATGAAAGGCGTCGCCTCGGACATCGTCCTGCCCGATATCTGGAATTATTCCACGCTTGTCGGTGAAAGCGCGCTCGATAATGCAATGGAGTGGGACACCATCGCTCCTTGCGATTATGACAAACTGAACCTGGTCCAGCCGTTTTTGCCGGAACTCGAACGCCGCTCGCTTGACCGGGTTGCCACCAACCAGGACTTCACTTATATCCGGCAGGACATCGAGGAATTTGTGAAAAAACAGGCTGAAAATTCCGGCACGCTCAACGAGCACGCTGCCATCGCTGAACATCAAGGCGATAACCAGAAGAATCACGAACGCGACAAGGAACGCGACGCGCGTCCCCTGCCTGCGGAAAAATTATCTAATATCACCCTTGACGCCGACACCGGCCTGCCGTCGTCACCGGAATTGGAGCCGTTCTTTACGACCAATTACAACACCAGCACGACCACTGATCCCAAGTTTCAATTTTCAAAAGATCTGACGGCACAATTTTCATCCCCCTCCGCCACGAACACGGTTGTCTTCACCAACTTTTTTGACTCCAGCGTGGTGGCGGACTTCGAGCAGTATTACCGCTCGAATTACCCCGCCACCACCATCATTTCCACCAGCTCGCAAACGACCAATTACATCGCGGAAATTTCCAGCGGCAATGGGACCAACCAGCTCTTTGAACCGGTCATATCCAAATCCGTCTCCCACGACCCGACACTCGAAGAGTCTGAAAATATCATGCGCGATTACATTTCACTTTTGTCAAAGAGTGGTATGTTGACCACAACCCGTTGACGCCATGAAAAGACAGATTTTCGTCCTGCTGGCCGCTGTGTTCGTGGCTGGGGGTGCTTCCGCGCAGTATTTCCAGGCAGAACAACAGGCCAAGCGGGCCAGCCAGCAAAACGACGCGGAACAGCAGCGCATCGCCAATGCCTCCGGCAACGGTTCCGCCGGCCAATCCTCGCAACCCGTCCCGGGCACACCTCCCGCCGATCCAATACTACAGGCTACGCTGAACAACATCGCCAGCCTGCAGGCCGACCTCGCTGCGTTTGTCGGCACCGACAAGCCGGATCCGGCACAGAAAAATTCCCTATTGGGCGACATGAGCCAGGCCGCCCAGGGCAAAAAAGCCACCACGGACTCCGCGAAGGAACTGGCGAAGGACTTGCAGACCGCCTTGACGGGAAAGAAAAGCCTGGCTGCGGCGCAACAGAAACAACTCGCCGCCTTTATCCATGCTTCATTCAACGGCTCGCACCTCACGGATGCCCAATCGGACAAGATTACCGGCACGGCGCAAAAAATTCTGACTGACGCCGGCGTCTCCACCGACGCCGCGGTGGATATTGTCACCGACATGAAGAAGGTCATCGCCGATACGAAGTAAGACGGCTTGAGTGGTTTAAGATAGGATGTAGCCGTTGGTTTCCGACAGTTTTCTCCCTCACCCTAACCCTCTCCCGCTGGGAGAGGGAGAAACGCTCCCCGCTCCAGATGAAAACCAGCGGCTGGATTGGAGAATACCGTACTCAATAAAACAAAGGCAACCATGGCTGTTCCCTATCCCAGCGGGAGAGGGTTAGGGTGAGGGAGAGAACATGGATTTTTTAATGCTCTATCTGATCTCCACAAACTTCACGTCCACCGGAGATCCGATCTTTAACTCGCGGCCGGTCGGGGAAATTTCCCCGGTCTTTTCATCCACCGCAAACTCGACGGCATTGTTTGATTTCTGATGGCCGGTGAACAACCAGCGCCCGGTCGGGTCCAGCCCGAGGCCGCGCGGAACATTTCCACCAGAAGAAACATTTTGTACAAATTTCAGCGCGCCGTGTTTGCCGATCTCAAAAACACTGACGCTATCGTGACCACGAATGGTCGTGTAGAGAAACCTGCCATCCGGCGAGACCATGATTTCCGCCGCCGTATAACCTGGCTGCACCGTCACGTCAGGCGGCAGCGCGGAGACGGTGTCCTGCAATTTTAATTCACCCCGCTCTGCATCCCATTTAAACCGCGAAATGGAGCAGCCCATTTCGTTCACGACGTAGGCAGTTTTTCCATCGCGGCTGAATGCCAGATGCCGCGCTCCCGCTCCCGGAGGCACGGAGGCCGTGGCATGCTCCACCAGCGCGCCATCCGGGCCGAACTTATAGATGACCACCTTGTCCGTGCCCAGGTCGCAAGCGAGCGCAAACTTGTTTGACGGGTCGACACAGATGAAATGCGGGTGTGCGGAGGCCTGGCGATTGGTGTTCGGCCCGCTGCCATGATGCAGCACGACCGAGGCATCCGCACCGATGCTGCCATCGGCATTCACGCGGAACGACTTCACGCTGCCACCGGCGTAATTCGCGGCGAACAGAAACCTGCCGTCCGCATCGGTGCTTGTGCAGCATGGCCCCGCGCTGCCGGAAGACTTTGCGTTCAAAAAATTCAAGTGACCGGAATTCGCGTCCAGCGCAAACGCGCTGATTTCACCGGCGGCCTCGCCATTGAAGGTTTTGACGCTGTTCGCGGCGTACATATGTTTTTGATCCGGCGCTACCGCGATCCAGCACGGGCTGTACGTTTCCGCCGCCAGTTCAGGTTCGGAAATTTTTCCCGTGTCTGCATCCAGCCGGGCCACATAGATGCCCTGGCTCATGGCATTGGTAAAGGTGCCGAAATAGATGAAAAACTCCTTCGCCGATGCCGACGAAACCAGAATTGCCGCGGCCAGGATGGCGAAAAATTTCATACCACGAATTCCAGCTCCTGGCGGTGTGGGATGATACCGCGTTCGAAACCAAGGTTCAGGAAACGGCGGATGGATTCCCTGCCCTTGTCACCATAATCGAGCGTCCAGTGGTTGACATACATCCCGACAAATTTGTCGGCGAGGTCACGGCCCATGTCCCGGGCGTATTGCAGGGCGTGCTGCACGGCTTCAGGGCGGTGATCGAGGCTGAATTGGATGCTCGCTGTGAGCGTGTCGGAAATCTTTTTGCGGAGCTCCGGGGCGTGTCTTTTGTGGATCACGTTTCCGCCCAGCGGGAGGGGCAGACCGCCATTTTCGCGGCCCCACCAAACCCCGAGGTCTTCGCACAAAACCAATTTCTCGTTCTGGAAGGTAAGCTGGCCCTCGTGGATGATCAGGCCGACCTCGGCAGTGCCGTTTTTGACGGCGGCAAAGATCTGGTCGAACGGCACGACGATATAATTGAATTCCTTCGCCGTCTTCCCCAGCCACAACTGCAGTGCGAGAAACGCGCTGGTCATCGTCCCGGGCACGGCAATTTTTTTCCGGGCGATTTCCTCGCGCGAAAATTTTTGTTTCGCGACCAGCATCGGGCCATAACCGTCGCCCATGCTCGCGCCGCTGGGCAGCAACGCATATTTGTCGGAAACGAAAGCGTAGGCGTGGATGCTGACGGCGGAGATATCAAGTTCGCCCCGCGTGGCGCGTTCATTCAAGGTCTGGATGTCCTGTAAGATGTGCTGGAAGTGAAAACCGTGCGTCGGAATCAATTCCTTCGCGAGCGCGTAAAACATGAACGCGTCATCCGGGTCGGGCGAATGGCCCAAGGTCAGGGTCGTTTTTGCCATGCGCGGAAATTAAACCACGCGTGGCGGACTGTCACGACGAGAAGCTTGATGAGTTGTATTTTATTCATGGCTTTTGGAAGTTACCAGAATCACACGCACGCGCCCCGTCCGAGACATCGATGCCTACTGCCACCTCCTTATAGGCACAGTTAAAAACACCGGCAACCTCAACGGGCGCGTGCGTTGTGCAAATCTCCTTGGTCTCAGCGGGAGTACGGCGCGAATCCCCACGACTTCGCCGCACCCCTGTTCCCCACCCTAAACTTACAACATCGCAACATCAGTCATTAAGCAGATGCGATGCCAAAATTAAAAACCGTTCATTTCCATACATTTTCAACTGTTCCAAAATTTCCAATCTGGATTGGATGTTGAATTTTTTTCAACCCGACAAAAAAGGCGCACGCCGAATCATCCAGCCCATTTTGGTTCATCATCTTTTCGTTTCATTTTGGCTTGATTGCAATCTTATCACGGGCATAATTTCCGTCTCGTGGCTGGGGTCTTAGCTCAGTTGGTAGAGCGTCTCGTTCGCAATGAGAAGGTCAGGAGTTCGAGCCTCCTAGGCTCCACCAGTCCACACCAAACGGCTTTTGTTTGAGTAGTATTCTTCATGCAACCGCGTCATCTGGAAGCCGTGATTTTTTCCCTGAAAGCGGCCATGGCGGCCGTTGCGGCGGTGGTCTGTTACGAGGACTTCAAACTGCCCGGCGCAGGCTGGGCGGCGATTTCCGCAGTGCTCGTCATCCAGCCGACGTTGCATCTGTCATTCAAGGCATCTTTCATCCGTATCATTGCCAACCTTGCCGGTGCCTTCGGCGGCGCGGTGCTGAACGTCGTAATCGGCCATGCCCTGCCTGCCCTCGCCATCGGGGTGATGCTCACCGGCCTGGTTTGCTACTTGCTCAAGGCCGACGATGCCATGAAGCCTGCGTTCGCCGCCGTCGTCATCGTCACCTTCACCAGTGATGCGAGCAAATGGGACAGCTCGCTTGACCGCGTCATCGCCGTCATCGTCGGCTGTTTTTGGGCCATCGCGATTGGATTTCTATTCGACAAACTGTCCACTTGGCTGAAACTGGAAGAGCGGATCGAAAATAAAAAATCAACACCTCATGAATAAAATCGCTTGATGAAATTTTCGCTGAAAAACAAATGGGTGCTCATCACCGGCGCGTCCAGCGGCTTTGGAGCTGCGGCGGCCGCCGCCTTTGGCACGGAAGGGGCAAAACTTTTGCTCGGCGCACGCCGTCTCGACCGCTTGAAAAAAGTCTCGGCCGGGGCCAAAAAGAACGGGGCGACGGAATCGCATTTCCATGAACTGGACGTTTCCCGCACCGCCAGCGTCGAAGAATTTATTGCCTGGGCAAAAAAGAAACTGAAATCGCTTCCGCTGCACGTCCTCGTCAACAACGCCGGCGGTGCCCACGGTTCGGACACCGTGGCCGATGGCAAGGATGCGGACTGGGAAATGATGCTCCAGACGAACGTCCTCGGCTTATTGCGGATGACCCGCGCCGCCCTGCCCTTGATGCCGCGCGATGATGGCGCGAGCATAATCAACATCGGATCCCTGGCTGCGCGGTCATTCTATGCTGGCAGCTCGGCCTATTGCGCAGCCAAGGCCGGCGAACTGGCCATCACGCGGGTCCTGCGTCACGAACTTTTCGGCACCGGTATTCGCGTCAGCACCGTGGACCCGGGACTGGCGGAAACGGAGTTTTCCATCGTACGTTTCAAGGGCGATCTGAAAAAGGCCGGGGAACTTTACGAAGGGACAAACCCGCTCGTCGCCGCCGACATCGCGGAGATTTTGGTGTGGGTCGCTTCACGTCCGGCACACGTCAACATTGACGAAATGCTCATCAAACCGGTCAGCCAGGCGGACATCGGCAAGGTCTTCCGCCGGAAATAAATTTCGCGTCTGCAAAAAAAATCGCATAACTTCGCCGCGTGCTGAATCCGTTTATCCACTGGATCGAGGCCAAGGGTGTCCTTGCGCCCTGGCTGTTCGTGGCGATATTTATCGTCGCCTCGCTCCTGATGGTCTGGCGGCTGGAGGCCATGAGTGCGGCGGGCTTCGAAGGCACGGTGCTCGGCACGCTGGTGATGCCGTATTGTTCCGGCCTGGGCAACTTGCTTTATGCCTTTCTTCTCGGCCGCCATGGCGGCAGCGGCGCGGATGTGATGATGAATTCGCTCGTCAATAACGTCACTAACATGACGCTCGTGCTCGGGGTGCCGGCAGTGATTTTGGGGCTTAACGTGGCCGAGCAAAAAAATTCCGGCGACGGCAAAAAGAAGAAATCCGGCAAAACCAGCGGCAGCGTTTATCAGGTGAACCGGCTCTCGTTATTGATGACCATGCTGGCCATCGTATTCTTTACCGGCGCGGTTTGGGCGCTGGGCAGCGACGGCACCATTGTCTTCAAGGAAGGCCTCGTGCTCGTCGGACTTTTTTTGTTCTGGCAGCTGTTCCACGTCTTTGAAGTGCTGAAACAAAACGCGCGCCAGGGTCACTCGCCGCTCGGCTGGATGTTTCCCGTGGACATGGCGCTGCTGATGGTCGGTGCCTACGGCATTTATGTCAGCACCGACTGGCTGGTATCCTGGGTATCGACCCTGCCAAAATGCTTCATCAAGGATCATCAGGGGTTTTTCAGCGGCTGGCTGATGGTGCTGCCGAACGGGTTGCTCGCGCTTTACTACAGCCTGCGCCGGCAGCCGGAGGTCGTCTATGCCTCGCAGGTCGGCGACGCGCACGTCTCGATCCCGCTATGCATCGGCATATTCGTGCTGTATCGCCCCATGCCCATGCCGCCGTTTTTTGAGACGGGAATTTACATCCTGCTGCTCGCGACCTTTCTGCATCTTTTTTGCGTCGCACTTTTGGGAAGACTGCCGCGTCTCGCGGGCCTTGCGCTCATCGGCGCTTACGGCTGGTTTTGCTGGAAGGGGCTTTTGAACTAATCCGTTCAAGTCTTGTGGAACAAACGCGTATCCCACGATACCGCCAACGGATTCGCCCGCACCTTTTCCGATAGTTCCGCGAACGGCACCTGCGCGCCCAGCCAGCGCGGATTCTTCGTGATGCTTTCCATGCTGTCGCTCGTATTGTTGCAGATCAGATAAAGCCCGACTCCCACCACCAGAAATGCCTCGTACCCCGTCCCGGTGCCGTGGCGTGCAAATTCAAAATCGCCCGGCCCGTAGCCGCCGCCGACGAGTGCCGAACGCAGCGTGCCGAGGTCGCGCGCAAAGTTTTTCAGGAAGTCGTCGTTGCGCGGGCCGGTATAGGCCAGCACCTTCGCGCGGTTCTCGACGAGCGAGACCACCGCCCATTCATCGAACACCGGGCTGCCGTAGCGCGAATTCATCTGTTCCGCGCATTCCTTGATGAACCTGCCAAATTCGTCCAAAGTCATATATGATGAGCGAAGCAAAACCGATGCCCGCGCTCAAGGCAATTCTATTTGTCACCAAAATTCCACAATTTTGCCGTTTCACGCCGGCCGCTTTCGCCTAAACTGTCCGTTATTCAGATGCAAATGTCTGACAATCTGCGGCTGCGGATCTTTTGGACGTTAAACACGCTCCTGGCCCTTGCTTTCGCTGTCGAAATTTTTTCGCCGCGCGGATTCCCGGGGCTTGATGCCATTTTAATTTTGCTCGCCACCCTGGCCGGCATCGCCGCGCTGAACCGCCAGCTTCCATTGCAAAATGTTTTGACCGCCGCGCTGGTCACCGCACTCATCGGCGGCGCGGCGCACGGTTTTAGCGTAAAAACCTCCCTGCCGTTCGGTCCGGTCGATTTCACCTCGACCGCCGGTGAAAAAATCTTTGACGCGGTCCCATGGACCATTCCCCTGCTCTGGATCGCCGTGGTGTTCAATTCCCGCGGTACCGCCCGTCTGGTTTTGCGTCCGTGGCGGAAGACAAAAGTTTACGGCTATTGGCTGATTGCACTCACAACCCTGCTGGCGGTTGCGTTCGACTTCGCATTGGAACCGTGGGCATGGCACGTCAAACATCTCTGGCTTTGGCAACCGACCCGGCTGGCGATCAACTGGTACGGCACATCCGCGATGAATTTCCTCGGTTGGAGCTGTGTCACCCTGTTGCTGTTGTTGTTTATCACCCCGTCACTCATCCGCAAACAGCCCGGACCCTCCGCGGGACCGGATTATCACCCCTTGTTTTGCTGGCTCGGGGCGCTGCTGCTGTTTGCCGTCGGTGCGGCGGAGGGAAAAATGTGGCCGGCGCTCGCGGTGGACGCGGTGATCGCCACCCTTGCCGGATTTTTCGCGGTGCGCGGTGCTAAATGGTAGGCTTGTTTCGTTGCGCGATCTTCAATTTCGCCACGCGGGGGCCGTCCATCTCTTCCACGCGGAATTCAAAACTGCCGAGCGCAAACGTATCGCCCGTCTTGGGGAAACCGCCAAGCTTTTCCGTCACCCAGCCGCTTGCGGTCGCCACGCTTTCATCGTGCTCGACATGTCCAATGATCTTTTCCAGCTCGTGCAACGGCAATGTGCCGGATATTTCCCAGAGACTTTCACTCCGGCGGATGAACTGCGTTGCCTCCGCGTCAAATTCGTCCTGGATCTGCCCGACGAGCGTCTCGATGATGTTCTCCAGTGTCAGGATGCCAAGCGTTCCGCCGAATTCATCCACCACAAAGGCGAAGTGCGATTTTCGCTCCATAAGCCGCTTCAGCAGTTTTTCCAGCGGTGCGGTTTCCGGCACGCAGATCAACTTGCGCGCCAGCGGAAGCAGGTCCGCCGCCGTCCGCGCCTTGTCGCGCAGCGCGTAAACATCCTTGATGTGCACCACGCCGCGTGCCTTGTCCGGATCGCCGTCATCGCAGATCGGAAACCGCGAATAGCGTGTGGCCTCGGCGATCTCCATGCACTCGGCCAGCGTCGCGTCCGAACTGAAAAGGGAAATCTCGTTTCGCGGGCGCATCACTTCGCGCGCGGTGCGCTGCCGGAGGTCCAGCGCGTTCAAGATCAGGTTGCGCCGGTCGTTCGAACCTTGCGCCGTCGCCAGCACCACGCGTAACTCCTCCTCCGACTTGCCCCCATAGATTTCATTCACGCCGATGCCGAGTTGTTTCAAAATGAATTGTGAAGAACGATGCAAAACCCAGATGAACGGAAAGGCGATCCGGTAAAAAAGGACCAACGGCCGGGCCGTCAGCAACACCGCCGGCAGCGTTCGCCGGATGGCCACCGCTTTCGGCACCAGCTCGCCCGCCACAATCAAC
>DATHOG010000042.1:0-24973 GCA_035485115.1 Candidatus Sulfotelmatobacter sp. | reverse complement strand
CGCCGAAATTTCCAGCGGCATCAAGGCACTGGCAAAGGAATTAAACGTGCCGGTGATCGTGCTGGCGCAGTTGAACCGGGAAATTGAAAAAGACAAGAGCCGGAAGCCCCGGATGAGTGATTTGCGCGAATCGGGTTCGATTGAACAGGATGCGGACCTGGTTGGTCTGCTATACAAGCCGAACGCGGGCGATGATGAAGACGCCTCATCCGTGGCCGATGAAGCCGAGGGCGTGGCGGTAAATTTGGTGATCGCCAAACAGCGTAACGGCCCGACCGGTGATGTGAGCCTGACGTTCCTGAAACCATACACACGATTTGAAAGCGCCGCAAAACTCAGCCAGGAAGACGTGCCGGAAGGCCGTTAAGGTAAAATCTTTCCTAAAACCATTGGGAATGTCCGTGTTGCTGGGTTGCGCGACGACCGCGCTGGCGCAAAGCACGGGTCAAAAGGTCGACCGGGTGGACATCAAATTTGTCGGGCCTTCGTCGGTCAGCGAGGATTACATCCGGGCCAACCTGAAGCTCAAGACTGGCGGCAATTTCATGCCGGGCCTGACGCAGGATGACATCCACTCCCTTTACGCGACCGGGCAGTTCTACAATGTCCGCGTGTCCGTGGACCAGGCCGATGACGGCGGGGTGGTCCTGACTTACACCGTGCAGGCGCGTCCGCGCCTCACGGAAATCAAATTTGAGGGCAACAAGAAGCTTTCCGACGCGAAGCTGAAGAAAAAGGTCACCGTGAAGGTCGGCGACGCGCTGGATGAACAGAAGTTATTCACCGACGTGCAGGAAATGAAGAAAGTGTATGAAGGCGACGGGCTTTCCGACACCAAGGTGAAATATATCCTGACCGGCGATATGGAACTGGCCGGCCATGCGACGGTGATCTTTCATGTGGACGAAGCGCCCAAAGTGAAGATCACCGACGTGGAATTCATCGGTGCCAAGGCGTTTCCCCAAAAGGAGCTGCGGGGCGAATTGAAGATCAAGCGCCGCTGGATGTTTTCCTGGATCACCGGCAGCGGATTTTTCAAGGAGGACGAATTTGATGCCGACCGCGACCTGCTCTCGGACTTTTACCGCGCCCATGGTTATCTTGATATCGACATCAAGGACGTGAAGCTGGTCCACCCGACGCCCAATACGATGGTGATCGAATATTTCGTGGATGAAGGCAGGCAATACAAGGTGGGTTCGGTCAAATTTTCAGGGAACAAGATCTTCACCGATGCCGAGATCGCCAATGGCTTGCGGGCCAACCACGATTTCCAGCACCTGAAGGGCAAACTCGGTCCGAACGGCCTGCCGATGGATGCCGGCGACACGTTCACCCCCGACGGCATGAGCAAGGACACCGATGCGGTGCAGGATTTTTACGGAGGCAAGGGCTATGTGGACATCTCCCAGGGAATAGCGCTGCGCGTGTTGAAGGTTCCCAACCTGGACAAAGGCACGATGGATCTGGAATTTGCGATGGATGATTCGCAAAAGACCTACGTCCAGAAGATCGAGATCCGCGGCAACCTCAAAACCAAGGACAAGGTGATCCGCCGCGAACTGGCGATCAACCCCGGCGAAGTCATGGACATGGTGCGCGTCAAGATCAGCAAACAACGCCTCGAAGGGCTCGACTATTTTGAAAAGGTGGACATCAACCCCGAGCCCACCGACCCGCCGATGCAGGATCACAAGAACCTGGTGATCAATGTGGACGAAAAGAATACGGGCAATTTCACCGTCGGGGCCGGTTTCAGTTCAGTGGACTCGCTCGTCGGCTATGCGGAGGTCACACAGGGAAATTTCGACCTGTTCCACCCGCCCTACTTCACCGGCGGCGGGGAGAAGATGCGCCTCAAGGTCCAGCTCGGCACCGAACGTCAGGACTACGAACTCGAATTTATCGAGCCCTGGTTCCTGAACCGGAAATTGTCGCTGGACGTCGATCTTTACCGCCACCAATTAGATTTTGAAAGCCCGAACAATATCTACGACGAGACCCGCACCGGCGTACGCGTGGGCCTGACCCGCGCCCTCGGCCAGGACTTTCTGATCGGAAGTATTTATGACACGATCGAAGATGTCGGCATCGACTTGAACAGCGGCTGGCACGGGTTAGATTTAAATCACGTAACCGGCTTTCCGGTTCAACCCAACGTCCCGCCCTCGATTCTGGAACAGACCGGCGACCACTTTTTTAATCGCGTGGGCGCCTCGCTCGCCTATGACACGCGCAACAGCAACGAGCTGCCCAATCACGGCCAGCGTTCCGAACTCACCGGCGAAATCAGCACCGGCGACCAGACTTTTTACAAAATCGAGCTGCACTCGTCGTGGTATTTCCCGGGGCTTTCCTATTTCTTCCCGAATGCTCTGAAAGGCCACGTGATCGAAATCGGCGGACGCGCCGGCGTGACCCAGGCCATTTCCGGCGGCGATGTGCCGTTTTATGACCGCTATTATCTTGGCGGTGCTTATGACCTGCGTGGTTTCAAATTCCGCAACATCGCCCCGCGTGACCCGAATACTATTGTCGACCCGACCGGACATGTTTACTACCAGGAACCGATCGGTGGTGACAACTTCTGGTTCGGCTCGATCGAATATAGCATCCCGATTTTCGAGAAAGACTCCGGCCCCAGCCTGCGTCTGGCCGCGTTTTATGACATTGGCGCCGTTGGCATGACCGGTTACAAATTCAATGGCAGCTACGATGACGACTACGGCCTGGGCATCCGCCTGAACATACCGCGCCTCGGCCCGTTGCGCCTCGACTACGGCATCCCGATCAACCACGACCAATTCAACAGCGGTGGCGGCAAATTCCAGTTCCGCGTCGGCTTTACCCGTGACTATTAAGATGAATCCTTGTCTGAAAAAATTTATTTGCACCGTCTGCGCCGCCATGGTTTTGGCGGCCGGCAAACCGGCGCTGGCCGAAGCGGTGTTTGGCAGCGTGCCGTTGTGGTTTGAAAGTTCCGGCTCCGATAACCACGCATTCACCGCCCACGCCCGTGACGCCGAATTTCAGGTCACCGCGTCCGGCGCGGAATTCATCCTGCGGAAGTCCGGCACCGACCAGGCATCCGTGCGCATGACCTTCGCCGGCGCCGGCAATGGCGCGGAAATTTCCGCCGGCGCAAAACTGGGCGGCACCATCAATTATTTTACCGGTGACAATCCGGCGCAATGGCGGACAGCGATTCCAGCTTATGGCAGCGTCCACCTCGACAACGTCTACCCCGGCGTCAACGTCGTCTATTACGGTGACAACCGGAATCTGGAGTATGATTTCAATCTTGCCGCCGGCGTGAAACCGGACACGATCGCCATCCGTTTTGACGGTGCGGAAAAAATTTCCATCGATGCCGAAGGACAACTGGTCATCCGCGCCGACGGCGGCGAGATCATCCAGCACAAGCCGGACACGTACCAGATCGTTTCCGGCCAGCGCCAAAAAGTCGATGCCGGTTACCGGATCCTGGACGCGCGTACCGTGGCGTTTGAAGTCGGCGCTTTTGATCACACGCTGCCCCTGGTGATTGATCCCGTGCTGGGCTTCTCGACTTATTTTGGCGGCAACCATGGGGAAAAAGCCCTGGCCGTCGCGGTGAACCCAACGGACGATTCCATTTTTATCGCCGGACAGACTTTTTCAACGCAAGTCACCAACAACATTGGGTTCGCGACGAACACCGTTTCAATGACAACGAATTTCAACGGCGGCACGAGTTTGTTCGGCGACGCATTTGTGGCGCATTTTGACAAAACTGGAACCAACCTGCTCTACTGCACTTATCTTGGCGGCAGCCGGGATGACATCGCCTACTCGCTGGTCGTGGACAGTGCCGGACATGCCTTTGTAGCTGGCGCGACCGATTCCACTAATTTTCCGGTCGCATATGCATTGCAATACACAAATTTTAACGGCAGCAATATCAGTGGCGTTTTCCAGTCCGCTGTCAGCGAATATCCTCTTGATGCCTTTGTCACCGAACTGGGGAGCAATGGCACCAACCTGGTGTATTCCACCTATCTCGGCGGCAGCAGTTGGGATGCGGCTTATGGCATCGCGATTGATTCCTCCGATAACGCTTATGTGACCGGTTACACCCTCTCCAGCAATTTTCCCGTCACTCTGGCCACGGCCTACCAGACTCATCTACGGTGCACGAATAATTTTTACGTCAACGGCAACGCCTTTATCGCGGAAATTTCCTTCGGTGGAACCAACCTGAATTATTCGACCTACCTTGGCGGCACGAACAATGACCTGGGCAACGCGATCTGTTACAACAACGGCATGGTGTTCGTGGCCGGCCAGGCCGGCTCGACCAATTTTCCATGGGTTAACGGCGTGACCAACTGGAACCACCTTAACGGCAACACCAACATCACAAAACACGTCAACGCCACGGACGGTTTTGTCACCGCCTTCACTGTGAACGGCCCGAACCTGAATATGGAATACTCGACCTTCCTCGGGGGTTCGAATGACGATGTGGCCACCGGCATCGCCGCGGATGCGTCAGGCAACGCCTATGTCGTCGGCTGGACGGTCTCGACCAATTTCCCGAACTCTACAAACGGCGCGCAGCTTTCCTCCTTCGTACGCACGAACATGGCCGGGATAGGCAACGTCACGAACGCGTTCCTCACGCAAATCACCGTGACCGTCACCCCCACCACCACCAATGCCACCATTGGTTACTCGCAGATTTTCGGCGGGGACAGTTATGACGTCGCCAACGGCGTGGCGCTCGACAGCAGCGGAAACGTTTTTGTCGTGGGCACAACAACTTCGAGGACAAATTACAATGCTTTCAATACCGGAGTTTTTGGTTCACTACGCGTTACCAATTCCGGCGCGTCCGATGCGTTTGTGACGGCGTTCACCTCCGATTTCAGCTCGCTCATCTACTCGGCAAACATCGGCGGAAGAAGGGGTGACTACGGCAACGCCATTGCCGTGGATAACGAAGGCAATGCCATTATCGCGGGCCAAACGGCCTCGACCAATTTCCCGGTCCTCGGCTCCTGGACAACGAACCTGACGGCGGCGGTGCACTCCAAAATGGACGGCACGAACGACGCCTTCGTCGCCCGTATTCTCACAACCAATTCACCCGTTCTGTGCGCGGCGCATTCCGGCACCAATGTTCTGGTCTTTTGGGCACCCATCAGTGAGTTGACACCTTCGAACCTTCTGCTCGAAACTGCGTCCAATTTGCTGATGGCCGCTACAATCGTTACTAATGTCTATATCGTAACCACCAATCAGAACAACATCATCAAAACGAATAGCGTTAAAACGAACCTGTACGTCCTCGAAGCCACCACGAACTGGGTCACCTTGACCAATCCCATGCCCGTACTGACCAACGGCAATTACACCTATACCTTCGATCCGTCGAACTCAATGAGGTTTTACCGCTTTAAACAGTTTTAACCTGAACATTTTCGCGCTCGCCTAGTCAAAGCAGCTCTGGTTTAATTTACGTCCATGAAATTTGCGTCCATGAAAAAAATTAGTCATTTGATTCTCGTCACCGCCCTGATGGCTTTCGCCCTTTCCGCATCCGCGCAGCAAAAGATTGCCACGGTGGACATGAAAAAACTGTTCAACGGGTATTACAAGACCAAGATGGCACAGGTCGCCATCGACAAGGACAAGGCCGAAGCCAGCAAGGATTTGCGGGACATGTCGGAAGCGCTGGACAAGGCCAAGGACGATTACAAGCAGATGCTTGACCAGGCCAATGACTCCGCGATCTCGGCCGATGAACGCGAAAAGCGCAAGGCCGCCGCCGCTGACGCGGCGCGCGACCTTAATTCGCGCCAGGTCAATTTCGAATCCTACCAGCGCACCGCTCAAAGCCAGCTCGCCGACAAGAGCCAGCGCATGATCGGCAACCTCGTCACGGAGATCCAAAAATACGTCTCCGACACCGCCAAGTCCGGCGGTTATGCAGTCGTGCTGGATTCGTCCGCCGCCAGCGCCAACCTCACGCCCAACGTGCTTTACGCCGACCCGTCCGTGGATATCACCGCCGACGTCCTGGCCCGTGAAAACAGCGGCGCGCCGGTTGATTTCAGCAAGCCCGCGGCGGGTCTCTCCGGCATCAGCACCAACGCTCCGTAAGAGACAACCGTGGAAATAAATTTTCCTGCTTGCTACCGGGCGCGCCAACAGGTATTGTTCGCGCTCTTTTTATAAGAATAAGAAAGTAATTTATGCGTCGTCCAAAAGGCATCAAAACAAACAAATCCGTCGCCAAGCGGTTCAAGATCACCGCCACGGGCAAGGTCAAGCGCTCGCGCGCCGGCCGCCGCCATCTGGCTCAATCCAAAAACGCCAAGCGTCTCCGCAGTCTCGGCAAGTCTGTCATCGTGGACAAGACCGACGCTTATCGCATCCTCCAAAGCCTGCCGTTCAGCCATCGCGGCTGATTTCCTGAAATAATCTTATGCGCGTCACCAATTCACCGGCCTCCCGCAAACGTCGCGGGAGAATGTTAACAGCTGCCAAGGGCTTCCGCCTCAAGCGCAGCAAACTTTACCGCTACGCCTCCGACGCCGTGGACCACGGCCGCGTGTATGCCTATCGCGACCGCCGCACCAAGAAGCGGACGTTCCGCTACCTCTGGCAGATCCGCATCAATGCCGCCGTCCGCGAAGCCGGCCTGACCTACAGCCGCTTCATGGAAGGTCTCAAGGCCGCCAAAATCGGCCTCGACCGCAAGGTGCTGGCCGACCTCGCCGCGACCGACGCCGCTGCGTTTGGCGAAATCATCAATTCCGCCAAGGCCGCGCTCAAGAACAAGCCCGCCGCCACCCTGGCCAAGGCGTAAACAACATCAGTTTCAAGTGAGCAGGCGGCTGGCAACAGCCGCCTGTTTTCTTTTTTGACTCAAAACTTGAAACTGAAAACTGAAAACTTGAAACTCTGCTTATGTCGTTCCTGAATGAAATCGAACCGATGAAAGAAGCGGCCCTGGCCGAATTGCGCAAGGCGCTTGACCTGGGCTCGCTCGAACATTCCAAAGGTTCATGGATTGGACCCAATGGCAAATTCACCGCGCTGATGAAACAGCTCGGCTCCCTCTCCAGGGAGGATCGCCCCAGCGCCGGTAAAATCATCAACGCCGCCAAGTCCGCCCTCGAAGCCGCGCTTGCCGCCCGCCGCGAGGAACTCGAACTCAAGGCCGCGCTGCCGAAGGAACCAACCGATTTCACCTCGCCCGGACGCCGCCGCGCACTCGGCAAATTGCATCCCCTCACCCAGGTCACCGATGATATCGTCCGCGCCTTCCGTAAGATCGGTTTCGCCGTTGCCGACGGACCGGAGATCGAGGACGAGTACCATTGCTTCGACGCGCTCAACACGCCCGCCGACCATCCGGCGCGCGATTCACAGGACACGTTCTATCTCAACACCGCTGAAAAGCGCCTGCTCCGCACACACACCTCGTCCGTGCAGATTCGCGTCATGGAAAAACAGGCGCCGCCTGTGCGCATCATCGTTCCCGGTCGCGTCTATCGCCGCGACAATGCCGACGCCACGCACAATCCCACGTTCCATCAGATCGAGGGGCTTTACGTGGACAAGAACGTCACCGTGGGCGACCTGAAGGGCACGGTGGAATTCGTGTTTCGCGAACTCATGGGCAGCGATGTGAAGATCCGTTTCCGGCCGCATTATTTCAGCTACACCGAGCCGAGCTACGAGATCGATTTCACCAATGCGCTCGTCAAGAAGATGGGCAAGGACTGGCTGGAGATCGCCGGCTGCGGCATGGTGCATCCGCAGGTGTTCGAGACCGTCGGCTACGATCCCAAGGAATGGACCGGCTGGGCGTTCGGCTTCGGCATCGAACGCATCGCGATGCTCCGCTACGGCATCAATGACATCCGCCTGTTTTACGAGAACGACGTGCGGTTCTTGAGGCAATTCTGACCCGCATGGCCGCAACCCTCATGCAACGAGCAGCCGGAGTCCTGGCTGGATCGCCATTGCTGCGCCGCGGCCGGGATTTGTATGCGGAAAATGTGCGCAATTGGAATTTTCCGCTTTCCAAAGCCGGCAAATTGCAGGCCGGGCTCTGGCTGATTTTGGATGATTATGCCAAGGGGTTTTTCCCGCCGAAATTTCCCGACCGGCAAAAGACTTACCAGGCGGAGCGGGATTATCATTCATCCATCCCGGGCATGTCGGAGGCGGAAGTCCGGCAGAACAACCGGACCAAACCCTTCTGGCCGGGAGAATCCGGCCGCCGCTACCTCGGCCATTTCATCAAGTTGGCGGAGGATCTGGCGCGGGTGCAAAAGAACCCGCCGGCCAAAGTCCTCGAGCTTGGTTGCGGAGTCGGCTGGATGGCGGAATTTCTCGCAGCCACGGGTTATGAGGTGGTTGGCACGACGATTTCAGAGATTGATATCGCCGATGCCAACCGGCGAGCGGCCAGTTTGGAAACCAAAGGCCTGACACCCAAGTTGAAATTTATGGCCGCCCCGATGGAATCCGTCCATACCGTGGCTGGCACGGAGACTTATGACGCCGCCTTCGTGTACGAAGCGCTGCATCATGCGTTCGATTGGCGGGAAACCTTGCGTTCCAGCTTTGCCTGCTTGAAGCCCGGCGGCTGGCTATTGATTTGCAATGAACCAAATGTTTTGCATACATTCATCGCCTATCGCGTGGCAAAATTATCAAATACGCACGAAATCGGGTTCAACAAAGGTGAATTGATCGCCGAGTTGAAAAAGACCGGGTTCAAACAAGTCATTTCAACCGGAGCGACCTGGCATTGGTGGTTGCATGAGCATTGGCTTCTGGCGCAAAAGTAATCAAAATCCTGAACCCGAATGAAACTGGCCTGTTTTGCTGAGGCTGCTTTGAGTGTCTTTGTAGGAATCAGTGGTTACCATGCCAATATGTCTTGGTCTCGTCAAATTCCGCACGGAAAGTCCAGCGTGCCAAATTTAGGTGTGTGCATGGCGGGAATCTGATTTACTCGATTTGCTTGAATAATTTCTTCTCCACCCTGCCGCACAATCTGCTCGGTTGTTTTAAAGGACGGTTCATTTTTTGCCACTTGGCCGCCATCGTGTTAACCATTGTCTGCGTGTTGTCCGGTTCCGATTGGTTTTATTTTCGGGCAATGCGCGGGCTCGTAGCGCTCCATTGGTGGCAACCGGCCTTGTGGGGTGGAATGTTTCTGCCGGTGTTAGTGCCGGCCACGTTCATCATCAGCGGTTCTATCGGCAGCCATAAGCGTATGTCTTGGCTCGGGTGGGCGATTGGTCAGGCAGCCTTGCTGGGCTGGATGATTTCATCCGTCTATAAATGTTTCACCGGCCGCGCACATCCGGAGCACAAGGTGGGCGAAGATATCAGCCAAGTATTCAAGTTTGGCTTCGACCGTGGCGGCGTGTTTTGGGGCTGGCCTTCGTCGCATACAACCGTGGCATTTGCGATGGCGGTCACGGTTGTCATGCTGTTTCCGAAACGTCCGCTTCTGAAATGGCTGGCGCTGGCGTATGCGTTTTACATCGGCATCTGCGTTTCGATGACCATCCACTGGTTTTCCGATTTTGCAGCGGGCGCTATGATCGGCAGCGTGGTGGGCGTGGTGGTTGGACGCAGTTTCCGCCCGCAATCCCCATCAAACTGACCGGCAAGGATTGAAACATTGCCGGAACCGCCTGTTTTATGATTTAATAACGCTCCGAATTTTGCGATGAAAGTCACACTCAACTGGCTCAAACAATACGTCGATTTCAACTGGTCGCCCGAGGAATTGACCGAGCGGCTCACCATGCTCGGTCTTGAGGTCGAAGGCGTGCAGAAGATCTCCGCCGCATTTGAAGGTATCGTCGTGGCGCAGGTCATCACGCGCGACAAGCACCCGAACGCCGACAAGCTCTCCGTCTGCCGCGTGAACGACGGCACGGGCGAACGCCAGATCGTCTGCGGCGCGCAGAATTTCAAGGCCGGCGACAAGGTGCCACTGATTCTGCCTGGCGCGTCTCTGCCGTTGAAGCCCGGCGACAAGGAACCGTTCACCATCAAGGTGGGTAAAATTCGCGGCGTGGAATCGCACGGCATGATGTGTTCGCACGAGGAACTCGGCCTCGACCCGGAAGCCATCGGTCACAAGAAGGAAGACGGCCTGCTCATCTTGCGCGAGGACGCCCGGGTCGGCCAGCCGTTCGCCGAATACCTCGGCCGCAGCGGCAGCGACGTGGTTTACGATCTCGAAGTCACCCCGAACCGGCCGGACCTGAACAGCGTCATCGGCATTGCGCGCGAAGTTGCCGCGCTCACCGGAAATCCTCTGAAGATTCCCGTCATCCAGTTTCTCAACACGGAATCCGAACCGATCAACGGCCTGGTGAGCGTGCAAAACGACGAGCCCGAGCTTTGCCCGCGTTACACCGCACGCATCGTCCGCAAGGTGAAGGTTGGCCCCAGCCCGGCCTGGCTGCGTGATACGTTGGAAAAAGTCGGCACCCGCAGCATTAACAACGTCGTGGACATCACGAATTATGTCATGCTGGAAAGCGGTCAGCCGTTGCACGCCTTCGACTATCACCTGCTCAAGGGCAGCGGCGCAAACCCGCCGAAGCTTGTCATCCGCCGCGCGGCGGAAGGCGAAAAATTCATCACCCTCGACGGCAAGGAACGCACGTTGACGAACCAGATGTTGCTCATCGCAGACGAAACCAAGGGCATAGCACTCGCCGGCGTGATGGGCGGACAAAACACGGAAATCAACGCCAACACGGTGGATGTGTTGATTGAGAGCGCAGCCTTCAAGCCACAAAACATCCGTGCCACCTCCAAGAAACTCGAACTGCGCTCCGATTCCTCCTATCGCTTCGAGCGTGGCAGCGATGTGGGCATCTGCGATTGGGCCAGCCGCCGCGCCGCGCAGTTGATCTGCGACCTGGCGGAGGGCCAGGTGCTCGGCCATTCGATTGATAATCATCCGACGCAGGTGGCGCCGAAAGACATCGTGCTGAATTTTTCAAAGTCCAAAGATTTGCTCGGCATCGGCATCTCGCACGCGGACCAGATCGCGTATCTGAACAAGCTCGGTCTGGAAACCGTCGCGCAACAACCCGGCGAATGCACATTCCGTGCGCCTTCGTGGCGCGTGGATTTAAAACGCGAGGTGGATTTGATCGAAGAAATCGGCCGGCTTCATGGCATCGACAAGATTCCATCCACACCGCCGCGCGGTGCACTCGGCTCCAACACGTTCGACACGGTTTACGACCAGATCGCCGAAGCCCGGCGCATTCTCACCGGCCTGGGCTTGAACGAAGCGCAAGGTCAGACGCTCATTTCGAAGGACGAATGCAGGACCAATAATGAAGAACTGGTTGCCCTGGCGAACCCTTTGAGTTCGGACATGGACGTCCTCCGCCCCGGTCTGCTGCCCGGCTTGATCCATTCATTGCGCCATAACGTTGCGCGTAAAAATCAAGACGTGGCGTTGTTTGAGATCGGCCGAGTCTTCACCAGCGTGAATGGCCAGACGAAGGAACAGCGCAATATCGCCATCGCCATCACCGGCCAACGCGCGTTGAATTTCTGGAGCGGCGACGACCGTGATGCGAAGCTCGACGCCTATGATTTAAAGGGCCTGGTCGAGGAATTCATCGAACAATTCGGCTTGCGCGGCGCAGCCTTCGGCAAACGCACTGAAAGCACGGCGTTGTTCCTCGAATCCGCCGCCGTGACGCTTGGTGGCAAGCTGCCGCTGGGCGAACTTGGCCAATTGTTGCCAACACTCGCGAAGAAATACGATTTGCGCGATGCAGTTTTCCTGGCGGAATTCAACCTGGATTTGCTTATCAGCAAGCGCAACCCGGCGAAATCGTTCAAGGCGCTCCCGCAGTTCCCCTCGAGCCGTCGCGACGTGGCGATGCTCGTACCCGAGGCCGTGACGCATGAAGCCGTATTACAAGCGGTGAAGCAGGCCAAGGCGGCGAATCTGGAAAACGTGGAGCTGTTCGACGTGTTCCGCGGCAAATCCGTGCCGGACGGACAAAAGAGCATGGCCTACGCGTTCACCTATCGCGCGGCGGACAAGACTTTGACCGACGCCGACGTGAATGCTGCGCACGAAAAAATCCTCGGTGCGTTGAAGACGCAGTTGCAGGCGGAATTGCGCGCGTAGATAATTTTAACGGTGAGATGAGAGAAGCCAAACCATTCCGGCAATTATAAAACCCAATCCAAAAATCATTATGACAAACGGTAATTTGCCGCCGGTTGGGTCGCCAACTTGCAATGTCGCAAAATTGGGTTTTTGGGGATCGTAATAAACTACAACATTTTGGCCGACCTTATATTTTTCCGCCTTGGCTCGGGCCAAATTCTCACTAGCTGTGCTCACCTCAACGAGTGCCAACTGTGAGGACGTGTAGTCTTCTCCACTCACATGGTATTTATATATTACCTTTGGTTTTACAATATAAATCCGTCCACTTCCATCTCTACTCCACCCTGGTTCTACAGAAGATTCAAGAATTGTTCCGCTTGTATTGGGCCAGTATTCAGATGCATTCAATTTTCTGCGAATAACGACACCACAAGTTAATATTGCAAAACCTACTATGGCAAAAATCAATGGCCACATAAGGTTTGAGTTCATACACCCAGCGGCGGAATCGGACAATCCAGCGTGTCGGCGATGGCGCGCAGCAACTCGGCTTCGCCCTCCTGAATCACCCCATCCGCGCCAACGACACGCGCACAGGCCTCCAGCAGGTTCTTTTTTAAGATCGGCGCGGCTAGCGCAAGCCGGTCGAGCGCTTCGCTCACGACCTCCACACTGCACTGTTCCCGTGGCAGCAGATCCATCGGCTCCTCGGCGGGTGCACGCAAAAACGGCGCGCCGGTTTCAAAAGCTTTCTTCACTTCAACGGCGTCGTCGCTACCAATATCCGCCAGCGCCGACAATACGACAACGCAATCCGGCATGAGGGGCTTGAGCGTGTAGTACTGGACCACCGGCTGGCGCACGGCGGAAAACTTGGACGCCAGATGCCGCTGGACGATTTTTTGCAGCACAAATTCGAACAATTCCACACGCCCGTCGCTGTTGATCAACCACTGCATCGTATCGGAAAACTTTTGGAATTGGTCTGCGTTCAAATTCCGCAGACCACCGATGGCGAGATTTACAATTGGCAAACAGACGTGACGCGCAATCGTCGCGACATCGGGACTGAGCGCCAGGGTTTTTTGGGAAACCTCACGGGAAAAACGCTTTTCGATCTCTGCGATCTGCTTCAAAAACAGCACCTGGTCGCCGCTCAAAATCAATGCGTAAACCAGGGCGGCGGCGGACAGCGGTTCGCGTGAAGCGGTCTTGATGCTGTCCGGCAGCGCATCGCGGAGTTGGACCGCGTATTGCAGATGCAATGGCGTGGGTGTTCCCAAATTGGGCAAAACAGTGTGCGGACGGATCACCGGCGGCTTGAAGTTCGCGTCATCGGCCATCGCACCCCCGGCCCAAATCATCCTGGCAAGCTGTTGGTCGGCGACCAAAGGCTTTCTCGGCGGCGCGGTTTCTTCCGCATGGATCAAGTCACGTTCCGCATCGGCCACGTGGTGAAATTTTCCGTCCCAAGCCGGATCGATCGCACGGATGCGTTGGTCCAACGGCGGGTGCGTGGCCATGGCACCGAAAAAGGCGCTGCCACTCACATCGCTGAAAAAAAGATGGGCGGCGTCGGAGGCATGTGGCGAATAGATCAGGGAGGTATAGCCGCCAACCTTTTGCAACGCGCCGGAAAGCCCGGCGGGGTTGCGCGTGAATTGCACGGACGAGGCATCGGCCAGAAATTCGCGCTGACGGCTGACGGCGGCCTGGATGAGCCGGCCAAAAAAATACCCGGCCGAACCGATGACGAGCAGCAGCAACCCGACAATCCACAACTGATTGCGATCACGACGACCGCTGCTCGTGGTGTTCAACAAGATACGCCCGATGGTAGCAAGGCAAAATATGCCGAACAGCAGCGAAATGAGCCGCACGTTCAGACGCATGTCACCGTTCAAGATATGGCTGAACTCGTGGCCGATGACGCCCTGCAATTCATCGCGCGAAAGTCTTTTCATGCTGCCGGCGGTAACCGTGACGACGGCATCGCTCGTGGTATGGCCGGCCGCAAAGGCGTTCAGCCCGTCCTCGTCTTCGAGCAGGTAAACCTGCGGCATAGGCACACCGGACGCGATGGACATTTCCTCGACGACGTTGAGCAGCTTGCGTTCGTCGGGGTTGGACGTATTCGGATCCACCAGCCGCCCACCAAGGGATTCGGCGACCGCCGGACCGCCGCCGGCGAGTTCAATGTGTTTCCAAGCGCAACCGCCGCCGATAATCAGGAGTGTGAAAAAAGTCGTGATGCCGAAAAGATGCAAATCCCATGGGCTGAAATCGGCTTGATAGGAATGGCGGCTGGTCTTGGCGAGAATGTAATATTTAGCAATCAGCCCCACGCCATAAGTCATCACGACCATGGAACAAACGGCGAGCGTGAAACCGATGACGAGCCATTTCGTCCGGCGGCGGGCATCATCCTGACGTTGAAAAAAATCCATTCGCTAAATTGCTAAAAGGTTGAATCGTTGAACCGCATTCTCCGATTTGACGATTCAACGATCCAACAATTCATGAGAACGAAACTTTCGGCGCATCCTTTTGCTCCGGCTTGTCGATGACGAACAATTCTGCAGCGGCAAAGTTGAACATGCCGGCGATAAGATTGCTCGGGAATACTTCGCGATCGGTGTTGTAGGTCATGACAGAGTCGTTATAGGCCTGGCGCGCGAAGGAGATCTTGTTTTCCGTCGAAGTCAATTCCTCGGTGAGCTGCATCATGTTCTGGTTTGCCTTGAGGTCGGGATATTGCTCGCTCACGACCATCAGGCGGCTCAGTGTGCCGGCCAGTCCGCTTTCGGCGGAGACCAGATTTTTCATCGCCGCGGCATCGCCGGGATTGGCCGCCGCACCCTTGGACGCGGTGTAGGCGATGTTGCGCGCCTCGGTGACCGCCGTCAGCGTGCCGCTCTCATGTTTCATGTAGCCCTTGGCCGTCTCGACGAGATTTGGGATGAGATCGTACCGGCGCTTGAGCTGCACGTCGATCTGCGCGTAGGCGTTTTTATAGCGGTTGCGCATCGTGACGAGCTTGTTGTAAATGCCGATGACGGCGAAGGCGACGATGATGATGATCAATACCAGCACGGCCAAAACCGCAATCGCCCCGATCGCAATCGTCGAAGGTTCAGCCAGCATGATTCCAGTGGTCATAATTTTCTTTCGTTAAGTTCAATGGCATTTTCGCCGAACCATGCCAGCGGGCAATGATAATTTCCGGCGATTTTTGGAATCAGTCCTTGCGGACGGCCACCATTTTACGGCACGACTTCCACCGGCATTCCAATCGTGACCAGGCCCAGTAAATACTCAGCATCCCAGTTCGCCAAACGGAAACAACCATGCGATTCCGTGCGCCCGACCTGCTCGGGCGCCGGTGTGCCATGCATCCCGTAACCCGGCCGGTCGAGACCGATCCACGCGACGCCAACGGGATTGTTCGGGCCGGGCGGCAGGATCAATTTTTGCGTCTCGCCCGATTCGGGAAATAGCTCCGGGTCGAATGTGTAATTCGGATTAGGTGCGATGACGGCCACGTGCAGTTCGCCAACGGGACGTTTCTCCACCTTGGCCGCGATGCTGCAAGGACAATGCAAAAGCAGATTTGTGTTTTGATCAAATGCCTCCAGATACTTCTGCGACAAATGAATCACCACCAAGGCCGCCTTGTCTGCCGGTTCGGGATAATCCACCCCGGGAATTTTCAAAACCGTCCCGGCAACAACATTCGACCAGTCGATTTCCGGATTCAATTTTTCGATCAACAACGGATGCGCATGGGCGTGTTCGGCGACCAGTTCCAGAATCGTCTCAAAATCGAGCGCGGTTTGCTGGGATTTGGCGAGCCAGGTTTTTCCAATCGGCTGAAGCCGCGCGAGATCGTTCGTGGTGACCGTGTACGTGGACAGTAACGGAGCATCGAGCGTCAGCAACGCCCTCGTGTTCATGTCCAGAATCCCCGATTCAGAAATTTTTTGCGAACGTTGAAAAGCCGCGATCGCTGCGCGCGTCTGCGAGCCGATAGCGGCATCGAGCGAACCGGGCGAGATCGCCCGCCGGGCCAGCGCGACCTGCGCTTCAAAAGCATCGCGCACGGGTCGTGGAAAGTCCGCCGGTATCTGCGGGGCAATGACAATCGGCTTCAGCTTTGCCGGAACCGGGCTTGCAACCTGCGTAGCCACGGGATCTGACTGTACCCGGTATTGTTTGCGCGAAGATTTTTTATGCCACCAATGCCAGCCCAGCCCTGTGACCACGGCAAGCAGGAGCACGATGGCGAGAAAATCACCGAAACGACTGCGGCGTTTGACCGGCATTTTTTCCAGAAGCGGCACCGGAACAATCTACCTGCCACGCATGGCGAGCCAAGTTTGAATTCATTCCTTCAGCAGCATCTCGTTATATGCACTGGCGATCTGATCCACCAACGGCGACGGCACCACATGCTCGCCGTCGAAAGCCACCACCGGCACTATCCCCAGGACGCTTTGGGAAACAAAGATGCCCTCCGCATTGCGCAGATGCTGCGGCTTGATGACGCGTTTGTTCGTTTCAAGACCGAGCGACTGGCAGATCTCCAGAACGACCGCGCGGGTGATGCCGGGCAGAACACCGCGCCCCGTCGGCACGGTGCAAATCGAGTTTTGATAGACCCAAAAAATATTACCGCCGGCGGTCTCCGCCACTTCGCCGTTCGTGTTCAGCAACAACGCCTCGTCAGCGCCCCGTTCGTGCGCCTCGATCCGCGCGAAGACGTGCAGGATTTTGCTCGTGGTCTTAAAGGACGAAATCGCACCGCTCGCCGGCACATGATACGACGACGTGATCATGCTCCATTGCAACGGCCCTTCGGCCGGCATCGGCGGCAGCGGATGCAAAGTCATGACCAGGAACGGTTTTTCCGACATGGCGGGCGTATAGCCGCGCTCGCCAGAACCACGCGTGAGCGTAATGCGCAAAACGCCTTCCGGCATGGAATTCATCTCCACCAACTGCGTGACAAATTTTTGGATCTCCTTCGGCGGATATGGCATCGGAATTTTCAGGTAATCCGCCCCGCGCACCATTCGCTCCAGGTGCTGCGCCATCCGGAACGCGCGGCCGCCCACGATGCGCGTGGTCTCAAACAGACCGTCACCATACATAAAGCCTCGGTCGTTGACCGGCACCACCGCCTCATGTGCAGGCACAAATTTTCCGTTCAGAAAGACTGTCATGGGATCACCCGTTTCCTATGCGGATTTTTTATAACCCAAAAAGCCTCCGTGGGCGAGAAGAAATTTGAAACCACCGAATCAGCGCGGCAAATGCCGGGGATTTGTTCCAGAAAGCTTTGCCTCGTGCCAGTCCAAGGCCGTCAAAAAACCGCGTGCCTTGGCCATCGTCTCATCAAATTCAGCCTCGGGATTTGAATCAGCCACAATACCCGCGCCCACATTGAAATGAATTTTCCCGTCGCGACAAACTGCCGTGCGAATGGTGATGCTTAACTGGCTCTCACGGTTGAAGCCGAGATACCCGATGCAGCCGCAATAGGGCCCGCGCGAAACCGGCTCCAGTTCGTCGATGATCTCCATCGCGCGGAATTTCGGGGCGCCGGTGATGCTGCCGCCGGGAAAGGTGGACGCCAGCGCTTTGAAATGGGTCACGTCCTTCCGCAACCGGCCTTCAACGGTGGACACCAGGTGCTGCACCTGCGCAAATTTTTCGAGCTTGGCGATTTCCGGAGTTAGCACGGAACCATATTCGCAAACCTTTCCCAAATCGTTCCGCAGCAGATCGGTGATCATCACCAGTTCGGCGAGTTCCTTGGCGCTGGTCTGCAACTCATAGGCGAGTTGGGCGTCGCGCGTCGCATCCGCATCGCGCGGCCGCGTGCCCTTGATCGGCCGCGTGACGATGTGCGCTCCGCTCAACCGCAAAAATTGTTCCGGTGACGAGGAACAAATTTGAAACCGGCTCTGCCCGCTTCCACCGTCACAATCGAGAAACGCAGCGAACGGCGCCGGGGAGACATCGGAAAGCCGTTGGAAAAATTCCCAACCTGAAGAAAAGTCAGGGGTCGGCGGAGACTCGCCCCACTGTGCGGTCAGCCGGTGCGAAAGGTTGACCTGATAGATATCGCCGCTGCAAATATAGCGCTGCGCACGTTGAACCTTGGACACAAATTCTTCGCGGGAAAGGTTTGAAATGGGAGGGACGACGTGCCGCCGTCCCGTTTTTCCCGAATCAATTTGGGACAGCCGTACGCTGTCCCTCCCAAGTTGGGCTTTCCAAAATTCCAACCGTTCCCCTGCCCGCTTCTCGCAGCGCGAACCGTCGGCGGCAAGTCCGGTCGAAATAATGCTGATTTTACCAAGCTGATGGTCGAAAACGACCAAACTATCGTAAAAACCAACGTGGCAATCGGGCAATTCCAGATCGTTCACCGCCCGGCGCGGGAGTTTCGGCTCGGTGAAATTTTTCAAGTCATAGCCCCAATAACCAAAAGCACCACCGAGCGGAAACGGCGAGTCAATTTCGTCCAGCAATTCACAGCGCGCCATCAAGGCATCAAGCAGATGCCACGGATTGCCGAAGTGGATTTGCGATTGGCGGTTGACGATTGGCGATTGGATGACTTCGCATTGGGAGCCAAAAGACTTGAAGGTCAAAAACGGATTTGCCGTGACGAACGAATAGCGCGCCTGTGCCGAATCAAAGGAATTGCTACGCAGCAAAACAATCCCGCTTTCGCCGCGTACGCTTTCAACGAGCGATTCCGGCGTGTGCGCGGTCTGGATTTCCTGGATCAGCGGACGCATGTTTGTTTCTCCAGCCATTGCGGCAGTCGGATACGGCGGAACTGGCTAACCAGACGGTGTTTGGCGGTGGCGATTTCCATTTCGGGCAAGGCCGTGCGCCAATCCACATCCAGCTTGCGCGATGTTTTTTTCCCGACGGAAGATTCGGCCAGTTTGAGCACGCGCTCGACTGCTCCCAGCCAGCCGCGGGCGGGCAATGTGTCAGCCTCCACGCCAGCCAGGGTTTCGCGAAGAAATGCCCGGGTGCAAAGGATGAGAATCCGCAAATGCTCGGCATCCCGGCGCTGCTTCTGGTCGACGCTCACCGCGAGGTTCGCCTTGCCGCACAAGAGAGAAATGGGATCCAGCACGCGGATACAGACGCCCTCAAAATCACGCTCAACGGCCAGTTCAGATATGTCCGGCCACCTGATCCCGCCGACCTGACGAACGAATTCGATGCTGGTGAATTCATCACCTACTTTGATCGGGATGATGCCAGCCAAAGCGGTTAAGGCCGCTGCCGGAGGAAACTGCGGGGTCAAATTCAATTGCCGGGCGAGGTGCAACACCGCATTACGTCCGCCGTGAAAATCCAAATCTGCACTCGTGAACGGACGTGACCGTTCCAAGTCCGGCTCGGTTTTTACATAACGCGCAGCCCAGAAATAAACCGCCTGCCCGCCGATTAGAATGTGAGGCCTGCCATTTTTATCCGGAATCCCAAGAACAGCCTTGAATTGTTCCAAGGAAAAACGCACGGCCGGGATCAAGCCCAACGAGCCATTGCCCGCAGAACTTGGGGAAGATTCGTGAGCCGTCCCTCCGAGCCGTTGGCCAGGCCATGTCTATCTTCGGCGGCGGCACGGCGGCTTTTGCGCCCACGGCGCGCAGAGGCCATGCGCGCACGGGCTTCCGTGCGTTTGAGGGTGGTGAAACTTTTTGTGCTCACGTTTTCAGGTTAGCAAAGGCGGTTTTCAAAACAAGCAGCTTCATAATTCCGAAGGCCGCGCTATAGACAGAATTTCGGGACAAATTTTAACCGGTAAAAATTACGCAAATGCCTTCGGTGGCACGGCCGGTTGACCGATGCGGCGTTCATAGTCGCGGATGATTTCGACGACTTCCTCCACGTCGTCGGTGAGCCGCACGAGGTCGAGGTCACCAGGACTGATGAGCCGGTCTTTTTCGAGGCGCGATTTCATCCACGCGAGCAGGCCGCGCCAATGGTCGGTGCCGAACAAGATGAGCGGAAATTGCGGAATGCGCTGTGTCTGCACGAGCGTGGCGACTTCGAAAAATTCATCAAGCGTGCCGAAGCCGCCGGGCATGAAGACGAAACCGAGGCTGTATTTCACGAAGCTGACCTTGCGCGCGAAAAAATAATGGAAGTTTATCGGCACGTTCGAATATTTGTTGCCGGTCTGTTCATGCGGCAGTTCGATGTTAAGGCCCACGGATTTGCCGCCGGCGTGCGCCGCGCCCTTGTTGGCGGCTTCCATGACGCCCGGGCCTCCGCCGGTGATGACGGCGAGGTTGTGTTTGGCGAGCCCCTTGGCGATGTCCTGCGCGGCCTTGTAATATTTCTCATTCGGCTTCGTGCGCGCAGAGCCAAAGATTGTCACCGCCGGACCGACCTGGGACATGGTTTGGAACGAGTCAACGAACTCGGCCATGATGCGGAATATGCGCCACGGGTCTTCGTGGACAAAAGTGGTGTTGTCGCTCATACACCCAACATAGTTCAAGCATCAAAAAAGTTAAAGCGTTGAAACGGATACCGTCTCAACGCTCTAACCGGCTTCGGTTCACCGAAATTGTTACGAGCAGCCAAGGCTTTCGCCGCAGTTCAGGCATTTGTAACACGCGCCGTTGCGCACGGCCACGTGACCGCAGCTCGGGCAGGTCGGCGCATCCTGCTGGTTCGTGATCATGGAGGTCAGCGTCTGCGTGCGGCGGATTTGCAACGTCTCGGCCTTTGCCTCGATGACGTCGGTATCCTCGGAAATCGGCAGTTCAGGCACCGGCCGGTTTATTTTTTTTTTCATCTCCTCGAGGAGGCCGGGCATCTGCAATTCCGGCTGTGACCGGTTGCCGGTGACGGTTTCGCGGTAGCCGGGAATGAACTGGAACGCCAGCCAGCGGAAGACGTAATCGGTGATGGAAGACGCGTTGCGAATCTCGGCATTCTTCGTGAAGCCGCTCGGCTCAAAACGCTGATGCGCGAACTTTTTCACGAGTGCTTCCAGCGGCACGCCGTACTGCCACGCGAGGCTCGTCAGGGTGCCGATGCTGTCCATCAAACCGCCGATGGTCGAACCTTCCTTGGCCATCGTGATGAACAATTCGCCTGGTGTGCCGTCATCGAACAGGCCGACGGTGAGATAGCCCTCATGATCCGCGATGTTAAACTTATGGGTGATGGCCGTGCGCGTGTCCGGCAGACGGCGGCGCAACGGCTTGCCGGAATCGGCCTGCAACCGCACGACTTCGGTTTCCAGCTCTTTGACGCGATTTTCGAGGGCGGGATTCAGGGGCGCGGATTTGTCGCCGCCTTCGTTGGTTTTTTTCGTGTTGAGCGGCTGCGAACGCTTCGAGCCGTCGCGATAAATCGCCACGCATTTCAAGCCCATCTTCCACGCCTGGACGTAGGTGTCGCGGATTTCAGCCACGGTGCATTCGTTCGGCATGTTGACGGTCTTGGAGATCGCGCCGGAGATGAACGGCTGTGCGGCGGCCATCATCTTCAGATGCGCCAGGTAACCGATGCTGCGCTTGCCGCGAGCAGGTTTGAACGCGCAATCAAACACCGGCAGATGCTCGGCCTTCAATCCGCTCTTCACGGTCGCGCCTTTTTCCTCGACGTCCTCAATCGTGTCGAATTTTTCGATGTGCGCGAGAATCTTTTTGATGTCAGCCTCGTTGTAATCCAAACGGCGAAGCGCATCACCGACGCCACGGTTGACGATCTTCAACATGCCGCCGCCGGCGAGCAATTTGTATTTCACCAGCGCGATGTCGGGTTCCACGCCGGTCGTATCGCAATCCATCAGGAAGGCGATCGTGCCGGTCGGGGCGAGCACGGTGACCTGCGCGTTGCGGTAGCCGAATTCTTTGCCGCGCGCCAGCGCACGGTCCCAGCATTTATGCGCCTCGGTCTTGAGGTAGCCAAATTCTTCGCTCGGATGGATTTCTTCAACCGAGTCGCGATGCAGCTTGATGACACCAAGCATGGATTCGACGTTGTCCTTCGTGATCGGCTTGGGCACATGCGAGCAACGGGCATCGCGGTAGCCGTCAAAGGCGCCCATCGTCGAGGCGATTTCCGCGCTCTGGGTATAGGCCTCACCGGTCATGATGGAGGTGATCGCACCCGCCAACGCGCGGCCTTCATCGGAGTCGTAAGGCAGGCCGTAGCTCATGCACAGCGAACCGAGGTTCGCGAAACCGAGGCCGAGCGTGCGGTAGATGTGGGAGTTTTCGGCGATTTCCTTCGTCGGATAACTTGCGTTGTCCACGAGAATTTCCTGCGCGGTGATGTAAATGCGCACGGCGGCCTTGAAACGTTCGATGTCGAACGTGCTGTCTTCGCGTTTGAACTTCATCAGGTTCAGCGAAGCGAGGTTGCATGCCGTATTGTTGATGAATACGTATTCGCTGCACGGGTTCGTGGAATGGATCGGCTCCGTGCCCTTGCAGGTATGCCATTTCTGGATCGCGCCGTCGTATTGGATGCCGGGGTCGCCGCAGATATAGGTGCCTTCGGCGATCTTGTCCAGCAACGTGCTCGCGTCCTTTTTCTGGAGCGGCAGGCCCTTCACGGTCTTGGTCTGCCATTCTTTTCCGGAAAGCGCGGCTTCAAAAAATTCATCACTGGCGCGGACGGAAAGATTTTCGTTCTGGTACATCACGCTGCCGTAGGCATCGCCGTTGTAACTGCCGTCATAGCCTTGTTCGATGAGCGCCCACGCCTTCTTCTCTTCCCGCTGCTTGGCGTCAATAAATTCCTCGATGTCGCCGTGCCAGTCGCGCAGCGTGTTCATCTTGGCCGCGCGACGGGTTTTGCCGCCGGATTTCACGACGTTCGCCACCTGGTCGTACACGCGGAGAAAACTCATCGGGCCGCTCGGCTTGCCGCCGCCGCTCAATTTTTCCTTGCTGGAACGGAGGGGCGAAAGGTCCGTACCGGTGCCGGAGCCGTATTTGAAGAGCATCGCTTCGCTGGAGGCGAGGCGCATGATGTCTTCCATGTTGTCCTCGACGCTCTGGATGAAGCAGGCACTGCCCTGCGGAAATTGATATTGTGATGCGGCGCGCTCGGCCTCACCGGCTTCGCGGTTGAAGAACCAGGTGCCCTTGCCGGATTTTTTGCCGATGCCGTATTCGTGATACAGGCCGACGTTGAACCAGACCGGTGAATTGAAGGCGCCGTATTGGTTCAGGCACAACCAAGTAAGCTCCTGATAAAAAACTTCGCCATCGGCCTTGGAAAAATATCCGTCCGCGATACCCCAATCAGAAATGGTGCGGGTGATGCGGTGGATGAGCTGGCGCACGGACGTTTCGCGCTCGCTGGTATGCTGCTCGCCGTAAAAATACTTTGACACCACCACCTTGGTCGCGAGCACGGACCAGGACTTCGGCACCTCGACATTTTCCTGCTTGAAGATGACCTTGCCGGCGTCATCGGTGATTTCGGCGGTGCGCTTCTCCCATTCAACCTGGTCGAACGGGTTCACCTTCGCATCGCTGAAAACGCGGTCGATGCGCAAAGCCTTTTTGCCTTCGGATTTCGCGGGCTTCATACCCCGCCCATTGTTGGTTTTTTCGCCCTTCCGGCGGCTGGTCGCCGCAACCGGCGTCGAGACATCTTCACGTGCATCAATCATGGTCTTAAATAGTTAGGTTTTTGGACAACAACTCCGGCGGTTTCGGAGAGACTGAAACACACCGGAAAAACTGAAAATGCTGCCCAGTTTTGAGAAAACGCTGTTTTTACTTATTTACCGCGTTTCCCCCACTAATTGGGGAACAGCGGCCATCCTGACACCATATGTAGTGGCCTTCAAGAAAAATTTGCAAGAAAGTTGCAATCAACATATTCGCAAATGAAATCAATGAAATCCTCAATCGATGGTTAAAGAAAACTGACTTATTCACACCCTGTGAATAACTTTTCTTAACCATGACGCTTCGCTCTGGTCGCACGTCCCCCGCGACCGTACTTTTCGTGCCGCCTTTGACGGTACGCATCACCGATCGTTTTCGATTTCGGCTGACCCGGGCTCGACTTGAATTTGCGCACCGATTCGATGGTTTTCGGCCGCGCCTTGGGCACCAACACCAACGGACAGCCCTCATAACCGAAGGCCGCGCGCAATTCGCCCGCGAGGTATTTCTTGTACTGGTCGGAAAACAGCTCGTCCCGGCTCACAAACAGCAGGAACGTCGGCGGCGCGGAGCGGACCTGGGTCGCATAAAAGAATTTCAACCGGTGCCCCGCGGCGCTGACCGGCTGACGGCGTTCGACGGCGGTGTTGATCGTGCGGTTGAGGATCGAAGTGGGAATCTTCTGCTGCAATTGCGCCGCCACGTAACGCACCGCCTCTAGCAGACGGTCGAGATGAAAATTCGTCTTGGCCGAGGTGAAGATCACCGGCGCGTAGTCGAGGAAAAATAATTTATCCTGCACCCATTGGCCGAATTCTCCGAGCGTCGTCAATTCCTTCGCCTGGCCCTCGGTGCGCTTCTTCACGCGGCGCCGTTCCATTTCGTCCTCGCGCGCCTTCTGCACTTCGGCGGTGAACAAATCCCATTTGTTCACGACCACGATGCAGGCGCGGCGCTGCTCGACGATGACATCTGCAATCTTCTTGTCCTGCTCGGTAATCCCCTGCTCCGCGTCGATCACCAGCACCGTGATATCGCTGCGCGCGATGGAATCCTGCGCGCGTTGCACGCTGAAAAATTCCACGGAATCGTGAACCTGGCGCGATTTTCTCATGCCGGC
>DATHOG010000041.1:0-10944 GCA_035485115.1 Candidatus Sulfotelmatobacter sp. | reverse complement strand
CGCCGGAAAGGATGCACAAAACGCTGGTTTTACCACGTTCGTTGCGCCCGCTTTACGGGCGCGGACAGCGCAGCGCGCTGTCCCTACCAAACGAATTTTTTCGTTCGCCGCGCTGCTCATGTTTGTGCTCGCGTTCGCATGGCCGGCCAAAACGTTCGCCGGCATCCGCCTCCGCGACCTGGTGATGGTTTCCGGGGCGCGGGACAACCAGTTGGTCGGTTACGGCCTGGTCGTGGGCCTGGCTGGCGACGGCGACAAGGACCAGGCTTATACCAAGCAGAGCGTCGCCAACCTGCTCCTGCGTTACGGCATCAACATCCCCGCCTCAACACTCTCTGAAAAAAATGTCGCCGTCGTGATGGTCACCGCCGACATTCCCGCCTTCATCAAGCCCGGCGCACGCATTGACGTGAACGTCGCCTCGATGGGCGATGCCATGTCACTTTCCGGCGGCGTGCTGCTGCAAACTCCCCTGCTCGGCGCGGACAACAAGGTTTATGCCGTCGCGCAAGGCCCGCTGCTGCTCGGCGGTTTCGCCGCCGGCACGGGCGGCGAAGGCGGCGCCACCGTCACCAAAAATCACCCGACCACCGCGCAGATCGCCAACGGCGCGCTCGTGGAGCGTGAGATCCCGACGCAGTTTGTCCGTGATAACATGATCCAGTTGTTGTTACGCGAACCGAGTTTCAATTCCGCCTCGGCGATGGCCGCGGCGATCAACGCCGTGTTCACCAATTCCGCCCATGCGCTGGATTCGACCACGGTGCGCGTGCAGATCCCTGAAGGCGACGAGGCTTCGCCGGTGGATTTCATCGCGCAATTGAACAACATCGAGTGCACGCCGGATCTGCCCGCGCGCATCGTCATCAACGAACGCACCGGCACGATTGTCGCCACGGCTTCCATCCATATCTCAAGCTGCGCGGTCGCGTGCGGCAATATCACCATCAACGTCGCGCAATCGCAGGATGTCTCGCAGCCGGGCGCATTCAGCGGCGGTCAGACGGCCGTGACCACCCGCACGGACACAAAAGTGACCGAAAGCAAGACGTCCCTGGTCACGCTTCCCGAATTGCCCACCGTGGACAAGATCGCGTCCGCGCTCAACGCGCTCGGCGCCACCCCGCGCGATATGATGTCCATTCTACAGGCCATGAAACAGGCCGGTGCCTTGCAGGCCGAACTGGATATCCGATGAACATTTCACCTCTCCAATCGAAAATTGACCCGGCGCACGTCGACATCGAGTCGCTGGCGGGCAACCAGTCGTTGACGCAGGACCAAAAAATTGCCGAGGCCAGCAAGCAGTTCGAGGCCATCCTGCTGCGCCAATTTTTGAGCGAATCGCAAAAGTCGACGGTTCACGGCGAACTCGATGATGATTCCACCACCTCCGGCATTTATCAGGACATGATCACCAACCAGCTGGCCCAGAGCATGTCGTCCGGCAACGGCGTCGGGCTGGCAAAAGTGTTCCAACAACAACTTACGCCGCACCATTCCCAAGTTTCCAAGCCATGAAAGAACTTTTGTCACACCTAATCGAAGCCTTGCGCGAGGAGCTCAAGCAATATGGCGAGATGCTCGCCCTGCTTGACCAGCAGCAGCACTTCGTCATGCGCCGGCAGACCGCCGCGTTGCCGGACAGCGCCAGCGGCATCAATGCGCAGGCGGAAGTCTTGCGCGGCGCCCGCCACGAACGCGAGCAGCGGCAAAGAAACCTCGCGCGGATGCTGGCCTTGCCGGAGGAGGCGAACTTCAAAACGCTCATCCCCGCCCTGCCGCCGGAATATCGACCGCTCGTCACCGCGCTCGTCGATGAAAACAACGAGTTGCTTGTCCGCGTGCAGGCACGCGCGGGGCAAAACCATTTGCTGCTGAGCCACTGCGTCGAACTGATGGCGCAGTTGATGCATTCCATTTTTCCAACGACGAAGCCGCTGACCTACAACGGCAGCGGCCAGGCGGCCGTCATTGGCATCCCGGCACAGGCAATTTATCACGCGGTCGGCTAAATTTATGGTCGGACTATTCAACACCCTCGACTTGGCGAAGCGTTCCCTGCAAACGCAGGAGACCGCTATTCAAGTGACCGGCCAGAACATCGCCAACGTCAACACGACCGGTTATTCCCGGCAGACTGTGAACATCACGGAAAGCCCCGATGTGCAGACGCCCGTCGGCTCCGAGGGCACCGGCACGGAGGTTGCCGGCATTGACCAGGTGGTGAGCGATTTGTTGAACAGCCAGATCCAGTCGCAAAACAGCACGAGCGGTTATTGGACCGGCCAGCAGACGGCCTTGCAAAGCGCCCAGAACGGACTGGACGAATTTCTCAACGGCTCAGGCGCGACGACCGGCACCAGTTCCTCGTCCGCCAGCACAACGGATTCCGGCCTGTCAGGTCAGCTCTCCGCGTTGTTCAATGCGTTCAGCGCGCTCGCCGCCTCGCCGTCCTTGAGCACCGAGCAGGCGGCCGTTGCCGCGGGACAGTCGGTCACCTCGTCGTTCAACCAGATCAGCAGCCAGTTAGGCAGCCTGAAGTCGACGTTGAACTCCTCGCTCACGCAAAATGTCGCGTCCGCCAACAAATTACTTTCGCAAATCGCCGGTTTGAACCAGCAGATTTCCTCCACCGAGGCCGGGGGCGGCACGGCGAACAGCCTGCTCGACCAGCGCGAACAGGATCTGGAAAATCTTTCGCAACTCGTCAACATCTCGACCAGCACCGACTCCAGCGGCAATTTGGACGTGAGCATCAGCGGCCAGATGCTCGTGGCCGGCCGCACGCAGCTGGATTCGTTGCAGACCTACGACCCGGGCAACGGCAATTTACTGGTGCAGACCGCGACCGGCGGCGCGGATTTGACGCTCACCGGCGGCCAAATGCAGGGCACGATCGACGCGCGCGACGGCACGCTCGCCACGATGCAATCTAATCTGGATACGCTCGCGTCGAACCTGGCCTCCTCGGTCAACTCGATCTACAGCGCAGGCTACAATTCCAGCGGCGCAACGGGCGGGAACTTTTTCAACGGCACGGACGCTTCGGACCTTTCCGTTTCGCAATCACTGGCGAACGACCCGTCCACGTTCCAGCTTTCCGCGAGCGCGACGGCCACCGGCGACAACTCGGTGGCGGTGAATCTTTCAAATCTTGCCAGCACGACCCAATCAGGATTGAACAGCCAGACCTTCGGCAATTATTACGGTTCCATCGTCGCGAACCTCGGCAATGGCTTGAGCAACGCGAACACCGAGGTCACCAACCAGTCCGCGGTGGGTGAAATGCTTTCGCAGCAGCGCAGTTCCGTCAGCGGCGTGAGCCTCGACGAGGAATTGACGAACATGATGACCTTCCAGCAGGCCTACGAAGCCTCCGCCCAGGTCGTCACCACCGTGAACACGTTGATGGGCGACACGCTGGCCATGAAAACCTCATAAAAACTATGCGCATCGCGACCAACTCCTATTCCGATTCGATGTTGAACCAGTTCAACACGCTCGCCGCGCAACAATACACGTTGCAGAACCAGGTCTCCACCGGCCTGAGCGTACAGGCGCCTTCCGACGACCCGACGGCGATGCAGAACACGCTGTCCGACATCGAACAGCAGGCGGCTCAAACCCAGTACAGTGCGAACATCTCCACGTTGCAGACGCGGGCGACGTCGGTGGACAGCGTCTTGCAATCGCTGCAGACCGTCGTCAGCCAGGCCGGGGAAATCGCCACGTCAGCCGGCAGCGCCACCAATTCGCAGTCGGACCTGAACAATTACGCGGACCAGGTCAACACGCTAATCAACCAGGTGGTCAACGACGCGAATACGAAAGATCCTTCCACCGGGCAGTACCTGTTCGGAGGCACCGCCTCCGGTTCCGCGCCGTTCTCCACCACGACCGACGCGAACGGCAACGTGACCGCCGTGACTTACAACGGCAACAGCACGGTCAACCAGACGCCCATCGGCGCAGGCCTTACGACCACCGCCGACATTCCGGGCGTGAATTCCGGCAGCAACGGCGCACGCGGCTTGATCACCGACAGCCAGTCGGGCGCGGATTTGCTCAACCATCTCATCCAGTTGCGCGATGATTTGAATTCCGGTGACACAACGGCCATCACCAATACCGATAGCGCGAACATCCAAAAGGACCAGAACAACGTCGCGTATCAGGTCGCCAACAATGGCATCACCCAAAACCAGTTGACCAACGCGTCCACGTTCGCCAGCAGCAGCAACACGAACCTCACGCAGATGATCTCCAATTCCTCGAGCGCTAATTTGATGAACGTCATGGTGGAACTGAACCAGGCGCAGACGGCCTATCAGGCCGCGCTGGAAAGCAGCGCCAAAATCATGCAAACCTCGCTGGTGAACTACCTCAGTTGAAAACTACTTTTAATTTCCGCCAGCAGGGCGACCGGGAAATATTTCCCGTGGACGAGCATTTTTTGCCGGGTCGTTGCATGGAAAAATTTTCCCGTAAACCCATAGATCGCCAAAAAACATACAATAATCGCTGCTTTTTCAAATATTTTCGCAATCACGCGGAAATTTTGACCATGGCACGACCGTTGCTAGGAGGACACTGAAATGAAATGCGCTGAACTGATTGAACCTGAAAAGACGGCATGGACGCCGCACAAACAACATGTGCGAATCCCTACCGGACTGTTGGGCTTCGAACAGATCAAGGACTATCACCTCACGATAAGACCCGGCGAAGAGCCATTCGCATGGTTGAACGTCGAGGGCAACCCGGCCCTGGCCTTCGTGGTCATCAACCCCTTTATCGTGGTGCCGGACTACCAGCCGGACATCCCGCAGGCGGACGTGGATTTGTTGCAGATCGAATCCCCCGACGACGCCATGCTCTACAGCATCGTCACCATCACCAACGATCCGCCGACGATCAATCTGAAAGGCCCGATCGTCATCAACCGCCATACCTACGTCGGCAAACAAGTCATCCTCAGCAACGCCGGAATTTTTTCCGTGAAACACACGCTGCCCGTCGCGGGCGCAATCTGAAATTTTATGCTCATCCTGTCGCGCAAAATCGGTGAGAGCATCGTGATCGATGGACGTATCACCGTCAAAGTGATACGTGTCGAGGGCGAGACCGTGAAGCTCGGCATCGAGGCGCCGACCACCGTGCCCGTGCACCGGCAGGAAGTTTATGAGGAAATCCAGCGCAGCAACCAGCAGGCCGTCACGAAACAAAACGGGGTCCTGCCGAAATTGCCGACGCTGGCCTTAAAAAAATGAGATGATTTGCGGTTAATCCGCAGCAGCTGTCAGTGCTTCAAGTCGCCACTAACCACGGCGGCGAGACCACTGACTCCTTCCCCGGGCGGGTCGGTAACGACCCGCCCGGTCCTTAAAAAATATACCGGGAAAAATTTCAATCAATGAAAACGTGCATCCTCACCACGACCATCAATGTTCCGACCCTGCTCCGCGACTACGCGCTCAATATCCGCGACCACGGCCACGACGACATTGAATTCATCGTCATCGGCGACCGCAAGACACCCGCTGGTGCCGCCGAATTTTGCGCGCAGGTGGAAAAAGAGTCCGGCTGCCGGCTGAATTATTTTGACGTCGCACGCCAGCAGGATTACCTCGCGCGTTTCCCGCAGCTCAACCGCCTTATTCCCTGGAATTCCATCCAACGCCGCAACGTCGGCCTCATTTATGCGCTGGAACAGGGTTACGACAACGTCATCAGCATTGACGACGATAATTTTCTCATGCCCGGCAGCGATTTTGTCGGTGAACACATCACGGGCCTGGGCGTCAATGCCTCGCAAAAAATCGTCGGCACGGACACCGGCTGGTTCAATTGCCTCGGCATGATGCAGACTAATTTCGGCACGGTTTATCCGCGCGGCTTCGCGCTCGGCAAACGCTGGCAGCCGGAAAACTGGAAATTTTCCGATGCCGTCCGCAAGCCCGTCGTCAACGCCGGCCTGTGGGCGGGCGACCCGGACATTGACGCTCTCACCCGGATTTATTTTCCCGTCGAAGCGCGCCTGCCGCTCTCGCACGATTATCTCACGCTCGCCAAAAATTCCTGGTGCCCAATCAACACGCAAAACACCGCGTTCCATCGCGGCGCCGCGGCGGTGTCGTTCGTCGTCGTCATGGGTTATGAACTGAACGGGCTCAAAGTCGCGCGCTACGACGACATCTGGATGTCCTGGTTTCTGCGCGCCATCATGGATCATTTCGGGGACGCCGCGCGTTACGGCAAGCCGGTCGTCCAGCAGAACCGCAACCAGCACAATCTTTTCCGCGACCTCCGCGAAGAACTGCCCGCCATGGAAATCAACGAGCAGCTGATCGAAGTCTGCCGCAATGCGAAATTTACCGGAGAAACTTATCTCGCCTGCTATCGCGAACTCGCCGCGCAGATTGAAACTGAATTCAAATCGCACAAGCAGACCAGCTTTTTCACTCACCTGGCCGAACAGATGAACATCTGGGCGGAGGCCGCCGGGTCCGTCTGCCATTTTGAACGCGAACTCGCGTCCGTCTGAAAGTCCAAAATCATGAGCGCCGAAAAAATGTCCACCGGCACAAATTCGCCAGCCAATCCGATGAGGATTGGCTTTGCGTTGAGCACCAAGGAACGCACTGAATTCACGCGCCGCATCCTGCCCGGCCTCGACTGCGGCGGTTTTGATCTCATCTGGTGCGACGGCTCGACCACGCCCGAAGGCCGCGCGTTCACCAGCGCGGAACACTTCAAAAAAACCCCCCTCCTCGAAATCCATCATGACGTCACCGGCGGCCCGGACGCCGCGATCCAGTTTTCCCTGCAACGCCTGCTGGCGCTCGGTTACGACTACGTCGGCCTCATTGAAAACGACATCGCGCTGAAACCCGGCTGGCTTGAAGCGATGCTGGCGGCGTGGCGAGCCGCGGAAAGTGACGGCTTTAAAGTAGGTGCCGCCACCGCCCGCAGCATGTCCAGCCGGGTGCTGGCGCGCGCGGAAAATTACGTTGTGAAATGGAATGTCGGCGCCGGCATGGTTTTGTTTTCGCGCGCCGCCGCCCAAGCGGTGTTGGACGATTACCACCTGCCTTCGGCTCGCGAAATCCAGAAATTTTTCCAGAAAAACGCCGGGGCGGACCTGTCCGGCGTCTGGGAATTGTTCATGGATACGCAAGACCGGTTGCTCGGTGCAGACTGGCGTTATGCGTCGTCGGTTTTGAAAAAAGGTTTTGTCAGCGTCGGCACCCGGCCGAACTTCGCCGAGAACATCGACATGGACATCTCCCGGGATTGCCGCACCGATTATGTGCGCCTGGATGAAACCGAATGGCCGCGACATTGTCTGACCATCGAGCAGTTAAAAACCAACCTCGCGGCTGTTGATAACAATTCCGCCAGGTTTTCCAAAACCATTTCCGACGAGAAGGCAAACTGTCCTGTCTGCGAAACTGTTTCGTCTCAGCTCGGATGCCGCCCGCATTTTCATCAATGTCCCGAATGCCAATGTATTTTTGAACCGGCGAAAGACGACGGATGGATGACGGCCGTCGAACGCGCCGCCGATCCTAAAACCAATTCTGAACGCTGGCAGCGGCTCGCCCTGGCGCTGGGAAAGCTTTCCTCCGGCAAAGTTCTTGTTTTTGGCGATGACGCAATGACGGAATTTCTCCAGTCGCAAAATGCCGATGTCACCGGCCTGAACCCGCCAACGCCGGAAAAATTGCGCGCGATTCCCGACGGGTCGGTTTCCGGAATCCTGCTCGTGGAAGCGGTCCAGCATCTGCGTACGCCCCGGTCCACGTTTGCCGAATTCAACCGCATCCTGAAACGCGACGGCGTGATCTATCTCGAAAGCAGTTTTGCCGATGGTAAAAAGCTGCCGACGTGGACCTACCTCGACCACACGCTTGGCCATTGCACCGTCCATTCGCGCCGTTCGCTCACGTTGCTGGCGGAAAAAAACCACTTTCACCCGGCCTGGATCAACCAAAACGTCTGCTGCCTGAAAAAGTCCAACGATAGTTTTGCCGGCCTGCTCGCGCGCGAACCAGAGACGTTACGGCCGTGGATCACGAAAATTGACGGCCGCCATATCCATTTGAGCGAAGAGCTTTTCCCCAAACCGGCGGGCGCAAAGTATACCGCACAAGAACTCGATTTCGCCGCCCGGCGTCTCGCGGCCTTGCTCGCCGACCTGCCGGATTTTTATGCGCATTTCGGTGGCGCGGGCGACGCGCTGCTGTTGCTCGCGTCATTTTACGACGCCCAACCGGACGCCGTTCTGTTTTCGCATCCCAATAGCGTCGGGGCGGCGCAGGCGTTGTTCGACGCATTTCCCAGGTTGTCGAAAATTTATTTTTTACCGCGTCACAGCGAGCCATTTTTTCACATCATCCTGCGGTTTGCGGTCTATGAATTACGAAACTGTTGCGGTGCGGGCACCACGCCGAAATTCGGCTACGACGAGGAATGGAAGGCCAGCCTCGACATCGTAAAAAAATATCACGTCAAGAAATCACCGCGCTGGGCGGCGGCATTCCGCAAAAACGAAAACTCCAAACGCGTGGCGGTCGCGCCGAAAGGCAGCCTGACCGGCATGGTCGGCTCCAAGCGCAATATCATCCTGCCGGAACAATGGCCACTGGTTCTGGGGCATATAAAAGAGCGCGGGTTCGAGCCGGTCATTTTGGGCATGCCGAATGAAGCGGCGGAATACCCTGCCCTGCCCGGCTGCGTGGACGCCCGCAATGAAAGTTTCCCCGGTCAGATGCGCGTCATCGGCGAATGTGCCGGGCTGGTGGGCGCGGATTCCTGGGCCAAAAGTTTTTCCGCCCTCGTGGAAATTCCGACACTGGTGTTCGAGCCGATCAAGGGCGCGGATCTGGGCGGGTGGAAGGATCCGTCAGACTGGGTGTTCATCGAACCTTGGCCGAGCATCAAGATGATTTCGTCGCTGGAAGATTTCCGTCACCAATTTGATGTGCTCATTGCAAAAATCTGCCGCGCGCCGGAGAAAATTTCCAAACCGGTCATCGCCTGGGAAGGTTCGTTCCTGGACTATGGCAGCTTGTCGCACATCAATCGCGAGTTGACGGCACGCATGCCGGAGGTCGTTTGCGTCAGCTCAAACCTGCTGCCGGAGCGTGCAAAAAGTGACGCGGACATGAACCATTGCGCAAAAAGGCTTTCCCCAGCCACACCGAAAAACGCGTGTGTCACCGTGCGTCATCAATGGCCGCCCAACTGGTCGCGGCCCGCCAGCGGCGCGCTCGTGGTGATCCAGCCGTGGGAATACGGCGCCTTGCCGAAAGCGTGGGTGGAGCAATCCGTCAACGTGGACGAATTCTGGGTCCCTTCGCCCATCGTACGCTCGATGTACGTCAATTCAGGCATCGCGCCGGAAAAAGTCCGCGTGGTGCCGAATGGCGTGGACATAAAAAATTTCAGTCCCTTCGTCGCACCGTTGAAATTACAGACGAAAAAGAAATTCAAATTCCTGTTCGTCGGCGGAACGATTTATCGCAAGGGACCGGACGTTTTGCTGGAGGCTTTTTCGCAGACGTTCAGCGCGAAGGACGACGTGTGCCTGGTCATCAAGGATTTTGGCGGCGATTCCTTCTATCACGGCCAGACTGCGGAAAAAGCGGTCCAAGAGATCCAAAAAAGGCCGGACGCGCCGGAAATCCTGTATCTCAACACGGAACTTTCCTCCGAACAGATGCCGGCGCTTTACGCGGCGTGCGATTGTCTGGTGTTGCCGTATCGCGGCGAAGGTTTTGGCATGCCGGTGCTGGAAGCCATGAGCTGCGGCGTGCCGGTCATCGTGACGGCGAACGGCGCGACGGAGTATTTTGTGACGCTGGAATGCGGCTGGAAAATTCCCAGCCAGGGCGTCTATATCGGCGACCGGGTCGGGGATATTCCGCTGGCAAAAAAAGGCTGGCTGTTCGAGCCGGACAAAAAGGCGCTGGGCATATTGATGAAACATGCCGCCACGCATCCTGAAGATTGCCGGCGACGCGGCGCAGCCGGGCGGGCGATCGTGGAACGAAAATTTGACTGGAGCGATGTCGCCGCCGAAGTCTCGCACCGTTTGCGGGAGCTGGGCGAAAAGTTTGCGCCAAAAACTGCCGTGCCGGCAGTTGCCACCATACGACCCGCAGCTCAGAAACCGGTCACGGTTCCCGCAGTCGCCAGAATCGGGCGGTTGGACGAGGCACGTGAATTGTTTGCGCAAAAGAATTTTGAGGGGGCCTGGAATGCGGGGATCGCCGCCATCGCACAAAGGCCGTTTCATCCCGAAGCCTTTTTGTTGCTGGCGGAAACCGCGAAAGCCGCCGGTGATACCGCTTGCGCCAGGAAATGCGCCGAACGAGCGTTGAAGCTCGCGCCGAATTTTGAAGGTGCAAAGAAATTTTTAAAACAAAAACTTAATGGGTCGAAAGGTCCCGGCTGGCAGCTTCCATCCGCCGGTAATCCGCGCATCAGCGTTTGTCTGATCACCAAAAACGAGGAAAATTTCCTGGCGCAGTGTTTGCGGTCCGTGCGCGGCCTCGCCTCACAGATCATCGTGGCGGATACCGGGTCGACCGACCGCACGGTGGAAATCGCCAAAGAATTCGGCGCGGAAATCTATGCTTTTCCGTGGTGCGATGATTTTGCCGCGGCGCGCAACGCCGCCATTGAACATGCCAGCGGCGACTGGATCTTGATCCTGGACGCGGACGAGGAACTGCCCGAGGCGCAACACGCCCGGCTGTTGGAGGACATAAAAAATTCCACGAAGCTTGGCTTCCGCCTGCCACTGGTCAATCGCGGGCAGGAGAACGAAGGCCGCAGTTTCATCCCCCGCCTGTTCCGCAACGCGCCCGGCTTGTTCTACCATGGCCGCATCCATGAACAGCTTTTTCCGAGCTTGTTGCCCCTTTGCAAAAAATT
>DATHOG010000040.1:0-14537 GCA_035485115.1 Candidatus Sulfotelmatobacter sp. | reverse complement strand
GTTTCTCGTCACCACCCGCCGTTCCCGCCGTTCCCACCGCCGCTCCGCACTCCGCACTCCGTACTCCGCACTCATCCGCCGTTCCCTTGCTCGATGTGCCGCTCCGCATGGTCGGTGTCATCGGCAAGCTTTACGTGGTGCTGGAATCCGACCGTGGCCTGGTGCTGCTCGACCAGCATGCGGCGCACGAACGGATTTTGTTCGAGCAGATGATGAACCGCATCGAATCAAACACCTCCGCGCCGTCGCAAAAGCTTTTGCTGCCGGAAACCATCGAGCTGCCGCCGCGCGACGCCCAATTTTTGCGCGAACAACTTTCCGTGCTCGTGAAGCTCGGCGTCGGCCTCAATGAATTCGGCGAACGGACATTCTTGCTGGACGCGCTGCCGCCGTTTGTGAAGGTGCCGGACGCGCGCCGCTTTGTCTTTGACCTGGTGGATGAACTGCGTGTCGCCGGACGCGAAGTCAATCTCGCCCGGCTCGGCGAGCATACCGTGGCCAAAACCGTCTGCCGCCACGCGGTGAAGGCGAACGATTATTTAAACGGCGCGGAACTGGAAAACCTCGTCGAAGATCTACGCCGTTGCGAAATGCCTTATACCTGTCCGCACGGTCGCCCGACGCTGATCGAGATGAATTACCGCGAACTGGAAAAAAAATTCGGGCGTACGCAGTAATTAACTTCACAAAAGCTTTCCTACCAGCTTGTAAATTCAAATGGGCAGACCAAGAAAAATCAAATTTCCAATCGAACTTGATGAATTTCTTCGTTTGGCCTTACCCAAAAGAAGGCTTGAAGACAGGCTTAAGATTTACCGTGAACATCTTCGTACTGACTTGGCTCTGGATGGAAATACTGTCATCCATCGAAGCGACGACGAAATTATCGCCCTAATAAAAATGAAGCGTTTGCGAAAATTTAGTGAGGATCAATATGAATGTGCCCGGAGAATGTTGTTGAATTTTTTACCGCAATATGAGGCCAATAATCGAAAGCAACGGGCGCAGAATGCGGCGGCCAAAAGATGGGGGAAAATAAAATCTTCTTGACCTGATTTTTCAGGCTCGAATTTTGATTCAAGCATTTTAAAATTCGCCGCAAGCATATAATAATCCGACTCAAGCATCCACCAACTCGCGCCGAGCATTCAGAAACCTCCAGCAAGCATTGAAAGACACGCCGAAGCTCCGAAAAAAGCCAATTCCACATTTGATATGCTCAAAACATGAAAGTTCGCGAAGCCATAAAACTTATCGAAGGCGACGGCTGGTATCTTGACCGCATGCGCGGCAGTCATCGGCAATTCAAGCATCCGCAAAAGCGTGGCTTGGTGACAATCGCCGGTCATCCAAGCGATGACCTTGCGCCCGGGACAAAAAATAGTATCCTGAAGCAAGCAGGACTCAAATGAGCCGTTATCTTGTCATCATCGAAAAAACCGCCACCGGCTTTTCGGCCTATTCGCCGGACTTGCCGGGCTGCGTCGCCACCGGCCACACTCGTCAGGAAATCGAAAAGGAAATGCATGATGCGGTTGAGTTTCACATTGAAGGTCTGCGTCTGGCCGGCGAGCAAATTCCCGAACCGCAATCACAAGCGTCTTATTGTGAAGTCGCCGCCTGATTCTTTCGCTTAGCCCGAGCTCCGAAATTGGCCATGCCATCGAAAAGACCTGTCGCGAACCCGTCATGGTAGGGCGCGTCACTCCGTGCGCGCCGCGCCTGCAACCGGAATATTTATGTCGCAGCAAAACACTTCACATCCGGCTATGCGCCGGATACCACATTTGCAGCAGTCGTTTTGACGATTAAAACGTCAATTGGTGGGATAGACAACCCCGGGCGGCATATGCTGGATGAACAAAAACGCCGGAGGTGTCGGGTTGGATAAATTGTCGAGGTTGGTGCTGTGCGTCAGGGCTGCAAACAAAGCCAGATTCAAGGCGACCGACGCGATGGTGATTATTATTTTCTTTTTCATGGTTGGCGTTTGGACCAGGTTTACACAAAGATCACTTGGCCGATGCGGTTAGGAGTGCCGTGGTCAGCGGCTTGGCGAAAGCCTTGGGGGCATAAATGATCACCGGCTTGTCCAGTGATGCCCGCAGGCTGTCCGTCTTGTTGTTGATGTTTGCGATGTAGCAGAGCGCACCGATTGCCGCCAAATTGACGGTGACCGAGCAGACGATAATGATGTTAAACAGTCTCGATTTGGTTGTTTTCATATTAGTTTTAATGCAATTTTCAAAATTTAATTTTTATTTTACCGTCTTATGATTAGTTTTAGTGAATCTGCACTAACCACAGTTTGTAAATTAAGCTAATATGATGCCAACACCCCATTGGCGCGCCCGCTTTGACTTCCACCCTCACTAAAACCCCATAAAACTATCAATTTTTTGGCTTTTGACCGGGTTTGTCCGTTTTAACAAAACTTACATAAAGTGATAAAACCTGTTAAAAAACGACCATTCAGACAAATTGCGTGCAGATGATTGAACAGCCGGGAGCCGGTCATCGTTGAGGCTGGACTGATGTTTAAGCCGGATTATATTCTCCACCAACAGGCAGGCAGGCTGTGATAACGGTATGAATGATTCGCCAAATCCCAAAAATAATAAAGCGAAGGATGATCCCGCCTGCTCGGCTGAATCCAGCGATAATACCGGCGAACATTGGCGCTATTGCCTCCGCTGCGGACATGAATTGATCAACGAGAAGTGCAAGCTGCGCTGTCCTCGCTGTCATTACTTCATGAGCTGCTCGGATTTTGATTTTGCCGGTTAATCTTCGAAGTCGAAACCTCGGAACCCCCTGGCGCATTCCACCGCCAAGACGCTGGGAGCGTTTCTCCCTCTCCGCGTTTTGCGGAGTCGGCGGAGCAAAATGGGGAGAGGGCCGGGGTGAGGTGTTCGTTACACTATTTCCGGGTTCACATCACTCTCATTACCGTTGCAATTATTTCTTCCCCGCTTCAATTCCCGCGAACAGCCCTTCCAGATTGTTCAACGGCGCACCGGCTTTCGGTTGCAGCACGGCCCGGAGATAATCCACCGCATCGGGGATGTTTTTGACGGACTTGGGCAGCAATGCTCCCGCGGCATTGGCGTGTCCCCCGCCCTGCAATTTTTCCGCCGTTTTCAAGGCCTCCCCATTGCGGCTGCGGAAGCTGGCGATGACCAGGTTGTTCGCCCGTTTGAACAGCGTCACCAGTACCGGATATTTCACCGCGCCCGTTTCCAAAAGCCGGTGCACGATCAAATTCGTGTTGCCGATGACGGTATCCACATGGCCCACGGTCGGCGAAATCTCCGTGACGCAATTTTTGCTCCATTCGAAACCGATCGGATCCTCCACGCGCCGTTTCACCGCCATGACCTCGAGCAACGGATGATCCAGCAGTTTTTCGATCTCATTGCCGATGAGCGCGTGCAGGTTCCAGAACTGGTAGACTTTCACGAGGTTGGCGTAATCACATGCCGGCGAAAAATCCGGGTCGTTCTCCAGGAACAAATCCGCAACATCATTCAGATGCACCAGCCGGTCGAGTGCCGGGGATTGCAAACCGTGTTCCCGGCACATTTCATAGGCGATCAGGCCGGCGGATTTTTTCGTGTCGTGAAAAAGCTTCGCAAACTTCGGCTGCCAGTCGGCCGCATGATGGTCAAAGACCACCCAATTGGCCTTGTCCATGCGTTGTTCAAAGGTGAAGTCCGCGACCCAGGCGGATTTCTCGCGCAGCTCGCGCGTTTTCCAATAATTGTAGTGGTACGCCTCCAGTGGAACATCCGCGCCAAAGATTTTTTTCGCGAGCCGTTGCAGCAATGCGCCCGCAATATAGCCGTCCAAATCGCTTTCGTGCGTGAAAATAACCTCGGGTCTGGGAAGTTCCTGCATGGCCGCATGCTAAAAAAACTCCCGGCAAAAAGACAGAATTATCAGAATTCGGGGATTTTCTGATTCGGTGGGGCGAGCCTCCTCGCGAACCGCTTAAACCCAAGGCTCACGCCCGCTCGCGAGGACGCTCGCCCCGCCAGCTTCTTGAAACGGGAATACCGCCTCAAATTCCATTCTGTAAAATTCTGCGATTTTGTCTAAACTTCCGACATGGCTTGGTTCACCGACCGGCATTGTTTTTTGCTGGCCGTGCTGTTTTATGGCGCGGCCACCGTGTATTCCGTCTTTTTGTGGCGCAAAGGTTTCCGTCGCGATGATTGGATCAATTATTTTCTGCTCGCCGCCGGGGTCGCACTACATACCCTCGCCATTACCAAACGCGGAATTTCATTCCATAGCTGTCCGGTCAATAATCTTTACGAGGCCACGACTTTTCTCCTGTGGGCACTCGGTCTGGCATCGCTCGTCTATGCATTACTGCCGAAGTTCAAGTTCATCTGCGCCTTCGCGGCCCCGGTCTTGTTCCTTGTGGGGATCTTCGCGCTGATGCCGTCGCTGGACCCGCCGCATGGGCTGAAGCCGGATTTTTCCAACTGGCAGCGCAGTCTGCACGCGGCGACGATTTTGCAGGCTTACGGGGCGTTCGGGCTGGCTGCCGTTGCCGCCGTCATGTTCCTCGTTGAACAACGCGACCTCAAATTGCACAAACTTCGGGCTTTGCTGTCTTTTTTGCCTTCCATTCAACGGCTCGAGGTCATCACCACCCGGCTGGTGACGGTTGGTTTCATCTTGCTCACCATCGGTCTGACGGTTGGCTGGCTGCTGCCGCGCAAAGCGGGCGCCTCCTTTTTCGATGATCCCAAGGTCCTCTGGTCTACCCTGCTTTGGATCGCCTATCTCGAGGCGCTTGTGGCCCACAAATTTTTCGGACGCTCCGCACGCCGTTTCGCCATCGGCGTCGTCGTTGTTTTTGTACTGCTGCTGCTGACCTTCGGCATCACCAACCATTTTTCCGCCCTGCACAACTGAATGAGCGTCGTCGTCATCGGATTGAGCCATCGCTCCGCGCCCGTTGAACTGCGCGAACGTTTCGCCTTTGCGGAAGACACCATTCCCGGCGCGCTAAAAGCCTTGCGGGACCATGGGATCGCCGAAGAAGCCGTCATCCTTTCGACCTGCAACCGCGTGGAGATCTACACCGCGACGTTGCAGCCGCCGGAACAGGCGTTCACCGGATTGAAAAAATTCCTCGCCGACCATCACGCTTTTGAAGGCGCTTTAAACTCCGAAGTTTACACGTTGACCGAGCCGCAGAGCTTGCACCACCTGTTCAAGGTCGCGAGCGGCCTGGATTCGATGGTCATCGGCGAAACGGAAATCTTTGGCCAGCTCAAAAAAGCCTACGACGTGGCGTTCCAGAACAAGTTCACCGGCGCAAAATTGAACAAGGCATTTCAACGCGCCTTCCATGTCGCCAAGCATATCCGGACCGAGACCAATATCCAACGCGGCAGCGTTTCCGTGATGTCCGCGGCCGTGGAACTGGCCGAGAAGATTTTCTCCTCGCTGGCCGAACAGGAAGTCCTCGTCATCGGCGCGGGCGAAACCAGCGAAAAAACTGCGCGCGCCCTGCAATCACGCGGCGTGAAAAAAATCGCCGTCACCAACCGCTCCCCCGAACGCGCCCGGACGCTGGCCGACGAACTCGGCGCGCGCGCGTTGCCGTTTGAAAATTGGACGTCCGAGCTGGAGCGCGTGGATATCGCCGTGAGCAGCACGGCCGCACCGCATCACATTTTGGAGCGCGCACAACTGGAGCCGGTTTTGCTCCGCCGCAAAAACCGTCCGCTCTTGCTGATCGACCTCGCCGTGCCACGGGACATCGAACCGGCGGTGAATGAATTGGAGAACGTTTATCTCTACAACGTGGATGATCTGCAAGGCATCGCGAACGATTATTTAAAACTGCGGCACAAGGAAATTTCGCGCTGCGAAAAGATCATTTCGGAGAAAGTAACCGCCTTGCTGACTGCCAATAAATTTCCTGCCGGCGGGTGATTTTCTCCCGGGAAATTCGCGGTAAAAAAGCCGGCTTTTTTCCCTGCCAAATTTGAATTCTCCCGCAAAACAGAAAACCACAATATATTGATTTAGCAAGCGAAAAGAGCCACAACTAATTGTGTTTTTCGACGCTTTTTCCGCCAAATAAACATTGTGGTTTTCGACCGTTTTTTCTATAATTTTAATGTCCCGTTTGCCGCAAAAAACGCGGCAGAAAATACAAATTTTATGGCAACTGTTTCGGATCCGACGGAAGAAAAAATCACGATGGAAAAGATCGCCGATGGCGCGTATGACGCGTCCAAACTTTCACAGCTCAAGGGCCTCGAAGCCGTGCGCAAAAAGCCCGGCATGTACATCGGCGGCACGGACGAACGGGCGCTGCATCATTGCGTCAGCGAGGTGCTGGACAACTCCGTGGACGAACATCTGGCCGGCCACTGTTCGAAAATCGAGGTGACCATCCATGTGGACGGCTCGATCTCCATCCGTGACAACGGACGCGGCATTCCGGTTGACATCAACCAGGATTCCGGCCTGCCCGGCGTGGAACTGGTTCTGACCACGCTGCACTCCGGCGGCAAATACGGCCAGGGCGGATATAAGTTTTCCGGTGGTACGCATGGTGTCGGCGCGAAATGCGTCAATGCCGTGAGCGAATGGTTCGAGGTCGATGTCTCGCGCGACGGCCAGGTGCATCACATGGAATTCGAGCGCGGCAAGACCGTCAAAAAGCTGGAAGTCATCGGCAAAGCCAAGGGCACCGGCACGGCGGTCACGTTCAAACCCGACCCGGAAATTTTCCGCGAAACGACCGAGTTCAAGACGGAGATCATCGGCAAACGTCTGCGCGAACTGGCATTCCTGAATTCCGGCCTGGAAATCATCTTTGTCGACGAGCGCAAGACCAGCGGGGAGCCGGAAAGGTATTTTTACAAGAACGGCGTGGAGGAATTCGTCAAGCAGCTCAACCAAAGCCGTGAGACGCTGCATCCCAAGCCGATCTCGTTCCGCAAGGAGACGCGTGAAAAGCTGGATGACAAGGACATCGAGGTGCATATCGAAGTCGTGCTGCAATACAATGACAGCTACAACGACCAGGTGCTGTGCTACACCAATACGATCCATAACCCCGACGGCGGCACGCATCTCTCCGGCTTCCGCAGCGCGGTGACCCGCGCCATCAATCAATACGCCAAGTCAAACGAGTTGCTGAAGGAAAAGGACCCGCCGATCACCGGCGACGATGTGCGCGAAGGCTTGACGGCGGTGATTTCAGTCAAGCACAGCGATCCAAAATTTGAATCGCAGACAAAGGTGAAACTGCTTTCGCCCGAGGTCGAGCGCATCACCGGTTCGGTGACCTACGAAGGTTTGATGTCGTATTTCGATGCGAACCCCCCGGTCGCCAAGCGCATCATGGAGAAGGGCCTCACCGCCGCCCGCGCCCGCGAGGCCGCGCGCAAAGCCCGCGAAGCCGTCCGTAAATCGGCGCTGACCGGCGGCGGCCTGCCCGGCAAGCTGGCTGACTGTTCCGACCGCGACCCGGAAAACACCGAGCTTTACATCGTCGAGGGTGACTCCGCCGGCGGCTCCGCGAAACAGGGGCGCGACCGGAAGTTCCAGGCCATCCTGCCGATCCGCGGCAAGCTGATCAATGTGGAGAAGGCGCGACTCGACAAGGTGCTTCAAAACAATGAAATCCGCACGATGATCACCGCCATCGGCACAGGCATCGGTGACGGCGAAGGTGAAGGCTCGTTCAATCTCGCAAAGCTGCGCTACCATAAAATCATCATCATGACGGACGCCGACGTGGATGGCTCTCACATCCGCACGCTCTTGCTGACGTTTTTCTACCGGCAGATGAAGCAACTGGTGGCACAAGGTTTTGTTTACATCGCGCAGCCGCCGCTTTACGGCGTCACGCGCAAGAAAAAGACGGATTACATTGACGATGACCTTCAGCTCAACCAGCTCCTGCTGCAAAACGGCACGGAGGAGGTGAAGTTGAAAAATCTTGCGGACGGAAAAGAATTCAACCCGAAGCAGATGGAGGAAATCCTGTCGCTCCTCGAATCGCTCGACAAGCACGCGACCCACATCAAGCGGCTCGGCGGCGATTTTGCAGACTACGTTGAAAAACGCGCGCAGGACGGCACGTTGCCGCAGACAATGGTGAAGGTGCGCGATGGCAACGACGAAACCGTGCATTACTTCGTCAACATCGAGGAGGTGGATGCGTTCAAGGCCGCAAACGCCGATCTGTTTGGTGGCGATACCGAGATCATTGAAAAGAAAAAGGAAGGCCCGACGCGGCGCGCGAAGGTTTCCAACCTGCATCTTGAAAGCAAGGCCATCGCCGACCTGCTCGGCAAACTTTCGAAAAAGGGCCTCGCCGTGGATCATTACGCGGCGCAGGACCGCCCGCTGTTTGAAATCCACGAAGGCGAAGGCGAGCGGGCGAGCGTCAAGCCGCTGTTCTCGATTCCAGAAATTCTCACGGCGGTCAAGGAAACCGGCCGGCGCGGATTATCCATCCAGCGTTTCAAGGGCTTGGGCGAAATGAATCCCAAGCAGCTTTTTGACACGACGATGAATCCCACGAACCGCAAGCTTCTGCGTGTTGATTTGACCGACGCGGTCGAGGCCGAGGAAATGTTTGTGCGGCTCATGGGCGATGAAGTCGAGCCGCGCCGCCAGTTCATCGAGGACAATGCGCTGAACGTCCGCAATCTCGACGTTTGATCCGCCGCCAACAATTTTTCCCGAATTAGCATCATGCCAGACGAAAACGAACCAAACGTGCCACCGCAGCCGCAGCCAACCGGCGGCGCTTACTCGCAGGGCGAGAAGATCTCCAAGATCAACGTCGCGGACGAAATCAAGAATTCGTTCCTCGACTACTCGATGTCCGTCATCATTTCGCGCGCGTTGCCCGACGTGCGCGACGGCCTCAAGCCCTCGCAACGGCGCATTTTGTATGCGATGAACGAGTTGGGCGTGATGCCGACGCGCAAACATCTGAAGTGCGCGAAAATCGTCGGCGAAACGATGGGTAATTACCATCCGCACGGTGATCAGGCAATCTATCCGACGCTCGTCCACATGGCGCAGCCGTGGGCGATGCGCGAACGGCTGGTGGACAGCCAGGGAAATTTCGGCTCGGTCGAGGGCGACCCCCCGGCGTCCATGCGGTATACCGAGGCGCGGCTCACGCACCTGGGCGCGATACTGATGGAGGACATGGAGAAGGACACGGTGGATTTCGTCCCGAACTATGACGAGACCCGCACCGAGCCGCGTGTTTTTCCCGCTGCCTTCCCCAATCTGCTCATCAACGGTGGCACGGGCATTGCCGTCGGCATGGCCACAAACATGCCGCCGCACAATCTCGGCGAGGTCATTGACGGCGTCTGTGCGCAGATCGACAAACCAACGATCACGATTCCCGAACTGATGAAGTTCATCAAGGGCCCGGATTTTCCGACGGGCGGGATGATCTGTGGTGTTGAGGGCATCAAAAATTATTTTACGACCGGCAAGGGCAGCGTGAAATTGCGCGGGCGTGTCGGCGTGGAGGAGCTAAAAGGCAACCGCGAGCAGCTCGTCGTCACGGAAATTCCGTTCAACGTCAATCGCGCCAACCTGGAGGAACAGGTCGCGAACCTCGTCAATGAGAAGATCATCACGGAGATCTCCGCGATGCGCAACGAATCGGACGAGCATTGCCGCCTCGTTATCGAGTTGAAGCGCGAGGGAATCCCGAAGGTCGTCATCGCGAACCTTTTCCAACACACGCAATTGGAGGTTTCGTTCAGCGTGAATGCGCTCGCCATTGATCATGGCCGCCCGAAAACGCTCAATCTCAAGGAAATCATCCAGTGCTACATCGAGCACCGCCGCGAAGTCATTCTGCGCCGCACCCGCTTCGAACTGCGGAAGGCCGAGGAGCGCGCCGAATTGCTCGAAGGCTACATTGTCGCGCTGTCCAACCTCGACGAATTCATCCACATCATCCGTTCGAGCAAGACGCGCGATGAGGCGAAAATCAAGCTGCTCGCGTTCGAATGGAACCGCACGCAGGTCGAACAATGGGGAATTCTCATCCGCAACGAGGGGCGCCTGCAGGGCGGCCGTTATGCGCTGACCGAGCGTCAGGTGGATGCGATCCTCGATCTGCGTCTGTATCAGTTGACCGGCCTGGAAATCGACAAGGTGGACAAGGAATACAAGGCGCTCATTGAAGTCATCAAGGACTTGCTCGATATCCTTGCGAAGGAATCGCGCGTGATGACGATCATCAAGGCCGAACTCGCCGCCATCAGGGAAAAATACGCTACACCGCGCAAAACAGAGATCGTGCCCGACGAAGGCGAGATCGCCATCGAAGATTTGATCGCCAACGAGGGCGTCATCATCACGCTCACACACAACGGCCTCATCAAGCGCACGAACGTTTCGCAATACCGCTCGCAACGGCGCGGCGGCAAAGGCGTCATCGGCATGACCACCCGCGAGGGCGAAACCGCCGAGGACAAGGATTTTGTCGAGCATCTGTTCACCGCGAGCACACATGATTACCTGATGTTTTTCACGAACTCGGGCCGGGTCTATGTCGAGCGCGTGCACGAGATTCCTGACATGGGCCGTGCCGCGAAGGGTCGCAGCATCGCGAACCTGCTGGAGCTCAAGGCCGAGGAAAAGGTCGCCGCGCTCATCCGGATCCTGTCAAAGACGGACGAGAACAAGGAGGATGTGACCTGGTCACAGGCTGGCGAGCTGTTTTTTACGACAAAAAATGGCACGGTGAAAAAGACTTCGTTGAGCGATTTTGGAAATGTTCGCAAGGGCGGCATCATCGCCATCAGCATCGAGCCAGACGACACGTTGATTGATGTGAAGCTCACGCGCGGCAGCGCCGGCGAGGGCGACCCCGGCGATGACGTGGTGCTTATCACCAAGGCCGGCATGAGCATCCGCTTCCACGAAACCGACGTGCGTTCGATGGGACGCGCGGCCGGCGGCGTGCGCGGCATCAGTCTGGAAACTGGTGATGCCGTCGTGGCGGCGGCCATTGTCGTGCCCGATGCGGCGTTGCTCGTCGCCGGTGAAAACGGCATCGGCAAACGTACCGCGTTCGAGGAGTACCGCATCCAATCCCGCGGCGGCAAGGGCATCATCACCATGAAGACCGGCGACAAGACCGGCTGCGTCATCGGCGCACTCACTGCGCGTGACAATGACGAGATCATGCTCATCACGGTCGGCGGCCAGATGGTCCGCACGGTCGTGAAGGACATCCGCGAAGCCGGCCGCAACACGCAAGGCGTCAAGCTCGTGAATCTGGATGCCGGCGACAAACTTCAGGCCATCGCCCCGGTCATCGGGGAGGACAAGGAAGATTCAACCCCCGTTGAGCCGGAAAAATAATTGCCCGGCCATGCCGGATAATATATTTTGCGCGGCTCATGTTGAAAAAATCAGTCACCGCCATTGCAGCGGCCGCCGGTCTCCTGGCGGCGTTTGCCGATACCAGCACCAATACCAGCGCAAACGGCACGGTAACGCCGGAAATCAAGAACCCGTGGAAACAGAGCGTGACCGCCGGCCTGACACTCACCTCCGGCAACAGCGACAGCCTGCTCGCCACAATCAAATATCTGGCCGACAAGAAAAATGCCACGGATGAATTCAGCCTCGATGCCGATGCCGCGTACGGCAAGGCCAACGACGTAAAGAACGCCAGTTCCGTCCACGGTTTTGCCCAGTGGAATCATTTATTCTCCGAACGTGCTTATGGTTACGGCCGCATCGAAGGTTTGCACGATGATATTGCCGAGGTAAGCTATCGTTTCACCGCCACGGCCGGAGCGGGCTATTATCTCATCAAGGAGGTTAATACGAGTCTTTCCACTGAAGTCGGTCCTGGTTTAGTCACGCAGAAATTGGAATACGATGATCCGAGAACCTATGTGACGCTGCGCCTGGGTGAAAAATTTGAGCATAAATTTGCCCCCGGTACCCGGATCTGGCAGACGGCAGAAATCCTGCCGCAGGTTGACCGTGTGCAAAACTACATCGTCAACCTGGAGCTCGGCGCCGAGGCTGCGTTGTCGAAAAGCTTTAGCCTCTCGGTGGTCCTTGATGACACTTACAACAGCGAACCTGCCAACGGTCTCAAGCGCAACGACGTGAAGCTGGTCAGCGGCATCACTTACAAATTTTAAAATCGGAAAACTTAAACGGCGGCTTTGGAAATTTCCGAAGCCGCCGTTTTTATTGTTCAAGGTGAAAGCCGCTCGATCTTCCACGATCCATCCGGCTGGCGTGAATAGTGGAACCGGTCGTGCAACCGGCTCGGCCGTCCCTGCCAGAATTCAATCCGCTCCGGTGCCAAAATGAAGCCGCCCCAGTTCGGCGGCAACGGTACTTCACCGGGAAACCGTTTCTCCAGTTCGCGCCAGTGGTTTTCCAGGGTCGCGCGATCGGCCACCGGCGCGCCCTGGCTGGAAGCCCACGCGCCGATCTGGCTGCCGCGCGGGCGCGACTTGAAATATTTTTCCGATTCCACGGCGGAAAGTTTTGCGACCGTGCCGGCAACGCATACCTGCCGCTCCAGTTCCGGCCAGAAAAAAGTCAGGGCCGCGTTCGGATTTTCGACCAGCTCCCGGCCCTTGCGGCTGTCGTAGTTCGTATAAAAAACAAAACCGCGTTCGTCCACGGATTTCAACAGCACGGTGCGGGACGAGGGTTTGCCGTTTTTATCCGTGGTCGAGAGCGTCATCGCATTGATGTCGGCGGGACGGTGATCACAAATGGCGCTCCAGAGCTTGTGCAGCGCCACGCCGATCTTGCGCCAGCGGCTTTGGGACTTCTCGCCGCACGCCTCGGCAAACCACGATTCAAATTGTGCGAAGGGATTCGCGTCCAGTTGCGCCCGATCAAGCTCGCCGTGACGGTAGTCTTCGCGGAAATCGGACAGGTTCATTTCACATCGCGCGAAACGCGGTGAGGCCGAGAATGAAGATGAAAACCGCAACCGCCAGCCGCAACCCGCTCAAGAACCGGGTGCGCCCCTCGGTCGCCGTGGCCCAGTTGATGAAGTCCCGCAACCGCCAGGGCGTGATGGTGAACCAGATGCCAAAAACGACGTAGGCGTAGGCGATGGTTTGGATGACGACCACGAACGGCGACTCGCCAAGATGGGGCCGGCCGGTGTCCGCCATCAGTTTGCCCAGCAACAGCATGACGATGGCCAGCCCGCGCACGGCCAGAAAGTCCTGCACATAAATGCATGCGCCGACGCCGATGGCGATAAACGCGCCGATCATGTACGGCTTGAACACGGAAAAATCCGCGATGGGCTCGACATTCACGTTCCAGACGAACCACGCCGTGCCCAGCAGCATCAGAAAGATTCCCGCGGGCAGATTGCGCGGAAATTTTTGCACGGCGGCGGCCAGGCCGGCGGGTTTCACCAGGCCATAAACCTGCGGCAACCCGATCACGAGCCCGAGCAGAATAGTTAAAAGCGACAAACTCATTTGCCTGAATTTAACCATGATTTGCCCGGATGGGCACTAAAAATTGGTCTGGAACATGTCCGGGCTGCGATATAGCTTCGTGCCATTGAGATAATGAAAACCAGAAGTTTCATTATTGCCGCCAGAAAACTCACAGGGTTCACGCTGATCGAATTGCTTGTGGTCATCGCCATCATCGCCATTCTCGCAGCGCTCTTGTTGCCGGCACTGGCCAAGGCAAAGGAACGGGCCCGGTTGATCCAGTGCCTGAATAACATGAAGCAATTGACGACCGGATGGACGGTTTACACCGGCGATAATGCCGAACGCTTGCCGTTGAATTGGTTACCCGGTTCCCAACCTACTCCCCCGTCCTGGGCGATGAGCCAGGTGACCGACCCGACCGGTGTCACGAATGGATCGCTCTACGCCTACAGCCCGAACAAAGCCACCTATCTATGCCCGGATACACCACAAACCCCGGCAAAAACACTTTATCGTTCGGTCTCCATGATCGTACGCATGGCCGGGGCCGATACCAGTGACGCTCAACAATATGGTGTTCCGAACTCCATGCTCGGGGATCTGGGACCGAATTATCCCATGTTCAAAAAGACCACGCAAATCAACCGGCCCGGGCCCGTCAATGCCCTCTTGTTCGTGGATGAAAGCATAAACACCATCGATGATTGTATCCTCGGCGTGAATCTGCCGGACTGGCACAATTCGCCGACTACGCGCCATTCACGCGGTTGTGCCTTCTCCTTTGCCGATGGCCACGTCGAACGCTGGCAATGGCTCCAACTCTCCACAGAACAGACTTACGACGTCTCCGCCGCCACCACGATGGTCGATCAGCAGCGGTTCATTAATGCCATTGCGGAGCAGTGACCGATTCGCGGTCAATCCCCGGCAGTTGAAAACCCGGCCACCACCGGCCGATGATCCGAACCGACGCCCCAGTTCGGAATGTTCGGAATGCAGGTTTCGTCCGCCTTCCAAAATCGTTTCATCGTCGGGCTTAACAAAATGAAATCAATGCGCGTGTAGGTG
>DATHOG010000039.1:0-10641 GCA_035485115.1 Candidatus Sulfotelmatobacter sp. | reverse complement strand
TACACAAGTCAGAAATGGGCCGTTTTCGGGTACTTTTTGCAGAACACTTGATTTCGCAAATGCCCGCTTTTGGGCTAAAAACCATGCAGCCGGCGAATACCCCGCGACTTGTGTAGATACCAATGCCCCAAGGGAGAGGGCCGGGGTGAGGGGGAAGTGGTCATCCAAATTTTTAGGCCCGCACAATTTGAAATGAGCGTCGCCTTCCCCCTCATCCTGACCTTCTCCCTTGGGGAGAAGGAACAGCAGTTGCACATTTCTGCTTTCGCGAAAACCATCCGGGCCGCTGACTGGGTTCATGGGGAGCAGCGACCTCCAAAATCGGATCCACTTTGGGACCATGAACCGAAGACGGTTCATGGAAAGGGAGAAGATGTGGCAGTTCGTATTCATTATTCAGATTTGGCTGCGGTTTCCTGCAACGCACTGCTCTTATATTCCACCCACGTTTTCACCACCAGGGTGACCAGCGCAAGTAACGCGAGCAACGATGCCACCGCAAACGCCCCGGTGAAATTATAATCGTCGTAAAGCGCCTCGATGTGCAATGGAATCGTGTTGGTCTGGCTGCGGATCTTGCCGCTGACCACCGAGACCGCGCCGAATTCGCCCATCGCCCGGGCGTTGCACAAAATCACGCCGTAGAGCAGGCCCCATTTGATGTTCGGCAGGGTCACGCGCCAGAAGGTCTGCCAGCCGCTGGCACCCAGCACCCGGGCGGCCTCCTCCTCGTTGCGCCCCTGCGCCTGCATCAGCGGAATCAACTCGCGCGCGACAAACGGAAACGTCACAAAAATGGTCGCGAGCACAATGCCCGGCACGGCGAAAATGATCTTGAAATCATGCCCGTTCAACCAGTTCGCCAGCGCCGGGAATTTTGGATTATCCGCGTTCAACCACAGTCCCATCCAGCCTTGCGCGCCAAAAACCAGAACGTAAATCAAGCCGGCGATCACCGGCGAGACCGAGAACGGCAGATCAATTAACGTCAGCAATATGTTTTTGCCGCGAAAATCGAACTTGGCGATCAACCAGGCCGCGCAGACGCCAAAGACACAGTTCAGCGGCACGGCGATGGCGGCGGCGATGAACGTCAGCCGGATCGCGCTCAACGCATCCGGTTCGCGGATGGTATGTAGATAGAACCCGACCCCTTTGGCGAGCGCCTCCGTGAACACGAATATCAGCGGCAGAAACAAAAACAGGCTCAAGAAGACCAGCGCCACGCCGATAAGCGCGCGGCGCACGAGCGGCGGTTCGCCGTTCGTGCGGTGATGCACCGCCGGGCGCGGCGGGTGAAAGGTGGTGGCGACGGGTGTCATGCCAGATTCGTGGAGTTGTGGCGGTTCGCCCACCATTGCAGGACGTTGATGGTCAGCAGCAATACAAACGAGACGATCAGCATCACCACGGCGAGGGCCGTGGCCTTGGCATAGTCGAACATGTCCAGTTCCTGCATGATGACGACGGGCGTGATCTGGGTCTTCATCGGAATGTTGCCGGCGATGAAGATCACCGAACCGTATTCGCCAAGTGCGCGGGCGAAGGCGAGCGTGAAGCCGGTCAGCAATGCGGGCGCAACCATCGGGAAAATCACCCGCCAGAAAACCTGCCAGCGGTTCGCACCGAGGCTGCTCGCGGCTTCTTCCAGTTCCGGGTCGAGGTCTTCGAGGATCGGCTGCACCGTGCGTACGATGAACGGCAGGCCGATGAACGTCAGTGCGACAAACACACCGGCCCGGGCATTGGCGATGTGGAGGCCGAGCGGTGCGAAAAATTTCCCGATCCAGCCGCTGTCCGAATACAACGCCGCCAGCGTGATGCCGGCCACCGCCGTCGGCAATGCGAACGGCAAATCCACCAGCGCGTCCACGATCTTTTTTCCAAAAAATTCATAGCGCACCAGAACCCACGCGACGATGAAGCCGAAAAACGCATTGATCAGCGCGGCAAAAAACGATGCGCCGAACGTGAGTTTATAGGAAGCCACGGCGGTAGGCATCGTGACGGTCTGCCAGAACTGCGGCCACGTCAGCGAGGAGGTTTTCCAGAACACGGCCGCCAGCGGGATCAAAACGATCAGGCTCAGGTAAAAAAGCGTGAAGCCGAGCGTCAATTTGAAGCCCGGCAGCACGCGGACCTTTTTGGTCCGTAAATTTTTTGCAGCCACGATCAAAGATTCGGAGCGTAGGCGATAAATTTCTGGTATTCGAGCAAAATGCTTTGCAACGCGGCGACAAAGGCGAGCTGCTTCAGGTAATTCGGCGGCGTGGCGGAAGTTTCCAGGATGATCTCGAACGGGCGCGGACGGATTTTCGGCGGCGCGGACAGGATGCCTTCAAAACTTTCGCGAATGACGCCGTTGCGGGCCTTGAAGCCGTCGATCACAGGCAGTTCGTTGCGCGGAACAAATTTTTCCGCGGCAGCCAGCGCGGGTTCGATCAGATATTTGGTCAGGGTCGCGCCGTGGGCATAGCCGTAAAAACCTTCGCTCGTGTTATCGGTATGCAGGGAGATGATGCCTTGGAACGAGCGCGAGACCAGTTCGGCCTGCAACAAGCGCACTTCCGGCTCGGTGGAATGCTTCCAGAACTCGCGGTTCAAATCCTTGCCGGCGCGCGAAAACCGGGTGTCGTCCTCAAAGCCGGTCGGATTGCAAACCGGATAAAACGACAGGTAATAACCAGTGGCGAGCTCGGGCTTGGCCTCGAGCAACTTTATGAATTGCACGAGCGCATGGACGCCTTCGGGTTCATCACCGTGGACGCCGGCAAAGATGCCGAGACGGATCGGCACATCACCGCCGCGCGGACCGACGAACAGGTAGCGCGGCAGTTCATAACGCTGGCCGTTCGAATCAAAGTGCGCCTCGTAATTCGCAACCAGGTTGGGCGAGTTCACGGCGATTCGGTCCAGCGGCGCGAGCGCTTCGGCGATGGAGCGGCGGGCGGCGCGTTTGGTTTGCGGCGTGACGAGGAGATTTGATTCGGTGGTGATCATATGTGGTTCGTTTTTGTTGCGGCGGCGGTTTGAAAATCAAACCGCCGCCCGTGAGAAACAATTATGGTTGATAGATCTGGTCAAACACGCCGCCGTCGGCGAAGTGAGTCTGTTGTGCGTTCGCCCAGCTTTTAAACTCATCTTTCAACGTGACGAGCTTAAGCTGGTTGAAGTTGGCGGTGTATTTCTGCGCGATGGCCTCGTTGGTCGGGCGGTAAAAATTCTTCGCCGCGATCTCCTGGGCTTCATCCGAATAAAGATACTTAAGATATTCGTTCGCCACATCCGTCGTGCCGTGGCGTTTGGCATTTTTGGCCACGACCGCAACGGGCGGTTCGGCGAGGATGCTCAATGACGGTGTGACAATCTCGTATTTGTCGTCGCCGAATTCCTTGAGCGCGAGATGCGCCTCGTTTTCCCAGGCCAGCAGCACGTCGCCGATGCCGCGTTGCGCAAAGGTCACCGTGGAACCGCGTGCGCCGGAGTCGAGCACGGGTACGTTTTTATAGAGTTTTTTGATGTAAGCGCGCGCGGCGGCGTCATCATGATTGTTCTTTTCCAGCGCATATGCATAGGCTGCGAGATAGGCCCAGCGAGCGCCGCCGGAAGTCTTCGGGTTGGCCACGACGACTGAAGTTCCTTTTTTCACGAGGTCGTCCCAATCCTTGATGCCCTTGGGATTGCCTTTGCGAACCAGAAAAACGATCGTCGAGGTATAGGGCGTGCTGGCGTTTGGCAGCTTGGCCTGCCAGTCGGCGGGCAGCAAATGTGCCTGCTGCGAAATCGCATCGATGTCATACGCGAGGGCGAGCGTGACCACGTCCGCCTCCAGGCCGTTGATCACGGCCTGGGCTTGTTTGCCCGAGCCGCCGTGTGATTGCGAAACGGTGACATCATCGCCCGTCTTCGCCTTCCAATATTTGGCGAAGGCGGCGTTGTATTCGGTATAAAGCTCGCGCGTCGGGTCATAGGAGACATTCAGCAGCTTCACCTCCTTGGCGCCCGCAGAAATTGCCACCGACGCGACGAGCAATATTTTCAATAAGTTAGTCATGTACGTCTTTCAGGATTCAAATCTTAGAACGAGAGTTGCAGCCGTGAGAACAGGACATTTTCCGGCTGGGACACCACATTACCTGCGGCGAATTTGGTGTTCGCATAGCTTGAGAACGTGGTGCGTGAATAACTCAAGTTGGCGCGGATGTTCTTGTTCAGGTACCAGTTGAGACCGATGGACCAGGCCTGCGCCTCGTCGGCATTCTTGGTCGGGTCGGCCAGACGGACGTTGGTTGCGCCAACAAAGACGTTGTCATCTATGTCCAACTCGCCATAACGCGCGACCAGCTGCCATGCGCCCCAGCCGCCGCCGTGCAAATTAAACGGATGCCTCGGGGTGATGCCGTTGTAACTCGCATCCTCGCCGGTCAGCACCCAGCCGCCGGAAATTTCCCACGCCGAATTTTGGACGTCGTAGGTCGGAGTGGCGCCGGCTGCCGTGCGTTTCGCGTTTTGATCCGAGATGACGTATTCGGCGAGGAGGCCGAACGGGCCGTAATAGTAATAGGCTTGTGGCGAGATGCGCCAGCCTGCGCCGCTGGCGTTCACGCCGGTGTTGTAACTGAAAAATTTCTGCTGGCCGTCCGTCAAGTAGCCGGGCGTGAGGCCGGTCGAGGTATTGGTCGCCGGATTGCTGAAAATATAGCTGCCGGCCACGCCGAACCCGAGGCCGCGCAATGCGTCAATCTTCGTCTCCTTGAACGGCTGGAAAATCAACCGGCCTTCCACCGCCTTGTCATCCTGAAACGACGTGGTGGCCGTTGTGCCGTTGTAATCCGTGCTGCCGTCGAAGATGCCGAGGGCATAGCTGGCCACGCCATCATAGATGTCGCCATGCAAATCGATGCCGATGTCGCGGTTGGGCACGAGATTGTTCGCGATGGAGCGTTCGTTGAAAGAGGTCACCGGATCGGACTGCAATTGTTCCAGGCCGATGGGCGATTTGTATTTGCCGCCCTGGATCTGGAACCACGGTTCATAGCGGTAATTGATGTAGGCGTCCAGGACCTGCACCGTGCTGCCGCCGAAATCCGGGGTGAAATTGAAATCAAAATCATGGAACACCGTGCCGGTCAGGATCGGGCGCAGGCGGCGCAGCAGGAAGGCATCATTGCCGTTGATGTGCGCATCATTGAAAAAACTGCGGCTGTCGAACTGCGCCAGGCCGTGAAGCTGGATGACGAAATTTGTATCGCCCGAAATGAAGTTCACCCCGTTCTGGCCAACAGTCAGTTTCGCGGTCGACTGCGCCTGGGTCGCGGCAGTCTCACCATCGATCTCTCGCTCGCGTTCCAGGACACGGACTTTCTGGTCGAGATCGGCGATCTGCTGTTTCAAGGCCGTGAGGTCGGCATCGCTGATTTCGGCGCCATGGGCGGCGGAGGAAACCAGTCCAACACTGATGAGAGCCAGGGTGATTTTGTTCGTCAGTTTCATTTTCGGTATTTTGCTTCCGTTTATACGGTCGGCTTTTTTGTTTTTGTTTAATAACGACTCCATAAGTCGTAGTTATGTCTAAATAAAAAATTGAAGGTTCCTCCAATTTTTGTCAACCGCCGCTATCACTTCATTTTCTGAAGTTAAAACCAAATAGCGACTAGCAATGTCGTCATTATGATGTTTCGGAAATTTTTGTCAACCGCTTAACCAAATTTTTTTAAATCCCTTCACCGCCAATAAATCCGGCGGAAATCTCATGTTTTCCCAACGGCAGGCCTTTGGCGACTTCGGCAAGTGTCGCGCGGTCCATCAAATTGGCGACATAATTTCGGGCGTCAAAGAACACGCGGCGAAACCGGCAGACCGATTCCTGTGAACAGCGTTGATAGCCGGTGACCGAAACACAATCAATGGGTGCCAGGATTCCGTCGAAATGCCGCACTACTTCGCCCATCGTGATTTTGGCCGGGCTGCGGGCGAGAAAATAACCGCCGCGGATTCCCGCCGTGCTGTCCACCCAGCCCTGGGATTTCAACGCGAGCATGATCTGTTCGAGAAACCGTTTGGGCGCATCATTGCGCCGCGCAAGTTCGCGGATGGGAATCGGCGCGCCGCCGTGATGCTCAACCAGGGTGAACAGGGCGCGCAGGGCATAATCCGTCTTTCTTGAAATCCGCATGTAAAAACGATAAATCCGGTTGGCTTTTAGTCAACCGGATTTTTCAATCAGCCCGAATGCTTGTCATCTGGCACGTCCGGAAGTCGTCATTTCGAGGATGGTGCCGGGGAAAGAATAGGATCAACTCACGATACGCCCGCCTTCGTTGAGGAAAATTCCTTTGAAATTCATTTCCAGCGCCTGCGGGTTCGAAGCTTTGAGCAACGCCTCCTTTTCAGTTATCCGCCCGGCTTTGACGAGGTTGAAGAGCGATTGATTGAACGTGCACATGCCGTCGTCCGCGCCGGTTTCGACGGCGGCGGTGAGTTTGTCGAGGCGGTTATCCTCGAGCATTTTTCTGACCAGCGGCGAATTGGTCATGATTTCCAGCGCCGGCGTCATTTTGCCTTCCACCGTAGGTACCATGCGCTGGCAGACGACACCGCGCAAACAGCCCGCGAGCTGACGGCGGACCTGTTCGCGCTCGTCGGCCTTGAAGAAATCAAGGATACGCGTGATGGACTGCGCGGCGGTGGTCGTGTGCAGCGTGGAAAAGACCAGGTGGCCGGTATCCGCCGCGCTCATGGCGGCGGTGAAGGTGACGGCATCGCGCATTTCGCCGAGCATGATGATATCGGGATCCTGGCGCAGGACGTGTTTGAGCGCGCCGTAAAAATTGGCGGTATCCAGGCCGACTTCGCGCTGTTCGATGACGGATTGATTGTCTTCAAAGACGAATTCAATCGGATCCTCGAGTGTGATGATGTGCTTTTTGAAATGGGCGTTGATGTGCTCGATCATCGCCGCGAGCGTCGTGGATTTGCCCGAGCCGGTCGAGCCGGCGACCAGAACGATGCCACGCGCCGATTCGGCCAGCCCTTTGATGCTTTCGAGCAATCCAAGCTGCTCGAAACTCGGCACCGTGTTTTTGACATAACGCATCGCCAGCGCCCAGGTGCCGCGCTGCTGGAAAATGTTTGTGCGGAAACGGCCGAGATCGGGAACCGAATACGAAAAATCGATCTCGCGGTCTTCCTCCAGTTTTTTCTTCAGGTGGATCGGCACGATTTTTTCGATGATATTGTTCATCCATTGCTCGGTCGGGGTCGGGCATTCGATGGAAACCAGTTCGCGGCTGATGCGGAAAATGACGGGCGTACCGACTTTGACATGGATGTCCGAGGCCGCGCCCTGCACGGCGGTCTTGAGAATTTTGTGGAAAAGTTCCATGCGCGCAAGTTAGCCGATTTTTGGGCAAATGCCAGTGGAGAACGAACTAAAACGCAGTTTTTTCGTGTCTTTCGCCGGTTTCGCGGTTAAAAAATTCCCATGTCAAAGCATAAAATCGGCATCATCGGGGGCAGCGGTCTTTATCACATTGAAGGCTTCACCCGCCAGAAATGGGTGAAGATCAAAACTCCCTTCGGCAATCCGTCCGACGCCTTGCTCACCGGTAAACTCGCGGGACGCGAAGTCGTTTTCCTGCCGCGGCACGCGCGCGGCCATAAAATCTTGCCGAGCGAACTGAATCATCGCGCCAATCTCTGGGCGATGAAAAAGCTCGGCGTTGCATGGATCATCAGCGTCAGCGCCGTCGGTTCTTTGCAGGAAAAATACAAGCCCTGCGACATCGTGCTGCCGGACCAGTTTCTCGACCGGACCAAGCGCGATTTCGAGCATACATTTTTTGGGCGCGGCATCGTCGGGCACATCGCCTTTGCCGATCCCATTTGCGAGGAACTTCGAAAAATCATCCTGAACAGCGCGAAAAGTTCGGGCGCGACTGTCCATGACGGCGGCACGTATGTGAACATGGAAGGTCCGGCGTTCAGCACCCGCGCCGAGTCGCTGACGAACCACAAGCTCGGCTACGACGTCATTGGCATGACCAATCTCGGCGAGGCCAAGTGCGCGCTCGAAGCCGAGATCGCCTATGCGACCATGGCGATAATCACCGATTACGACTGCTGGAAGATGGACGAGGCGCACGTCACCGTGGAAATGGTTGTCGCCAACCTGATGAAAAACGCGGCTACGGCGAAAGCCATCATCACCAAAGTCATTCCGCAGATCCCCGCTGAACCCAACTGGCCGTGCCATTCCGCCTTGAAAAATGCCATCATGACCGAGCGCAAAGCCTGGCCCAAGAAGACCATCACCGCGTTGAAACCGATTTTGGCCAAGTATCTTTGACCACCGGGATAGCCGCACGATAGCGCTAACACGCGCTGGACAATTTTCGCGAAGCCACTACAGTTGGTATCGAAACAAGGTGAAATGATGAAAATTGTCCGACTAATAGCGATAGCCGTGCCGTTGTGTCTGTTTTGCTGCGCCACGAAAACCGTCGCTTCCGATTCCCCTGTCGTTGCATCAACGAACGTCGATGTCTCCACGAACATCGTTACAAACATGCATCCGCCGCGCGAGCGCGACCCCGGTCTGCGCCGCTCCACCTACACGCCGCGGGTTTATCCGGTGGACGACCGCGGTTTTTCGCCCGTGGACAAAGCGCTGGCCGCCGCTTATGCGCGCGAGGACATGGTCACCAATGACGACGAAGGTTCGTTGAATCCCTTTGTGCTGAAGGTCATCAGCGGCTATCCGCTCGACGGCTCGTACCAGTATCATTGCAGCTGGGAACCGCGCGAGTACGACATCTATAACGGCGTGACGCAGGACCAATGGTACAAGGGCATGGTCGTGGCCAAGGCATATCCGGACGGTTCGCGTTGCAGCTACTGTTGCGGCTTCACCTTCGAGGTATTTATCCGCGCCATGAAATTGCGCAATATCCAGGCCGGTCTCGAACCGGATGATTTCAACGGCATGACGTTCAACGACCTCTTCAATGCCCTGCAACTCTGGTACATCGAGGGCACGGGCGATTCCGAGTCGCGCGCCATCACGTGTTACGGCCTCGGCACCACCATCACGAATTTTGCGGACGCCCGCGCCGGCGATTTTTTGAGCTACAGCACCACGCCCGCCGGCGGGCATGCGGTGATTTTTCTCGATTGGTTGCACGATTATGAGGCCGACACGAACAGGATCTCCGGCTTCAGATATTTTTCCTCCAATCTTTCCGGCAACGGCCTCGGTTACGCCCAAACTCATTTCAGCGACTGCACGAAGAACGGGCATGGCGTCCTGCGGAACTACGTCCATATCGGCCATGTCGGGGCGATCAAGGATTATCGCGCCTTTAACCGTATGGGCATCCCGCAGCGCAATGCCTACGCGCCGACGCAGCCGACCCACGTCATCTATTTGCCCGCGCCGGACAAGACCTAGGGCGTTTTTTGTAAAAGTTGTGATGTTGGTCTGGGTATTCCGTCGCGTTCCCCCTCATCCTAACCTTCTCCCGCCGGGAGAAGGAACAGCAGTTGGACATTTTCTTTTCTGCGGTAATTTTTCGAGCCGCTGGCCGTCTGCAATATGCGAAGACGCTGCGAGCGTTTCTCCCTCTCCCAGCGGGAGAGGGCCGGGGTGAGGGAGAACATTTCACCCAACCAGCATTTGAAAGATTGTCAAAATCGCTGTTTTTATCCCGCCATTGAGTTGCCGGCGATGAAGCCGGTCGTCCAGGCGGCCTGAAAGTTGAAGCCGCCGGTGATGCCGTCGATGTCCAGAAGTTCGCCCGCGAAGAAAAGCCCGGGGCAAAGCTTGCTCTCCATCGTTTTGAAGTTCACCTCGGACAGCTTCACCCCGCCGCAGGTCACGAATTCATCTTTGTTCAGGCTCTTTCCTTTCACAGCAAATTCCGTCCGCACCAATGTTTGGGCCAGTGCGAGCGCCTGAGCTTTGGTCAACGACGACCAGCGCGTTTCACGGGAGAGGCCGGCGGCCAGAATCAGCTGCTCCCAAAGGCGGGAGGTCAACGGCGCAAGCGGGACGTTGGCGACCAGTTTCGCGCCATCGCGTTCGCGGCGTTTTTGGAACTCGGCGATGATACGCTCCGCGTTGGAATCCGGCAGCCAGTTCACGATCAGGGGAAACTTGTAATCCAGCGCGGCAAGTTCCCGCGCGCCCCAGGCCGAGAGTTTCAGGACCGCCGGGCCGCTCAAGCCCCAATGCGTCAACAGCAGCGGGCCGCGTTCGCGCAGCTTGATCGGCGGTATGGAAACCTCGGCATCAACCGCGACGCCGGCGAGCTCGCGCAGCCATTGTACTTCGATCTGGAAAGTGAAGAGCGACGGCACCGGCGTGGCGAGCGTATGACTGAGCGTGACGGCCAACTGGCCCGCGACGGCCGCCCGGCAACCGCCGGTAGCGAGCAACAACTTGTCGCAGACAATTGTTTCTGCGGGATTTTTTTCTCCCTCTCCATGAACGACTCGGTGCGTTCCATCGACAAGACGCTGGGAGCGTTTCTCCCTCTCCGCGTCGGCGGAGTCAGCGGAGCCGATGGGGAGAGGGCCGGGGTGAGGTGCTCGTCCCACCATTTTGGGTTCATGGGGAGAGGCTAGATGAATTTCAAACCTTCC
>DATHOG010000038.1:0-15041 GCA_035485115.1 Candidatus Sulfotelmatobacter sp. | reverse complement strand
CGCCGCCGCCAGCACCTCCGGCGATTCCGTGCCGGGATTCAGCCACAATTCATCACAGCCGCGCGCGGCGATATCCGGCAAAGTTTTCAACAGCACCGGCGGCGGCAGATAAACGCTGATGAGATTCGGACGTTCGGGAATTTCCGAAATGCTTTTGAACACAGGCAAATTTTCAATTTGCGTCTCCTTGGGATTCACCGGAAACACACGCCAGCCCTGACGCACAAAGGCGCGCACGGCAATGTTTCCGAATTTGCTGCGGTCGGCGGACGCGCCGATGATGGCGATGGTTTTCATTTTAAATCTTTTGGCACAAATCATCCAACGCAGGGGCGAGCTTCGGAAATTGGAATCTAAATCCAGCGCCCACAAATCTTATCGGGGCGACGCGTTGGCTGACCAGTACAAGCGACGGCTCGCTGCCCATCAATTTTGCGCCCAGCTTGATGGCAAACGCAGGGACCGGCGGGCTCCATGGCCGGTGCAAGGCGCGGCGCATTTCGCGCATCAGCGCGGCATTGGTCGCGGCAGCGGGCGCGACGGCGTTGTAAACGCCTGCAATTTTATCGTTTTCAACCGCCGCGACAAACATCGCCACCAGATCCGAAAGATGAATCCAACTGACGAACTGTTTTCCGTTGCCGGCCGCGCCGCCGAGAAACCATTTCGTCAATCGTGTCAGCACCGGGAGCGCGCCGCCTTGACGACCGAGAACGACGCCGATGCGGAGGGTGACTTTTCTGGTTTTTTTCGTTTCAGCGGTATCAAAAGCCGTTTCCCAATTGCGGCAAATTTCGGCCAGCGAATCGCTGCCGGCTGGCGAGGCTTCATCGCATATTCGGTCGGCGGTGTCGCCGTAAAAACCGATGGCGCCGGCCTGCACCCAGGTGCGTGGCGGTGTCCGGACGTGATTACAGGCGGCGGCAACGACGTGGACGGAATTCACGCGTGAAGAAACCAGTTCACGCATGTTTTCGGGTGTGTGCGGACAATTGATGCTTTTGCCGGTGAGATTGATGACGGTTTCCGCGCCGTCAAGAAATTGAATCCATTCGCCGAGATGAAAGCCGTCCCACTCCGCCTCTTGGACGCCGTCCGTCCGCGCGCGCGGCGTACGCGTGAGCACGACCACTTGATGGCCGCGCGCAACGAATCCCTTTGCCAGCGCGCTGCCGATGAAGCCGCTGCCGCCGGCTAGAATAATTCGCTTATTCACTAATTGCCTCCTATCAGAGCCGCCCAGGTATAAACCGTCAGCAGATACACGATAACGACATTGATTGCGCCATATCCTAATCGGCGACCTGTGGTTGTCAGATAAGGCCGCATTTCAAAAACAAAAATCCCGACGAACAAACGCAGCGTCCAAAATGCCACAAAAAAAACGCACAATGCGCGCGCCAAGTGGCTCCCGGCTGAGAGGGTTCCGGCCTGAGTCAAGGTAATCAGCCCGAAACCGATGAGACAAAGGTTGAGGACGGAATAGTACACCCAAAACATCTGACGGATAAATGGTGGCAATGGCGCGATATGCGAGCGCAGGTTGACGCTTTGCGGCATGGACAGATTCGCACCGATCAATCCAATATGGAGCAACCCTGCCACTTGTAGCAGGAGTGTCAAATTAATGGTTTTCATTTTTACCCGGGCTTTTTTTTCGAACACGGAGCGGGCCGGTGATGATGATGCGTTTAGTTGGCACTGAAATCCTTTTGCAAGGCGAGTTGAGGCGTCATCGCGTTCGTCAACGGATTGACGGCAAATTCATCCTTTTCCAGCCGCCAAAGCCAGCCGGCGATGAGCAGCTGGACGGCGGTGAGGTTCAATTTTTCGTGGACCGGCGGGTATTTTCCGAGATTAGCCTGCGCGAGCTTGAACAGCGCGGCGGACGGGCGAAGCCGGTTTTTTTGCAGATGCACGAAAGCGCCGGCCAGCTGGATTAATCCCTTGTAAAAATCGCCGTTCGGGCCCTTGCGGTCGGGCAACCAGAGATCCTCAAGGACATCGTGCGCCTCGTAAAATTGCTGCCGGTTGAACAGCGCGAAATAACCGGCATAACGCGGGTCCACGCCGGCGGCGGCGAAGTTTTTTGCGAGTTCGGCGATGCGCTCGTGCTTATTCACGGAAAAATTCTAGCAGCGCGCGATGAAAACTAAAGCCCCGTCCGCAATGGACGATAAAGAATGTAACCACGGGAATGCGAGGTTCCCGGATAAAGGACAACGATGTTGGGTTGGGTGGTTTGCAACGGCGCGGCTGGTTACCGCGCCGTTGCTTTTTTCCGTTTGGCGTCTCACAAAAATTGACTTTGGGGCAGGGCAACGGCACTCTGAATTCATGTCAAAACCTGCATTGGGACGCGGTCTGGGCGCCTTGCTCGCCGGCAGTCCGACGAGTGCAAACCCGGTTCCGGCTTCCGCGCCGCCGCCCGCCGCCGCGGTTTCCGCGCCGGTGGATGCGCGCGACCGCATCCGGCGCATCCCGCTCGGCAAGATCCGGCCGTCGCCGCTGCAGCCGCGCAAGGAATTTTCCACCGAGGCATTGAGGGAACTGGCCGATTCCATCCGCGAACAGGGAATCGTCCAGCCGCTGATCGTGCGCGAACGCGACGGTTTTTTTGAACTCATCGCCGGGGAACGCCGTTGGCGCGCGTCCCAGATGTTGAACCTGACGGAGGTGCCGGTCATCACCCGGGAGGCGGACGATCGTTCGGTGCTGGAACTCGCGTTGATCGAAAATTTGCAGCGCGAAAATCTGAATCCTTTGGAAGAAGCGCTGGGTTACTCGCAACTGGCGGAGCAATTTCAACTGACGCAGGAGCAGATCTCCGAAAAAGTTGGCAAAAGCCGCACGGTCATCGCCAATGCCATGCGGTTATTGAAGCTGCCGGCGCAGATCCAGACGTTTTTGCGGGAAGGCCGCCTTTCGGTCGGTCACGCGAAGGTTATTCTCGGCCTGACGAATGACGAATTGCAATCGCTGGCCGCCGAACGGGTCATCAAGGAAGGCCTGAATGTCCGACAGACCGAGGGACTGATCGCTAAACTGGAAGCGCGTCCGCAAAAGACTTCCGGCGGCAAAACCCGGGCGATTGTCCCGGTCAGTTCCAACATAGCGCGGCTCGAGCAAAAATTACGCGAGAAATTCGGCACGAAAGTCCACCTGAAATATGCTCAGGGCAGGGGCGCGGTGGAGATCACTTTTTTCAATGACGATGAATTGCAGCGCGTGCTGGAAATTCTTGGCGTCGATGCCGATTGAGCACTCTTTTTCATCCCCCACCTCGATTTTGAGCATGACGATGAGGACGAGAAAGAGGATGATTTCTTAAAATGATTCTACCAGTTGTCAAATACGGCCATCCTGTGTTGCGCAAAAAAGGGGAGCGTATTGAAAGCATCACCCCCGAGATCAAAAAACTCATCGCCGACATGTTCGAGACCATGAATGAAAACCATGGCGTGGGCCTCGCGGCCCAACAGGTTGGGGTGGCGAAGCAGCTTACGGTGATTGACGTGAGCCAGGTTGAGGACCGGCCGTCCTGGCTCGAACTCGACGGTCAACGCGCGGAGGTGACTTCCATCATGCCGCTGACGCTCATCAACCCCGAGATCACCGCCGTCGGTGAACCGGTCAAGGGCAGCGAGGGCTGTTTGAGCTTTCCCGAGGTCTTTGGCGAGATTACCCGCCCGGAATCCGTGGATGTGAAGGCGCTTGATGCTGACGGGAAATCAATTTCATTCCGTTGCGGCGGCCTGCTCGCCCGCGCGGTGCAACACGAAACCGATCATTTGAACGGCATCCTCTTCATCGACCGGATGGAAAAGAAGGTGAAGCAGGAATTACAGCCGGAACTCGACGACTTGCAGGCGCAGACCAAGGCCGCGCTCGGGAAAAAATGATCAGCCGCGAGTTGTTCACCGTCGTTTTCCATGACTACATCAAACCGTATCGCGCGAAAAAAACTTTTTAATTTTCACGATATTTTGGAATTACCCGGCTCATAATCATCCTCTTCGTCATCCTCATCCTGAATTTACAGGTCGGATTTGGTTGGATTCACTCGGATTCCTGGTAGCGCCTGCGTCCCGCTGGTACCCCGTTGGCTGGACAGTTAGAACTTGATACTTTTCATGCCTCGTCACTATCTTCCTAGTGGCCCCTTTGGCTTGGAGTGGCTTTTTCTCGCGAATCCAAATCAAAGAAACCCAATGTTTACGTGGAATCGGTGGCTTCGTTTGGTAATTTTTAGGTTTATGCAGCCGCCTGTTTCACGCCAAACATCAAATAACCAATGCCTTACGCCACTTTTCAAGTTTGATTTCATTTGCGACCGACCCTGATTTGCTGGGTTTTTGATAGCCCACTGGCTCGGATCGGCTGTGCGCCGTTCGACCCTCGTTGGTTGCCCTATTCGAGTCACTTCGGACCTTCGCCGCCTTCGTGTCCTTCGCGCGACACCGGCCTGCTCGTCACTCGCCACTTCGTGGCTATGTCAAAGACCAACTACCCAAAGTTCCATGCTCCGAATTCCGAAAATCGGAATCCGTTCCCGCCACCACCCAACATAGCCAACCGTGCAAAATTGTCAACAATAAAAGTAGTCTGTGTCTACTCACGCGCCTCCCAAACGCTCCGCTAAACACGGAAGCCACGGCCAACGCGCAAGCGTCTTGGACTCCGCCAGTCCTCTGGCGTTTTTTCGTCCGCCTTTGCCCACCGGTCGGTTTTGCAGAGATCCCTTCAACGTTTCAAATTTCGGTAGTGGCTCAGTTTGAAAATCGTTGACTTTGAGGCATATTATAACACGATAAAACGAATGGCTGACTACATTGACAAAAACATCCTCTGCCAAGCGTATGTCCACGTTGAGCTTCCAGAAGGAATGACCGAAAATCAGCTGGAAGAAATAAAATCCCAGCTTTCTACTTTCGCAACTTTGCGCGGAAAGTTTTTCGTTTATGACGATGTTATTGTTGACGTAGAGTTTAAGGAGGGATCGCTTAAAGCATATATCACTATTGCGGGCGCAATTTATATCGCCATCGGTCAATATGGGAGTTTCAGGAGCGGCGTTGATTTTATTTACACAGATGTAAAGCGACTTGCTGAGTCAATTGTTGCCGAGTGCCTTTTTATGACTCGGGCAAGACATGAAGCAATCCGCCGAACAGAAGCCCGAACCGGAGTGATTGGGTCTTTGAAAATCCTGGTTGATGACATGAATCAACTTGAGGGCTCTGTTGGTGAAATTTCAGTTGAAGAGGCTGCGCGGAGAGTGAAAAAGATAAAAGATGATGCAGACCAACTGTTAATCAACGTTCGTTCAGATGAAGATGCGGCTGAAATCCAAAATGAGTTGGATGATTTTTCAACCAATTTGCCAGATCGCTGGCCGCACCCGCCAGAAAATAGGCCCGATCCGTTGGCAATTGTGTCTTATTACGATGCTATTTCAGATTTGCGAAAATCATACGGGAAAAAGAAAACGGGTTCTCCAAAGATGCCCGTTCGTAAAATTGTTGATATTAAGCCAGAAGGCTGATGATTTCTTCCAAACTCCAAACGTGGTCGGAAATCCTCGCCTCCATCGCGGGCGTGACGCGCAACGATTGATGGATGCGGCCAAAATTGTAATACATGTAATGAACCGCCAGCATGTATTCGTGATTTTCAACTTTCTTGGAAAATCCGTTCGTCAACCGGGTGAAGCGGCGCATGGACATGCGCATCGTGAAGTTTTGACGCTCCATAAAGCTTGTAGAAACGTGCTGGTGGTCAGGCTTGCCAGAAATGACCGCCTTGCGAGCACCCATGCATTGCGCGGGCGAATAGCGCGCTTCCCCGCCTTCGGGGGCGGTGCCATAAATTTTAACCAGCGTAGTGTAATCAACCTCTGCCCCAAACGCATCCTCGACAGCTTGCAAATATGGCCTATGGCCGTCTGTAGTTAATTGCACACGGTTCGCCAGCCGATCTTTCAAATCATGGATAAAGTGATATGCGGCCCCGGCATCGCGGGTACCAACAAACCAGCATGGGACTAGCTTTGTGTCTGCATCCATAGCAACCCATGTCCAGACATCCCCCCAGCCGTTCGTCTGGTTTTCTGGCGTCACGTTCTTTTGCTTACACCCGACAAAACTCCAAATTTCGTCGCATTGAACCCGCTGGCATTTGAGGTTACGCAAAGCCCTATCCTGATAGACCGAGCAGGCATTTCCCAAATCAATGAGCAGCTTATTGATGGTGTTGCGAGAAACGCCTGTCATGCGGCTGATGGCACGCATGGAATTGCCCTCGACCAGCGCCGCTACAATCTGCTTCCGCTCATCAACACTTAAAATGTTCATGTGTCTTGTCTGAACCAAAATGCCTTTTCGGTCAAGCATTATCGTTCAGTTTGCGATTTATCGAAATTTCGTAATTGACTGCGGTTTCTTTTATATGATAAAAAGACGCCAGAACATGATTGAATCAACACAATACAAAACACCAGGACAGTTAATCCAGGCTTTATTAGACGAACGCGGTTGGACACAGCGGGTGCTTGCAGTTGTCCTTAATATGAGTGAACCCGCTATCAACAAAATGATCACGGGCAAGCAAGCGGTTGATGCGGAAACGGCACTAGCCCTGTCTGGCGTTTTGCAATACCCCGCTGAGCGGTTCCTTGAACTTCAAAAAAGTTATGAACTTGCCCAAGCCCGGCTCGTTTTAGTGGATGACCCAGACATGACTGCCCGCGCTCAGCTTTTTGGAAGTTTGCCCATCGCTGAAATGATGAAGCGCGGCTGGTTGGATGTGGACAATATAAAGAACATTCCCAAGGTTGAATCAGAGGTAGCCAGATTTTTTTGTGCTAAATCCATTAATGAGGTGGAAATTTTCCCTCATGCGGCAAAAAAAACCAACGTGGCTGACGATGTGACGCCAGTTCAATTGGCATGGCTTTACCGCGTCAAAGAGATTGCCAAAGAAATGTTGGTGGGGCGCTATTCACCGGAAGCGGTGTTGGCGGCGGTGCCGAAACTAAAGGAATTGCGATCATCGGCAGAGGCGGCGAGAAAAGTGCCGCGCATCCTTACCGAGTGCGGGATTCGTTTTGCGATTGTTGAATCATTGCCCGGCTCTAAGATTGATGGCGTCTGTTTTTGGTTGGATGAATCTTCTCCTGTCATTGGATTGGCTATGCGTTATGACCGTATAGATAATTTCTGGTTTGTCCTCAGACACGAATTGGAGCATGTCTTGCAACTTCACGGCCAAATCACCGCGATTTTGGATTCTGAATTAGAAGGCGACAGGGGTGGCGACAATGCAGGACTGCCTGAAGAAGAGCGTGTGGCAAATCAGGCCGCTGCGGATTTCTGTGTGCCAGATAAATCCATGAAAAGTTTTATTGCTCGCAAGTCACCAATTTTCAAAGAACAGGACATCATAGGATTTTCACGCACGATGGGAGTTCATCCCGGCTTGGTCGCGGGACAGTTACAGCGGCGGCTAAATCGCTATGACCGCTTCCGTAATCATTTGGTAAAAATAAGGTCTGCTATTGCCCCCAGCGCGATGGTTGACGGCTGGGGCGATGTAGCTCCGGTAGGTTAACTCAGAACAAAAAACATATGGCTACAAAACACAAAGAAATGCAGTTCCTTATCAAAGAATGGAAAACTGCCACCGGCAAAACCGAAATCGACATGCATCAAGTGGCGGAATACGCCGTGAGTCGTAATTGGCCGTTGCCACCACCGATCAGCGGGATTGACCGGCTGGCGCGGGAGTTCTCTGCGGCAGCTCGGGAAGAAACCCGGCGGGATGACAAAACCGGTATGCCGTACCGGGTTTATCACGCTTACAAAACCGATGGCCAAGGCCAAGGTGTTCTTTGGGTGGACATTGATGAAGCGCCTCGGAAAAACATGCTCAAATCCGCCGTCATGCGCCGTGAGCAGGTAATCGGTGACATGATGCAGCTATACCTTGACCTGACGCATTGGAGCCGGGTTAATCCAAACGAAGAACCAATCTTGTTGATTACCGATGTGACGGAGGACGTTCAAGAACGTATCGCGGCTGCCGGTAATGGCGGAGACGGTGAATCCGGCATCATTGACGTTTAATTTCCACTTTTTTCCCACCGTGCAGCGGCGGCGAGCTTGGCTATTTCGGCCCGCTTCCGCTTAGACAGTGCCTCCGCTCTGGCCCTGCCACCCTTCAACCCGCCCAATCTCCCTAGCGCGACGGCGGCGGGATTCTTCTCTGAAACGGGTAACGGCAATGCGCCTTGCGCTGGCTCCGTCAGCTTGGGCAATGATTGCCCAGTGGACATGGCCACAATCTGCGCGGCCAATGAATTGGCATCTCTTGGGAGCTTCCGTTTCTGCATGTAGCAACCATGCTTGACCGCTCACAGTTTTACCAGCCCAAATTCAAACTGAGCCACTACCCAAATTTCTTGTTTCTTGATTCAAATTTGGCATCGTCGCGCCATGGAATCGCACGAACTGCTCAAGGAAGTCTTTGAAAAGAAGTCCGCCAAGGAAGTTTCCGCCGACCTCGAACTTTCCACCTCCATGATCTACAAATGGGCGCAGCCCATCGCGAGCGGCGGCGGCGTGGAAAATCCACTCGACCGGATCGAGGCGCTGTATGAAAGCACCGGCGACATCCGGCTCATCCAATGGCTTTGCCAGCGCGCCGGCGGGTTTTTCATATCGAATCCGAAATACACACCGCATCCGCTTTACCTGGTGCCGGCCACCAACCAGATCGTGCAGGACTTTGCCGACCTGCTGCACGTCATCGCCGTGGCCGCCGCGGACAACCAGGTCGTGCCCGACGAGGCCAGGCAGATCCGCGCGCGCTGGGAAGAACTCAAATCCGTCACCGAAGGTTTCGTCGCCTGCTGCGAGGAAGGCAATTTCGGCCCGATGAAAAACCCGGCCAAGAAAAATTAAAACCTGATTGGCTCCAGCAGCTGCGGCACCGGAATTTCGTAAGTCGCGGAGCGACGAAAGAAAATAGCCCACGGCGTGAGCGGTGGGTGAACCATTGGAATGGAATCAAGCCCCGGAGGGGGCGAAAGAATCTTACGAGGCGAAATGAAGGAAAATCAATGGATGAGGTCTTATGAGCTCTTGAAAATCTATCGAACCTCCGGCCGCAAGGCTTGCTTGGTCGTTTGAACAAGGTAAAATTTTTCCGCATGGAGTTTGAACCCCGCGAACCGTGGTGGCGCGAATGGCCGCTCGCCCTCGCCGTGGTGACCTTGACGCTGGCGTTGCTCGGCCACGGCTGGATCGTCACCGCGCTGGATCAGTCCGTGTTGCTGGTGCTTTTGCTCGCCATCATTTGCGGCGTCATTCTGGCGGCGGCCATCGCCATCGTGCGGCACGCGGAGGTGCTGGCGCACCGGCTGGGTGAACCGGTGGGCACGCTGCTCCTCACGCTGGCGATCACCGGATTGGAGGTGTCGATGGTGGCGTTCGTGATGTCCACCGGTTCAGAAAAGCCGGCGCTCGCCCGCGACACAATGTTCGCGGTGGTCATGCTGGTGCTGAACGGTTGCGTGGGGCTGGCTCTGCTGCTGGGCGGGCTTCGCCACCACGAACAAAAATTCAACTTGCAGAGCGCGAACGCATTTCTCGTGATGATCCTGCCGCTTACCGTGCTGGGCCTCGTCCTGCCGAACTACACGCAGGCGACACCGGGACCGACGCTTTCGAAATTTCAGATGGTGTTTCTTTCGGTGATGTCGGTGGGCATTTACGGGGTTTTCCTGTTTGTGCAAAACCGCCGGCATCGTGGTTTTTTCATGGCCCCCGATGAGGTGGCCGAAGCGGCGGCGCCGGAGCTGGAATTTCATTCCGCGCATTCGACCCTTTACCATGCGGCCATGCTCGCGTTTTACGGCCTGCCGCTGGTCCTGCTGGCCAAGCAGATGGCCACCCCCTTGGATGACATTGTGGTCAAGCTCGGCGCGCCGCCCGCGCTCGGCGGGTTCATCATGGCGTTGCTGGTACTGACGCCGGAATCCATCGCGGCCATCCGCGCGGCTCTGGCCAACCGGCTGCAACGCTCCGTGAACATCCTGCTCGGCTCGGTTCTGGCATCCATCGGGCTGACCATTCCGCTCGTCATCGCGGTGTCCCTTGTCACCGGCCGCACGCTGGTGCTGGGCATTGACCCGGCGGGTACGGTGATGCTGGTGCTGACCCTGCTCACGAGCATCCTGACGTTTTCCCTCCCGCGAACCAATGTGCTGCTCGGCTGCGTCCACCTGCTGCTCTTCTGCGCCTATCTGATGCTAATGTTTGACCGCTGAACCAAATGAAAATTCTCATCCTCAACGCGCACCTCAACTATCCCGGATGGTCGGAGGGCAAGCTGAACCTCACGTTCATGGACGCCGCGAAGGCGTTTTTCGCGGGGCGCGGACATCAGGTCGCCGAGACGTTTATCGAGCGGGGCTATCAGCCGGAAGAAGAAGTGCAAAAACACGCGGCTGCCGACCTGGTCATCCTTCAGACGCCGGTGAACTGGTTTGGTGCGCCATGGATTTATAAGAAATACGTGGACGAGGTCTTCAATGCCGCCCTGGCCGGCAAGGTCTTGCTCGAAGGCGATGGCCGCACCCGTAAAGACCCCGACAAGCAGTACGGCACGGGTGGAAAGATGCAGGGACGGAAGTTCATGATCTCCGCAACCTGGAATGCGCCGCGCGAAACATTCGACAACCCCGGCAGCTACTTATACGGCGGCAAGGGGACGGCGGATTTGTTCCTCCCCATCACGTCCAACTATAAATTCTGCGGCTACGACATTCTCCCGTCTTTCGGGGTGTTCGACATTTACAAGCACCCGGACATCCCGCGCTCGCTGGAAGACTACCAGCGGCATTTGGAGAAATACTGTCTGTGAGCGTAAGCGGCTGCCTGGTCAGCAAACATATTTTGCTATTTGAATTTGCCTTCGTGCAATTCGTGTCATAAATCATCGCCATGCAGTTGAAACGCCACCTCAGCCTTTATTCCGTGTTATGGAGAAATTCCGTGACGCACCGGGAGGGTGGTGATTTCGGCCAGATGAAGGTCGGGCCCAAAACAAAGATGGCTAAGACTGTCCCATCCATTATTCTGCGGAGTTGAATTTTCGAATGAATTCTAAATTAGCCACCTTAGCCGCCTTGCTGCGCGAACAAAAGGATTCCGTTGTGGCACGGTGGAAAGCGGTGGTGGGCGAACTGGCGGGGGCGGCGGGTTTGGATGCCTCGACCTTGCGGGACCACATCCCCCAATTTCTGGACGAGATGATCACGGCCATCGCCAGCCGCAAAGATTCGACCGTGGTCGGAACGTCCGGGCTGGGGAGCCCGCTCGAACACGGCCTCCAGCGGCTGGCTGCGGGTTTCAACATCAAGGAAGTGGTGGTGGAATACAACATTCTCCGGAGCGCGGTGCTGGAGGTGGCGGAAAAGGCCGGTCTGCAACTGACGGCCGATGAATGCCGCGTGGTCAACCGCATCATTGACGATGCGGTCGCGGGGGCGGTGGACATCTTCGCCCGCAAGCAGGCCGCTGAACTCCTGCGGCAGCGGGATGAACATCTCGCTTTTATCGTCCATGATGTCCGGGTGCCCTTGAATGCCATCGGGCTCATCGCCACCTTGCTGTCCGAGGAGTTGGGGCCGGATGCGCGTGAACCGGTGGAAATGCTCCAGAGCTTGCAGCGCAACGTCGACCGGATCGAGGAATTGGTCCACCAAATTCTTCAGGAGGATCGAAACCAAAGACCCCTGGATGGACTGAACCCGGTTCGGCGTGAATTCGACCTTTGGCCGCTCGTCCAGCAACTGGTCCAGACTCTGCAACCCATCGCCTCCGCTGCGCAGGTAAAAATCCGCAATCTGGTGCCGCGGCAGCTGACCCTGAATGCCGATGCCGTTTTGCTGGCGCGCGCCCTGCAAAACATCGTGAGCAATGCGATCAAGTTTGCACCCAACGGGGACATCGAAATCGGGGCCATTGAAAATGCGGCGGGCATGGAATGCTGGGTCAAGGACAACGGCGCCGGCATCGCTCCGGAACACTTGGAATCCATTTTTGACAAGCATGAGACCGATGCCGACCCGCTCCGGGCCGGTTTCGGCCTGGGGCTGGCGATTTTCAAACAGGTCATCGAAGCTCATGGCGGCAAAATTACCGTCCAAAGCCAGCCCGGCCAGGGCGCAACCTTCCGGTTCAGTATTCCCAAGGCAGGTCCAAAATGACCGCTGCCGCACTGGGTGGAACTCAAATCCTTCACCGAAGATTTCGGCACCTGCTGCGAAGCTGGAAATTTTGGCCCGATGAAAAATACGCCGAAGAAGAATTAAAACTTGATCGGTTCCAGCGCCGGAGGCGCGAAAGAGAATAGCCCACGGTGAAACCGTGGGTTTAATGCCCTCAAGAAAACCAAGCCCCGGACGGGGCGACAGAAATATACGTGCCATTAGCTCTAACTCAACGAGGCAACCCGCCGCGAGGCCTCCGTGGTAGAAGGGCAGGATGAGGGAGCCTTGGTTTACTTGTTTGTCCTTACCGCAAATTAAATTATATTCCTGCCTGTGCAGTTGAAACGCTATCTCAGCCTCTACGCCGTGTTATGGAGAAATTCCGTGACGCGCGAGATGTCGTTCAAGGGCAATTTCCTCCTCTGGATCTTCGTGGAACTGCTGTGGTTCGGTTTGCAGTTGAGTTTTGTCACGGTGATTTTTACGCAGACGGATTCCGTCGGCTCGTGGACGAAATGGCAGATGGTCATGCTGGTCGGGGCGAGTAATTTCATCCAGCAGGTTTATCAGGCGTTTTTCCTGACGAACTGCACCAATCTCTCTGAACTGGTCCGCACGGGCAAAATGGATTTCCTCATGGCGCTGCCCGTGAACACGCGATTCCTCGTCTCGCTACGCGTGGTGGATCTGGGCGCGTTCGTCAACGCGGCGTTCGGCCTGGGCGTGTTGATCTATGCCGCGCACAAGGCGGGTGCGCATCCCTCGCTGATGCAGATCGCCGGCTTTGGCGCGTTGTGTGTTGTGGGCATCTGCATCCATTACTCGCTGATGTTTCTGCTCGCCACGGTCTGTTTCTGGACGGTGCGCGCGCAGGGCATCGTGTGGGGCTATTATCAGATGTTCAATATCGCACGGCTGCCGGACGAGGCATTTGTGAAGACGCCTGTGTTCAAGGCGTTTTTCACGTTTGCCCTGCCGGTGTTGCTGGTGAGCAACGTGCCGGTGCGCGTGCTGGCGGACAAGCTGAATTCGCCGAAATGGTGGCTCCTGCTGCTGGCCATCGGCGCGATCTGGGCGCTCATCTCCGAATGGTTCTGGCAAAAATCGTTGCGCCGTTACACCAGCGCGAGTTCATAGCCTCAGCCTCATTTTTTGTAGCAGCCGACGTGAGGAGGCTCATACTTTGGCAACAACCAGAACATAGCTGCTGCCTTGTTGGTTACGCATTCTATTTGATGAGCAAACGGCTCCACTTTCGCATCGGAGTGCGCCCGTCCTCGGGCGCTGCACTATACAAATGCCCGGGGCGCTCAAATATTTCCGAGCCTGCGCAAATTGAATGTTGCAGTGGCCGAGGACGGCCACACTCTAGGACGCTTCGCGAATCTCCGGAACCATCGCCAACGCGTTAGCGTCTTGGACTGGGGCAGTCCTCTGCCGCTTTCGAGCGGTGGGACGACTCCCGTAAACCCGATGAGTTTCCATGCGTGCTTCAGGTCCGCTTCAACTCATCACCCATCCCTCGTCACATATTTCTGTCTTTGTGTCATATAAACATTTTAAACCCGATGATTGACTGGAAGCGCCAGACTTGTCATTTTTTCCGTCCATGAAATCCACGCCTATCTTTCTCGTAGCCGCCCTTGCGCTCGCGCTGCAATTCAATGCCTCCGCGCAAACCAACGCGCCGGCGGACGCTTCCGCGCACGTCAATGTCGCCATTGTTCCCGTGCCCCGCACCGGCGCCATCACCAATCGCCAGTCGCAGGTGCTCCAGCGCGCCAAGGATGCCCCCGGTGATTACGACCTCGAGTTCATCGGCGATTCCATCACGCAAGGCTGGGAAGGCGCGGGCAAAAGTGTTTGGACCGATCTCGGGGCCAAATACAAGATCATCAACTTCGGCGTCAGCGGCGACCGTACCGAGCACGTCCTCTGGCGTTTTGAACAGGGCCAGTTGGAAGGCATCAAGGCCAAGGTCGCCATCGTGATGATCGGCACCAATAACTCCAACAAGAACAAGGACGGCACGTGGACGTATTCTGATTCCGACATCCTCGACGGCGTCACCGCCATCGTGAATGAAATCCGCCGCCGGCAGCCGGATACGAAGGTCCTCCTGCTCGGCATTTTCCCGCGTGGCAAAACCTTCAACGATCAACGCGGCCGGATCTTGGAGATCAACCAGGCGCTTTCACGTCTTGATGATGGCAAGAATATCTACTTCCTCGACTTCGGTTCCCAGTTCATCGAAAACGACGGCAGCATTGCCCCCGGCATGATGAAGGACGCGCTGCATCCCGGCGAAAAAGGTTATCACATCTGGGCCGACGCCATGCAGCCGAAGCTGACCGAACTCGTCGGTAAATAAGCCGCTTTCTAAGCCAATTTATCGAGATCTAGGCTGGGCAGATATTCTCCCTTCCCATGAAGCCGATAGTAGTGTGACGTTCACAGCGTCTTGGCGAATTGTGAGCGGTCAGCGGCTTGGGTGGTTTTCGCGAACGGAGAAATGTATGACTGCTGTTCCTTCTCCCTAAGGGAGAAGGTTAGGATGAGGGGGAAGGCGGCGCTCATTTCCAATTGTGCGGGTTTAAAATTTGGACGACCACTTCCCCCTCACCCCGCCCTCTCCCTTGGGGCATTGGTATCTACACAAGTCGCGGGGTATTCGCCGGCTGCATGGTTTTTAGCCCAAAAGCGGGCATTTGCGAAATCAAGTGTTCTGCAAAAAGTACCCGAAAACGGCCCATTTCTGACTTGTGTA
>DATHOG010000037.1:0-24884 GCA_035485115.1 Candidatus Sulfotelmatobacter sp. | reverse complement strand
GTGAAGGACATGGACCTCACGCCCACGGGTCCGTATGCGGGAAAATTCGCGGGCTACGGCATCGCGGAAGGGAAATTGAATCTGGATCTGGATTATAAGCTCGTCGGAAAAGATTTGTCGTCGCAAAACAATATCATGCTTGATCGTTTCTCATTCGGCGGCAAGGTGGACAGCCCGGACGCGACAAAATTGCCGGTGCGCCTGGCGATCGCGATCTTGAAGGATCGCGACGGCAAGATCGTGTTGAAAGTGCCGGTTGACGGACGCATTGACGATCCGAAATTTCATATCGGGGGAGTGGTGGCGGGTGCGCTGGAAAATGTGCTGGTGAAGGTCGCCACGTCGCCGTTTTCGCTCGTCGGCGCAGCGTTCGGGGGCGGCGGCGAGGAATTGGGCTATCAGGAATTCACCGTGGGCCGCGCGGAGTTGACGGCGGGGGAAGAGAAGAAACTGGACACGATCGTGAAGGCGCTTTACGAACGGCCGGCGTTGAACCTGGAGATCGCCGGCAGCGTCGATCCCGACGGCGACCGCGAAGGCCTGCAACGCGTGGCGCTCGACCGACAGATCCGCATGCGCCTCTGGACGAAGCTGCGCAAATCGCAGCAGGCGACAAATTCGGTGGATTCAATCGCATTGACGCCGGAAATCCGCGCGCACTGGATCGGGAAATTTTACAACGAGGCGCTGGCGGATAAAAAAATCACGCCCGAGTTGATCGCGGCGAACACCAATCTGGCCGCCTTTGCAGCGCAGATTTTACCGAAGAACCTGGTGAAGGGGTCGGCCGGACTGATGAGACTTTCAGCCGTGGAAAAGGACGCCGCCGAAAAAAGCTATCAAACCAAGCTCGATCCGCGACCGGATGCGACGGAGGCCATATTGCTCGCGACATTTCCGGTGGGCGAAGGCGATTACGAGGCGCTGGCCGCTGCGCGGGCGAAGGTGGTGCAGGATTACCTGCTGCAAAGCGGCAAGGTGGACGCGGGACGGTTGTTTTTGACGACGGCGGCGTTGCGCCGGGACGGCAGCCGCGCGTATCTGCAATTCCGCTGAGGTACGAGCCGTACTGCCAGCGAGCCGCACCTGCCAATGCGAGCCACGCGGGCCACGCCTAAACTTTTTCGGCGAACGGCACGCCGCACGGGTCGGACGGGGTGTCGAGGATTTCCGCCTGCAACGAGTTCACGAGCGCGGCGGATTCGGCGTCGAGTTGCGCGGATATTTTTTTCGCGGCCGGGAGGTCATGGTTTTTTCCGGCGCGTTCGAGTTCGCCGAGCAGGTAATACAGCGCGTCCCCGCTGAGGGTGCCGGCGGCGCCTTTCAAGCGGTGGGCAAAGCTGTTGATGGCGGCGCAATCGTTCCGGTCCACGGCGGATTTGATGGCGGCGAGCTGCTGGGGCAGGTCTTCGATGAAAGTACGGGCAGTCAACGACGCCATTTCCATGTCGTCGAGCATGCGGTTCATCAAATCGGCGCGGTTGAACACGGCGTTGCCGGTGGCGGAAAGAGATTCAGGGGCGTTGATTTTTTGCGTCTTCGGGATTTCGGCGAGCTTCTCATTCTTTTGAGTCCTGGTTTGCCAGCGTCCGAGCACAGCCTTGAGTTCTTCAAGCTGGATGGGTTTCCCGAGATAACCGTCCATGCCGACGGTGACACAGCGCTGCTGGTCGGCGGCGAGGACATTGGCGGTGAGCGCGACGATGGGGATTTTTTTGCTGTGTTCGCCCGCCTCGCCGGCCCGGATGCGGCGCGTGGCTTCATAACCATCCATCTCCGGCATCTGGCAATCCATCAGCAGGAGGTCAAATTCCGGGCGCTGCAACGAGTTGATGGCTTCCGCGCCGCTGGCGACGGGCACGACATCGTGGCCGAGCTTTTCCAGAATTTTCGTGATCACGATCAGGTTCGTGTTGTTATCGTCCACGACAAGAATCCGCAGCCGGGCGGCGGATGTGGAAACTTTCTCGATGAAGGACGTGGCAAATTGTTTGTCCGACAACACCCGGGTCAGGCAGGCGTCCAGTTGCGCGAAGCGGAACGGCAGGTTGAGCTGCGCCGCGAAACCTTCGGCGGCAAGTTTTTCCGGGGCGATGCGGACGCCAAAGGGCGTGCCCCTGATGAATTTCAAGGTGCGATGGCATGGATTTACCCGTGCGTGAGCGGGGAATCCGGCCGCGCCCGAAAAATCTCCCAAGAGCACCGCTTGAAACGGCTCGCCGGTGGCGGCGCGCCGGGCCAGCGCGGTTTCGGCCTCGGCCAGGTTTTTGGCGATGCCGAAATGGCAGCCGGCGACGGCGAGCATCTGGGCGATGGCCTGGCTGGTCGCCTGGCGGGCCTCCACAATGAGCACACTGCAACCGGACGCGGAGGCAACCGCGGGTATATTCCCGGTCTTTTCGAAGGTGGCGGTAAACCAGAATTGCGTGCCTTTGCCGTGCTCGCTTTCGAGACCGATCTTTCCGCCCATCATTTCGGCGAGTTGTTTGGAGATCGCCAGGCCAAGGCCGGTGCCACCGAATTTGCGGGTGGTCGAGCCGTCCACCTGGGTGAAGGAATTGAACAAAAATTGCTGGCGTTCCGCGGGGATGCCGATGCCCGTGTCGGTGACGGTGAACTTCAACTCGACGGTGTTTTCACTTCCGGAAACGACCCGGGCGGCGATGATGACACTGCCTTCGGCGGTGAACTTGATGGCGTTGCCGGCCAGATTGGTGAAGATCTGGCGCAGGCGCAACGCATCGCCCCGCAGAAACAGCGGGACCTCCGGCGGGATGAGGCACGCGAGTTCCAGATTTTTCTCCGTGGCCTTGAACGCGAGCAGTTCGGCCGCTTCTTCCATCGTTTCGCGAAGATTGAAATCAAGTTTTTCGAGCGTTAGTTTCTGCGCCTCGATCTTGGAGAAGTCCAGGATGTCGTTGATGAGGGCGAGGAGGGATTCGCCGCTGCTTTTCAAAAGCCGGGCGAAATGTTTCTGTTCGGACGTCAAATCCGTCTGCATCAGCAGGGAGGTCATGCCGATGATGCCGTTCATGGGCGTGCGGATTTCGTGGCTCATGTTGGCGAGGAACTGGCTTTTGGCGATGCTGGCCATCTCGGCCTTGAGGGCCATTTCATTGGCGCGGCCGCTGGCGGCCTCGAGTTGTTCGTTGGTTTCCTGCAAAGCCCGGTGCGCCAGCCGCTGCGGGGTGATGTCGTGGAAGCTCCAGACCCGACCGGCGGGTTTCTCCTCGACCACGAGCGGTCGCGAGCAGTACTCGATGACCCGGCCATCCTTCAACAAGGTCATCTCGGCGACCGCCTTGCAATCCTCGCAGTTGTGATGGCCGCAAAAGGCGCATTTGTCATCCAATTCACCGGTCCGGCGCAGAAACTCTTCAGGATCGGACATCAACTCGCACATCATCCCCAGAACCTTGGGGCCGGACCAAGTGGCGAGAATCTCAGAAGAAATGTTCCACATCTCGGCAAACTGGCGATTGCAGTTGATGATTTTTCCATCGGTACTTAGAACGATGACGCCGTCGATGGTGGCGTCGAGCGCCGCATGAAGCAACGAAAGGGAATGTTGGCGGTCCAGTTCGGCCTGGCGCCGCTCCATTTTGATTTCTTCGGTAGCAATCTCCTTGAACCGGCAATAATACGATTTGCCCAAAGCCAAAATGGAAACAGAAATGGCGGTCATAAAAACCGCCAAGGCCGCCAGCAGCGCAGGCCGATCCCAGCCCAGCCGGATTGACCAGGTCGTCGCTGCGAGACTGAGGAGCAATGGCAGAAGGATGATCTTTGGGAATGAAATTATTTTCGCGGGATTTTTCATGCTTCGATTGTGATTGGGCTTGCCCGCTTTCTCATCGGCGACACAAAGGATTACTTGAGCAACGTGAATATTTTTTCTGTCCAGTTTCAAGCCGGTCGGGATTTTGCCGATAAGAGAAAGATTGAATTCCTGCGCACAGCCATTTGTTTCCCGGCATGGTGGAGATGACGTTGAATTTGGAATCAGGCCGGCAATACTTCCGCTCGCGCGGGATGAAGGATAAACTGCACCGACGTCCTCCATGATTTAAAAATTGAGGATGACGATGAGAAGGAGGAAGAGAATGATTTCCTTATTATTATGGTGCCGGTGGCGGGACTTGAACCCGCACGACTTTTTAGGGTCCCAGGATTTTAAGTCCTGTGCGTCTGCCATTTCGCCACACCGGCACAAGAGGATTTCCCGGTTTTGAAAGACCAGTTGTGGTCCACTTGCGTCAGGAATCACGGTAGCAATTTCCGCAGTCCAGCGCAACCGGCATGGCGGATGGAGGAATCAAGGACCAGTTTGTACAAGTTTTATCACAGGCTTGCGCGCCAGCCGACGATCTGTCCATCGGGGAGGCGAACCATATTGGTATCGCTGGCTGGACGATTTCCAAAATTCGCGCCGCCCTCGAGATGTACCACCGTGCTTTGTCCTGCCTGGATTATCACGGGAACGGAGACGAGTCCGTAACCGTTGGCGCGGGCCTGGACGGTATATTTTCCGGCGGGCATACCTACACCAACCGGCCTTTGGAGCATGGTGTCGTCGTTGTTGTGAATCTTTTTAAGCAGCCGTCCGTCCAACGAATATATTTCATAGTTTGAATAAACCTGGCGGTAGGGATCACGGGCGGCAAAATCTGGAGAAGGGTTGGCGGCGGAATAAACAACCAGCGTGCCCTGGTCAGCGGTTGCGGGATGCGGTTTTGAAAGTTGGGCGGGTCCCACGGTATCGAGGGCAACGGTGTTCCGGTCAGAGGCGCAACCGGAATACAAAATCGCGGTCGCCATCAAAGCAAGGATGTATATCTTTTTCATAACAATGCTATTTTCGCATGTCACCGCGTATGAACATAGTTTCTGAATGATTTTTAATCGTCGGTTTACGTCTAATTAATAAACGTGTGGTCTATTTAATTGTCGAATAAAACAAGTTATGCGAATCCTGCTTATCGAGGACGAAAAAAAGGTGGCCGACATCATCGAACGCGGCCTGAAGGCCGAGCGCTACGCCGTGGATGTCTGTCACGACGGCCAGAGCGGCTGGGAGGCGGCAGAGGCGTTCAATTACGACCTGATCGTACTGGACCTGATGCTGCCCAAGTTGGGCGGCACGGAGGTGCTCGAAAAAGTCCGCCGGAAGAACCAGCAGGTGCCGGTACTGATCCTCACCGCGCGCGACGCCGTGGCCGACAAGATAAAAAATTTCGAGAAAGGGGCTGATGATTACCTGACCAAGCCATTTGCCTTTGCCGAGTTTCTTTTAAGAGTGAAGGCGCTGTTGCGGCGCAGTTCGGCCAACCCGGCCTCCGTGGTGCGCGTGGCCGACCTGGAAATCGACCGGCTTTCCCAGAACGTCAAGCGCGGCGGGAAAAAGATCGAGCTGACGGCGAAGGAATATTCCCTGCTGGAATATCTCGCCACCAATCCGGGCCGCGTTTTCTCCCGGACCATGATCATCGAACACGTCTGGGACCAGAGTTTTCAGGGCCTGACCAACATCGTGGATGTCTATATCCGTCATCTGCGCGAAAAATTGGATGATGATTTCCAGGTCAAGCTGCTCCGTACGGTGCGCGGGGTCGGCTATTCGCTGAATGACGAATCCCAGTCATGAACTTTCGCTCCATCAGCTTCCGCCTGATCGCCTGGTATGCCGGCCTGCTGGCGGCGATTTTTTTGCTGTTGAGCGGGCTGCTTTATCTCGACCTGCGGCTTTTCCTGGAGAACGACCTGCGGCAGGCCCAACTGCGGCGTGCGCATCAGGTTGCCAATACCTTGCTCGCCCGGGTTCAACAGACCGGTGAACCTTATGTCGTGAGCCAGACCCGGGATTGGTACTCGCCGGAAATCAACGACCGTTTCATCCGCATCACCCGTGGCGATGGGACGGTTCTTTACGCTTCCGGACGGCCCAAAGATGATAGTTTTGACCCATCCGAAGTTCCCGTGCCCGGCGCATTTTCACAGACCGACCTTTCGCGGAAAGTGAAACTATCCAATGGGAAGACCTTGTCCACGGTGGCCCTCAATTACCAACCGGCCGGCCAGACCGCCTACGTCATCGAATTCGGCGAACTTTTGGATCCGGTAGAAACCATGCTTGGCCATCTGTTTCTGCAACTTGCCATCGGTCTTCCGGTAGCCGTGTTGTTCATTGCTGGTGGAGGTTATTGGTTGCTGCGGCGCGCGCTGACGCCGGTGGAGCAGATCACCCGCGCGGCCGAGAGCATCACGCAGCAAAATCTGACCAAACGCCTGCCGGTGGCGCAAACCGGCGATGAACTGGAACGGCTTTCAATTTCGCTCAACCGCATGATCGCACGGTTGGATGAGGCATTTCAAAATTCGCAACGCTTTGTCGCCGACGCCTCGCACGACTTGCGCACGCCACTGACCGTCCTGCGTGGCGAACTGGAAAGCCTGCATGACGATGCGCGCCTGGACCCGGTATTGCGCGAGCGGGTCGCGAACATCCTGGAGGAGGCGGTGCACTTCAGCAAAATCGTTGAACAACTGTTCCTGTTGTCGCGACTGGATGCCGGCGAGGGGCGTGCGGAATGGACCCGGTTCGACCTGGCCGAACTGGCACGGAACACGGCCGACCAGTTGAGCCTGCTGGCGGAAGATAAAAAGATTTCCATCACCTGCGACGCCCCGCAAGCCCAGTTGGTCGAGGGCGATTCCGTTCGTTTGAAACAGGTCATCGTGAACCTGCTCGACAACGCCATCAAATACACGCCGGAGAAGGGCGCGATCCAGTTACGGGTCCACGGTCGCACTGGCCACGTGGTCCTCGAGGTTGAGGACAATGGTATCGGCATATCGGCGGAGGCGTTGCCGCACATCTTCGAACGGTTTTATCGCGTGGACAAGGCGCGCTCCAGTGAAAACGAGAGCGCGGGATTGGGCCTGTCCATCGTTAAATCCATTTGTGCCGCGCACGGCGCACAGGTCGAGGCGCAGAGCACTGCCGGCCGGGGCAGTTGTTTCCGCGTGACGCTGGCGGCGGCCAAAAACTGAGACTTATCAATTTCACATGCAAAATAAAATCCCAGTCAAAACCATTTCAGCGGCCGCGGTTGCAATTCTTGTGCTGGTCTCCGGAGTTTTTTGGACCGTCCATCGCGCGCGGGCACAAGCTCCCGCAGGCACTGAACCAGCGACGGTTCTGACGGCGGGTGTTGCGAAAGTGACGCGCGAGGATCTTTTCAAGCAGGTGACAATTGCGGCGGAATTTCGCCCCTATGTTGAAGTGGCGCTGCCCGCCAAAGTTACCGGCTATATCGGCAAAATGAACGTGGATTTCGGCGACAAGGTCAAGGCCGGCCAGCTGCTGGCGACGATTGAAGTGCCGGAATTGCAGGCGGAACTGGATAATGCCCGGGCCGCCGAACAAAAAGCCCGGGCGGATTATACCAATTCGAGCCTGATTTATACCCGGTTGAATTCGGTCAACCAAGACCATCCCAATCTGGTGGCCCAGCAAGACCTCGACACCGCGCAGGCAAACGTCCTGACTGCAACCGCCGCCATTGCCGCCGCCAAAGCCAATGTTGAAAAATATCAAACCATGGTCGGCTACACGCAGATCACCGCGCCTTTTGACGGCGTCATCACTTTTCGTTACGCCGACCCGGGCACGCTCATTGACGCCCAAGGCAAGCCGCTCGTGCGCGTCTCGGACAACTACCGGTTGCGCCTCGATTTTCCCGTCACGGTGGATTACGTCAAGGACGTCAAGCTGGGCGATGCCGTGACCGTGCGCGTGGATTCCCTAAATGGCAAGACCCTCACGGGGAAAATTTCCCGTTTCACCCACGAGGTGGATGATAACACCCGCACGATGATCACGGAAATAGAAGTACCCAATGCCGATCTGGAATTGATTCCGGGCATGTATGCCACCGTGGTCTTGAAAGTTGAAAAACACGAGCAGGCGCTGGCGGTGCCGACCGAGGCCATTTCCGGCAGCGGCACGCCGGTCGTTTTTGTGGTGAACAGCCACGATGATATTGAACGTCGCCCGGTGAAGCTCGGCCTGGAAACACCGGACAAATACGAAGTGCTTTCCGGCGTGAGCGAGGGCGAGCGCGTCGTCGTGGGCAATCTTGCGGCATTTTCAGACGGGCAAAAAGTCGAGCCGAAGACGGTCCAACTTTCAATGACAGATGAAAATTAAGGTGCTGCACGTCCAACCCATTTGCTTCCATGTCACGCTTCGCCATACGTCTGCCCTATCTCATCGTGGTCCTCTGTCTCATCACCTGCGTGGTCGGGGTGACGAGCCTGCTGCGCATGCCCGTGGATTTGTTTCCGCCGATCAAAATCCCCGTCGTGGTTGTCGCCACGTTTTTCAACGGCATGCCGCCGGAGCAGATCGAGACGGACATCACCGGTCGTTTTGAGAGGTTTTTTACGCTGGCCAGCGGCGTGGACCACATCGAATCGCGCTCGTTGCCGGGTGTGAGCCTCATCAAGATTTATTTTCAACCCGGGTTCAACCCCGATTCCGCCGTCACGAGCATCGCAAACCTGGCGATGGCCGATTTGCGCCGGTTGCCGCCGGGCACTTTGCCGCCCGTGGTGCTGTCGTTCGACGCCTCAAGTTTGCCCGTGTGTCTCGTGACGTTGAAAGGTGAAGGCCTCAGCGAGGCGAAACTGCGCGATCTCGGCCAATACGACGTGCGCAACCAGATCGCAAACGTCCCCGGTGCCTCCGTGCCGCAGCCGTTCGGCGGCCGTTACCGGCAGATCATGGTCTATGTGGACCCGCTGAAACTGGAGGCCCACCAGTTGAGTGTGATGGATGTGGTGCGCTCCGTGAATAACGCGAATCTCATCCTGCCCGCCGGCGACGTAAAGATCGGGCCTTTCGACTACAACCTTTATGCGAACAGCCAGGTGGATGACCTGCGCGACATCAACCGGCTGCCGCTGAAGACGGTGGGCAACGCATCGGTGCTCGTCGGCGATGTCGGCCATGCCGAGGATGCCTCGCAAATCCAGAACAACATCGTGCGGGTGGACGGGCAGCCGTCGGTTTATCTGCCGGTGCTGAAACAGGGCGGCGACGCCAATACCATCGCCGTGGTGGACGGCATCAAGAAAGCCGTCGGCGACCTGCTCGACGTGCCAAAGCAGCTGGTGACGAAGGTGGTTTTTGACCAGTCCGTTTTCGTCCGCAACGCGATTGAAAACCTCGTCCACGAAGGATTGATCGGGCTGGTGCTGACGGGCGCGATGATCCTGATTTTTCTCGGCAACCTGCGCGCGACCGTCGCGGTTTTTCTATCGATCCCATTGTCAGCACTGGCGGCATTCATCGCGCTAGCCGCCGGCGACGGCACCGTGAACGCGATGATCCTCGGCGGGCTGGCGCTCGTCTTTTCGCGATTGATCGACAATTCCGTCGTCGTCCTTGAAAACATCTTTCGCCATCTTGAAATGGGTGAGCCGCCGGAGACCGCCGCCGAACGCGGTGGCAACGAGGTGGCGCTGCCGGTGCTGGCCGCGACGTTGACAACGGCCATCGTTTTCTTCCCGGTGATCTTTCTCTACGGCGTCAGTAAATTTCTGTTCACCGCGCTGGCGCTGGCCGTGGTGCTCTCGCTATTCGCGTCCTATTTCGTGGCGATGACCGTGGTGCCGCTGTTTTGCGCCAAGCTCATCAAGTCGCATCACGGCCATGTGGCTGGCGAGATCGAAATCAAAAAGGGGTTTGGCCGGCGTTTCAACACGTGGTTCAATTTCAAATTCCACCAGATGCTCGACCGGTACGAGGGCGTCTTGAACCGGGCGCTGTTTCGTCCTTTGGCGACGGTGCTGGGCATCACCGGCATTTTCATCCTGAGCCTGACGCTGTACCCGTTCATTGGCGAAACGTATTTTCCGCGCACGGACCCGGGCCAGTTCGTCATCAACTTGAAGGCAGCCACCGGCACGCGCATCGAGAACACCGATGCCTTGGTGCAGAGGGTGGAGGAGGTGGTCCGCGAGGTGGTGCCGGCGAAGGATTTGAAGATCATCGCTTCCAATATCGGGGTGACGCCGGATTTTTCCGCGATCTACACGCCGAATTCGGGGCCGCATACGGCGTTCGTGCAGGTGGGTTTGAACGAGGGCCATCACGTCAGCAGTTTTGAATACATGGACCGCGTGCGTGCGCGGCTGCAAAACGCGGTGCCGGAGGTCACCGCCTATTTCCAGACCGGCGGCCTCGTAGACGCGGTGGTCAATCTCGGATTGCCCGCGCCGCTGGACATCCAGGTCAGTGGAAATGACCTTGAGGCCGCGCATAAAACCGCCGTGATGCTCGCGCAAAAATTCCGCGCCTTGCCGGGCGTGAGCGATGTGCTGGTGCCGCAAGACCTGAATTATCCCGCGTTGCAACTGGATATCGACCGCGAGCGCGCCAGCGAACTGGGCCTGGACGAAAAGGAGATTGTGGGCAATGTCATCACCGCTCTGACGTCCGATGCCATGATCGCGCCGAGCTACTGGGTGGATCCGAAAAGCGGCAATGATTATTTCCTGACGGTCCAGTATCCGGAGAATTCCGTGAAAAATATCTCCGACCTCGGAGCGGTACCGTTGCGCGGCCCGAATTCCGCCATCCCCACGCGCCTCGATACCGTGGCGCATATCGGCCATCGCAGTTCGCCGACGGAGGTGGACCACTACCAGCTCCGGCGCGTCATCGATATCTATGTGGCTCCGTCCGGCGAGGACATCGGAAAAATATTGGGCGGCGTCCAAAAGATCCTGCGCGAGACGCCGGTGCCGGAAAACATCCGTACGACCATCCGCGGCTCGGCGCGCGCGATGGAGGTTTCCTTCCGCAGCTTCGGCTTCGGGCTGCTGCTTTCGACCGTGCTCGTTTACCTGATCCTGGTCGCGCAGTTCAAGTCATTTCTCGATCCGCTCCTGATTTTGCTCGCGGTACCGACAGGCTTGACCGGCGTGCTGATCATCCTTTTCGCGACGAACACGACGCTCAATGTCATGTCGCTGATGGGCGTGGTGATGATGGTCGGCATCGTGGTGTCGAACAGCATCCTGATCGTCGAGTTCACCCGGCGGTTGCGCGAAGAGGGGAGACCGTTGCGCGAGGCGGTGTCGTTTGCATGCCGGGTACGGTTACGCCCGGTATTGATGACCTCGTTGGCAACGCTCATCGGCCTGGTGCCGATGGCGCTGGCGTTGGGTGCAGGCAGCGAGGCGTATGCGCCGCTGGCGCGCGCCATCATCGGCGGCCTGGGCGTATCGGTGGTGCTGACGGTGTTCATCGTGCCCTGCGCGTATTTTATGCTCTACCGCCGTCAGGAAACGGAAAACCCCGGATCAAAATGATAAAAAAACTTTCCTTGGCGCTTGGTGTTGGCGTTTTGCTGGCCGGAAAACTTTTTGGCGGCAACACCAATGCCGTGATGTTGACGCTGGCGGACGCGGAAAAGATCGCGTTACAAAATCATCCGCAGATCGCCGCCGCCGATTACCGTGTGCTGGCCGCGCAGGAGGTTGTGAAGGAAACGCGGGCCGGTTTTTTCCCGACACTGGACGCCTACGGCAACGCCGTCGGCACCGGGAACGAGGATGCTCGGATCATGGCCGGCGGTTTGAGCAATCCAAGCATTTATGACCGCGCGGCCGGCGGACTGGCGTTGAACCAGCTCATCACCGACTTTGGTCATACGGCCCAACTGGCTTCCAGTTCCAAATTCCATGCGGAGGCGGAAAAGCAAAATGCGGGCGCCACGCGCGAACAGGTTTTGCTGGAGGTGAACACAAGTTTTTTGAATGCGCTCGGTGCCCGGGCAGTTCTACAGGTGGCGCAGGAGACGCTGGATACGCGCCAATTGTTGCTGGACCAGGTCACATTGCTGGCATCCAACAAATTGAAATCGGAACTGGATGTCAGTTTCGCCCGGGTCGCCGTGGAGGAAAGCCGGCTGCTGCTGCAGACATCGCAGGCGGATGCGGATAACGCCATGATTTCACTTTCCACCGCGCTGGGTTACCAGTTGCCCCGCAGTTTTCAACTGCTCGAACCTGCCCCGACCAATTTCGCGGCGACGAACGACATTGACGAACTCACCCAAACGGCTTTGTCCATCCGTCCGGAACTGTCCAGCATGCGCAGCGAACAAAACTCTGCGCATGCCTATGCACGGGCGCAACGCGACGCTCGGTTGCCGGTCGTCTCGGCGGTGGGCGTGATCGGGGCTGCGCCGTGGCGTGACACTCATCTGCCGGATGATTATGCGGTGGGCGGGGTGCAAATCAGCCTGCCGCTGTTCGCCGGCGGGCTCTATACCGCGCGGGAGCATGAGGCGGAGTTTCGGGCGGATGTCCTCAATGAACAATTGCGCGACGCCGAAGATGAAGTGGTGCGCAACGTACATCTGGCGTGGTCGAACTTGAACAATGCCGACGAACAGCTTGAAACCACCGGACATTTATTGAGCAACGCGAAGGAGTCGTACGAACTGGCCGATGCCCGGTATCAGATCGGCAGCAGTTCCATCGTGGAATTGAGCCAGGCGCAACTCAACCTTACCTCGGCGGAGATCACGGACACCAGTGCCCGTTACAATGTTCTAATACGGCAGGCGCAACTGACCTATGAAATCGGCAGCCTCCGCTGAGGTGTTCGTCTTGAAGATGTGTCCGTTTTCTGAATACAATTTAATTTGGCGTTCCAGATTGAGGGGATTAGGTTGCACCATGAAAGCATTGGCAATCATTCAGTACGTCGGGGTCAGCGTCTGGTTATTGACCGGATGCGCTTCCCATCCGGTGGCTTTGTTGGCTCCCATCGGGCCGGACAACGCCTCGTACGACGCGGCCAGTTTGCACGACACGGGTTATCTACAGGTTTTTACCTCGACAGAAGCTCATACGATTGGTGACGGGCCTCTTTATTATACGCATACGGGTTACAACATCCACGACATGTCAGGCCGGCGAATCAGGTATGTGCGCAATCATGTTGGAAACATGGACAACAAACCAACGGCGGTTCAAATCGCTTCCGGCAGATACTATGTGGTTGCCAAATCCGCCACTCATGGACGGTTAAGTGTGCAAGTGGTCATCGAACCGGGCAAAACCACGGAAGTGTACCTGGACGGAAGCTGGCGGTCGGTACCCACATCCGATACGAACTCTATTGTTTTCATGCCGAATGGGGACGCCGTGGGATGGAGAGATACCGCCGCCGGGGTGGGGAGGTAACCCGGTCTGGGGCACATCCATGCTACACTATTCGGACAATCTTGGCAGTATCTGACATTGGCGTAACCCGGGCGTCACATAAATGTTTCCCGATTAGCCTACGATGGTAGAGGTGGTTCAAAAGGTGCAATGGTGACGGCCATATCAAAATTTTCCGGGTCCTAAAATTCGTCACAAAGCCTCATAAACACAGGTGTTTTGCGATTTTTCGGGTTTCCGGTTTATGGTTTTCTGATTTAATCGTCCCACGGTTCGCGGGCTGCCAAAACCATTTTGTCGGCAAACCGTTCAGGATTTAAGCGCGCCGCTTTAAAAAGAAATAACTAATGAAAACCGGATCAAAATTGGCAGGTTGCAAGGCAAAGTTTCTGTTGGTTACTGCGTCGTTACTTTCTTATGTCACCTCGACCAAGGCGCAATCCGCCGATGCGTTGATCGACAAGCTGGTGGACAAGGGCATTTTGACCGCCGCGGAGGCGAAGGATTTGCGCGAGCAGTCGGACCAGGGGTTCACCGAGTCCGTACAATCCAAGTTCGGCATGCCGGATTGGGTGACAAGCTACAAAATCAGCGGCGATATGCGCGGGCGTTTTGAAGATTTCTCCAGTGACAATCGGGCGTTTAATACTTATGAACGCTATCGTTACCGTTTGCGCTTCGGCATCACCGTGAACATGACGGATAATTTGGAACTCGGTTTCCGGCTGGGCAGCGGCGATCCGAAGGGCACCGGCGGCAACCCGCTTTCGCAGAGCAGCACTTTCCAGGGCAATTTTACCGACAAGAACATCTATATCGACACCGCCTACGCAAGGTGGTCGCCGATCCATTCCGGCGGCTGGAACGCCTCGGCAACGGTGGGCAAAATGGACACGCCGTTCCAATATTCATGGATGGTTTTCGACCCGGATCTGACGCCTGAGGGAATAGCCGTGAACACCGGCTGGCAGATCAACGACCGGCAATCCGTCTCCCTGGCCGCCGCCGCCTTCGTTCTAAATGCCGGGGTTTTGAACTCACAATACAGCTCCGACAACATGCCCTACCTCTACGGCGGCCAGATCCTGTGGAACGCCCAGTGGACCGATAAATTTTCAACGACCGCCGGCTTCGGCGGATTCTCACTGGGCAACAGCGACCAGCTCACCACTGCCAACGTCCCGTTGATCAACCTCGGCAACACCCGCACCATCGTCGAGCAGGACCAGGGCGGGACCGATGTGCCGTTGTATTCGCTGGCATACCAGTATACGCCGATCATTTTTGACGCCAGTGCGACCTATGTCCTGGACAGTTTCCCGTTTTACGCCGGCAAATTTCCCATCAAGGTCGGTGCGGAATACATGCAGAATCTTTCCGTCGGCAAGAACAACCAGGGGATTTGGGCCGGTGTGACCTTTGGCAAGTCCGGCACCAAGGGCACCTGGGATGTGAGCTACCGTTTCGAACGCCTCGAGGCCGATGCCTGGTATGACCAGTTGGTGGATGATGACAACGGCGTGTTTTATCCGGGAGACATCCCGAACGCCAACGCCGTGCATGGTTACTATGGCGGCACCGATGTGCAAGGAAGCATGGTCAAGTTCAACTATTCATTCACCGACGCGCTGACCTTCACCGTGACGTGTTATGTCAACGACCTGATCAGTCGCAATGGCCTGGTGAACAGCATCTACGTCCCGAACAGCAAGAACAGCGACATGATCCACATGATGGCTGATATCAATCTGGTCTTCTAAAAGAGGTCGCCACCCTCTGGCTCACAAATGAACTCGACACGTCAACCATAGGAAGAACCGTGCCAACGAAAATTCGCTTGGCGAAAAATAGACGCCGAAATAGCTTCTCAGCCGGTGAACCAAATGAAAGCCCGGCTTACATCAAACTAAACATCCCAATGCCTTGCCCGCCTTCCCGTATGCGGGACGACCACTCCGGCTATATCAGCCAGGAACAAAGCAGAATTCATTTGGCAACGCGAGCCGTTTGCCGAAAACATCTGATGAATTCGACTTAATATTCGGACAAATTGGGGCGGCACCAACATGTTGTTGCGCATCGTGACCGATTGTGGGCATTTTATGCGCATGTCCACCCGCTTCACAAAAAACGTCGCCTGCTTTTTGGCGATGGCATTTGCGTGGGGATTCTTTTCTTCCAGTTCTTCGGCGGCGACGAATGAAATCCGGACGGTGGCCGAGATCCGCAATCTGCCGGTTGAACAGACCAATCAAAAACTTCCGGTCCGTCTGCACGGGGTGATGACTTTTTTTGATGAGAGCCTTTATTCGCGTTTTCTGCAGGACACCACGGCGGGCATTTACCTGACTTTTCCTCCCGGTGTGGCGTTGCCTCCGCAGGAATCGGGATTGGTCATGGATGTGACCGGTTATGTCAGCGAGGGCGAATATGCGCCCGTGGTCATGGTGGAATCCGCCAGGGTGGCCGGCAGCGCGCCTCTGCCCGAGGCCAAACCGGTCACTTATGATGAACTGGCCAGCGGCGCGGAAGACAGCCAGTTCGTGGAAGTTCGCGGCATCGTTCACCTCGTCCGGAAATCCGAAACCGCGCCGTATTATGAGATCGAGATCGTCACCGGCGGCGGCCGCCTGATCGTTTTCGCCAAAAATCTTCCCGTATCGCAGCCCGAAGACCTGGTGAACAGCAACGTCCGCGTCCGCGGCGTTTGTTCAACCAAATTCAACCGCAAGCGCCAGTTGTTCGCCATCCGTTTGATGGTGCCGCGTCCCGAGGATCTGGTCGTCGAAACGCCGTCGCAAAATCCGTCGGACATCCCGGTCCGGTCCGTCGGCAGCCTGCTGCAATTCTCCTCCCGGGAAAATTACGGTCACCGGGTGAAACTTGATGGCACCGTGGCCTATTTTGAACCGGGAAAAACCATCTATCTTCAGGATGCCGGGCAGGGGGTTGAAGTATCGACCCGGCAAACCGGCCAGCTTGCCTTGGGCGACCGTATCGAGGTGCTTGGTTTTGTGGGGCAGGGCGACTATACGCCGCAGCTTCAGGATGCCGTTTTCCGGAAACTCTCGCCCGGCTCGGCGCTGGCCGTCAGTCCGGTGAACACCGATGGCGCGTTATCGGGTGAATTTGATTGTGAACTCGTGCGTATTCCGGCGCGGCTGATCGATCGGACCCGCACCGGCGAGGAGGAGTTCCTCCTGCTGCAACAAAGCAACGTGATTTTTCAAGCCAGCCTCAAGACGACCAACGGCGATGACATTTTTGAATCCGTGGCGAACGGCAGCCAGGTTTCCATCACCGGCATTTGCCGGATCGACCCCAGCGACTGGATCGCCGGCCCGGACTGGCGCGCCAAGTCGTTTCGCGTCCTGCTCCGGTCCACGGACGACGTGGTGGTAACGGTCCCGCCGTCATGGTGGACATTTAAAAAAGTTTTGTGCATGACGGGAATCCTTGCCCTGGTAGCCTTGGCAGCTTTCGGCTGGGTGGCCATTTTGCAACGCAAGGTGGTGGAACGCACCCGCGAACTGGAGGAACAGATCCGGCAACGCGAACTCGCCGAGCGTCGCCGCGAAATCGAGCAGGAACGCGCCCGCGTGGCGCACGATTTGCACGATGATCTCGGCGCCGGCCTCACGGAGGTGAACATGCTGACTTCCCTGGTGAAAAGCCCCACCACTTCCGTGCCGGAGAAGGAGCATTACCTCGGCGAGTTGAGCGAGATCGCGTTGCGCATGGTGACCTCGCTGGACGAGATTGTCTGGGCGGTGAATCCCCGCAATGACACGATCGCCTCGCTGGCGAGCTATTTGGGGTCCTACGCGCAACGATTACTCGACCTGGCCTCGATTTCCTGCGGGCTGGATATCGCGGAAGATCTGCCGGAGCGCCCGCTGGATCCCCGGTTCCGCCAGGAAATATTCTTCGCCTTCAAGGAGGCGGTGAACAATGTCGTCCGCCACGCGCGCGCCACGCAGGTCTGGCTGCGCATCGCCGTGCGGAACGAACAACTGGTGGTGGAAGTCGCCGATGACGGCCACGGCATGGATGACGCCCCGCCCGCCTCCGGCAACGATGGCATCGCCAACATGAACGAGCGCCTGAAGGCCATCGGCGGCGAGTGCCTGATCCAGAGCGACAAACAAAAAGGCACCACGGTGACCTTTCGCGCGCCGCTGCCCCGGAAAAATTTATGATCAAAGTCGGCATCGTCGAGGACAACAAAACATTGCGGGAAGGTTTCGAAACCTTGTTGAACCGCACGGCCGGTTTTAAATGCGTCTGCACCTGCGAGACCGTGGCGGAGGCATTGAACAAGATCCCGAAGGCGGAACCGGATGTGGTGTTGATGGACATCCAGTTGCCGGATTCGACCGGGGTGGAATGCACGGCCAAGATCAAGGAGCTGATGCCGAAGGTGCATATCGTCATCGTCACGGTGTACGAGGATTCCGAGCGGATTTTTCAGGCATTGCGTGCGGGCGCGTGCGGCTACCTGCTCAAGCGTGCGCAGCCGGAAAAAATCATTGATGCCATCAAGGAGGCGCAGGAGGGCGGGGTGCCGATGACCCCGGAGATCGCACGCAAGGTCATCGGGCAGTTTCGCCAGCAGGCGACCACGCAATCCGAGGTGGAAAACCTGACCGATCGTGAACGCGAGGTGCTGGAGCTGGTCATGAGCGGCCATGCGAACAAGGCCATCGCCGACCGGCTGGGCGTGACGGTGGCGGCGGTAAAATTTCATCTGCAGCATATCTACGAGAAGCTGCATGTCCATTCACGGACGGAAGCGGCCTTGAAATTCAAACAGGGGCAGGCCTCCAAAAACTAGCCGCTCGGCTAGCTGGTCGTTTGCGGATGTTGGGCTATCGTTTGATTATTCCCTGCCTGACATTGTGTCCAGTGCTGTCGCTGTGACCCCATTTATGGCCGGGTCAAAAAACAAACCCCACACGTCAACATGAAACCAGTCAAAACCAAATCGCTTCGCGCCGCCGCCGCGGCCTTGTGCGTTGCCGGCCTGTTCGGCTTCAGTAGTTCCGTTCTGGCCCAGCCCGCGGCATTACCGTCCGCCCCGACCTATCCGGCCGGTCATGTCATCTCCATCTACAACAGCAGCGGCACCTATACGAGTGTTTCCGGCGTTAACGATTTTGAATCGTGGGGCGGCTGGAATAGCGCGGGTCTGGACCCGGTCGGCAGCGGCCAGGTGTTAAGTTATTTCGGGGTGAATTACGGCGGCATTGGCGCTTTCGAAAGCAATCCGCAGGATGTCTCCGGTTGCACCAATTTGTTCATGAATGTCTATTCACCCAATGCGGACAGCATGGCCATCCGTCTGGTGGATACCTCCGGGCACTCCGCCGATATCACCTTGACCGTCGCCAGCGGCGTCATCACGGATAATAGCTGGTTGAGCCTTAATTTTTCCTTGGCCCAGTTTCAGGCGACCACGCCCGCGCTGAATTTGCACTCCATCCAGCAGATCGGCCTGATTTGCAATAATCCCGGTGAAGATGCCGGAAACGATTACTACATCGACAACATGATTTTTGTCGCTGCGACTAACGTCGTCCCGCCGCCGCCGGTTCCCACCCCCACGAACGCCGCCGCCACGCCCACCCGTAACGCGGCTTCGGTGGTGGCTTTGTACAATAGCAGCGGCGTTTATACCGATCAGCAGGTCGATACCTGGTGCGCCAGTTGGAGCGGGGCGACTGAGGGCAACTTCACCCTCACCAATTCGACCGCCGTCGTCCTCAAATATCTCGGCCTGCAATATGCCGGTGTGGTGATTGATAACAATTATTCCCGCGTCCTGAATGTCACCAACTGCAACTACATGCATGTGGATGTCTGGACGTTGAACGCCAACCAGTTCGGCATCCAGTTGGTCAGCACCGCCAATGGCACGCAGTCAGGGCAGGTGAACTTCACGCCGGGCAGCGGAACGATTGTCACCAACCAATGGGTCGGTTTGGATATCCCCCTCACCAGCTTTACCTCGGCCAATGCCAATCTGGATCTGAGCCAGATCTCGCAAATGCTCTGGATCGACAATCAGGGTGGTGGCGGCGTGACCGGCGGCACCTTCTACATCGATAACGTCTATTTCTACAGCAACTCGGTGGCACCGCCGCCGCCGCCGTCGCCCACCAATACCGCCGCGACGCCCACCCGTCCGTCCGGTGGCGTGCTCGCCATATATAACAGCAGCGGAGTTTATACTGATTCCCCGGTTCAGGATTGGGACGCCAGTTGGAGCAGCGCGGGTCAAAGCTTCTACACCATCACCAATACCAGCGCCGTGGTGCTGCGTTATGGCGGCTTGCAATATGCCGGTGTGGAATTTGGCGGCGCCGATACCATCAATGCCTCCGGTTACAACCACATGCATGTTGACGTCTGGACCCCCAATGCGAACCAGTTTGCCGTTCAACTAGTCAGCCTTGACAATGGTGGTACGCAGGCCGGGCAGGTGAATTTCTCGCCGGCCAGTGGAACGATTGTGTCCAACCATTGGGTCGCCCTGGATATTCCATTGAGCAGCTTCACTGCGGCCCAACCCACGCTTGACCTGACTAACCTCCAGCAGTTGTTGTGGGTTGACAACCAGACCGGCGGCGGCGTGACCGGCGGCATTTTCTACATCGACAACGTGTATTTTTATAATGCGGCCACGGCCTCGTCGCCGACTGTGTATGCCAGCGTGAGTTCCGGAAACATCAATATTACGTTCCCGACCCAAAACGGCTTTACCTACACCGTTCAATACTCGACCAATCTGACGTCCGGCGTCTGGCAGACATTGAACGCGGTGGGCGGCAACAACTCGGTGCAATCCGTGCCCGATTCAACCACTAATGGCAATCGTTACTATCGGTTGTCAATCCAGTAATCAATGACCGGGCCGGGCCGGCGGATATTCCGCCGGCCCGGCCGCATGAAAATACATAAGCCGTATGCAAATTCGTCGTTCCGGTTTTACGCTCATCGAACTCCTGGTGGTCATCGCCATCATTGCCATCCTGGCGGCGATGTTGTTGCCGGCACTGGCTGCGGCCAAAAACAAGGCCAAGGCCATTGCCTGTACCAGTAACAACAAGCAGATCGGCCTGGCGACCATGATGTATGCCGGCGACAACAGCGATACCCTGCCGCCGTTGAATGACATGAACTTTGCGACGCATTCCACCAACTGGTGGTTCCGGTATCTGGGCAATGGCACTTATCTTACCAGCATTACGCAAACAAACAATGTGTGGCGTTGCCCGGTGGTTCAAGACGCGGACATCGCGGCCGGGACAACCAGTTACTATGATGCGGTCTGTCAAGGATACGGGCCATTTGAAGATACCGTCAATCCGGGCTTGTGCGCGGTCCGCTATAACCTTACTACGAGCGGCACCTATCAAGGCGCCAGAAAGATGAACACCATCCTCCGCACCAGCCAGATCTGGCTGTTTGGCGACGTGGGTGTTCCGAAAGTGGCGCCTTGGCCCGACACGTTCCCTACCTGTGGCTATAATACTGAGCTCACGGTCATCAAGCCGCAGGAGCAACCGACCTCAACTGGCTGGCTAAATGTTTCGCCGGTGCAAAAGCAAGCCGCGTGTCGTCATAACAGCCGTGCGGTCTATTCCTGCTGTGACGGCCATGTCGAGGCTGGAAAGTGGGCCGATCTGGCCCAGGACGTGAATGATCTCTACTGCCTCAAATCGTTCTGATCTTTTCAACCTTCAAATTTTTAAACTGAATGTTACCGCCAAAAAATTTATCACTCGCGGCCGCGTTGGTTGCCGCCAGCCTGGTTTGGAAAGTCTCCGCCTCTCCCGCGTCGGATGCCGATGCGCTGCTCGCCGGCATGACGCTCGATGAAAAAATCGGCCAGATGGTGCAGGTTGATTCCGCCGCGCTGCACGACCAGTCCGATGTTAAAAAATATTTTCTGGGTTCGGTCTTAAGCGGTGGCAACTCGGATCCGGCGGACAATTTGCCCGCCACCTGGAAAAAATTTGCCGACGGGTTTCAGGCGCAGGCTTTGCAGACCCGGCTGAAGATCCCGATTCTTTACGGAATCGACGCCGTGCACGGAAACAACAACATCGAGGGCGCGGTGATCCTCCCGCATCACATCGGCCTCGGCGCGACGCACGACCCCAAACTCATCGAGCGCGCCGAACGCATGACCGCCGAGGAGGTTGAAGGCACGGGCATTCGCTGGGCCTTTGACCCATGCATCGCGGTTTCGCGGGACATCCGCTGGGGTCGTTGTTACGAAAGTTTTGGTTCCTCTCCCGACCTCGTCGGCGAACTGGGCGCGGCGGCGGTGCGCGGCCTGCAGGGTGGCAAATTGGGAAAAAATTCCGTGCTCGCCTGCGCGAAACACTTTGCCGGCGACGGCGGCACGGTCAACGGCAAGGATGAAGGCGACACCGTATGTGACGAGGCGACGTTCCGGAAATTATTTGTGGAGCCTTACAAACCCGTGATCGCGTCCGGCGTCGGTTCCATCATGGTCTCTTTCAATAGCTGGAACGGTATCAAGATGCACGGCAACAAGCATCTGCTGACCGACGTATTGAAAGGCGAGCTGGGCTTTCAAGGTTTCCTCGTTTCCGACTGGTCGGCGATCGATCAACTCGGCGGGGATTACAAATCCGACATCGCGCAATCCATCAACGCCGGGCTCGACATGATCATGATCACGACCGGCCCGGGCGAGGGCCATAATTACGCCGAATTCATCGCCGACTTGAAGGAGTTGGTCGCCCAAAATAAAGTTTCGGAAGACCGCATCAACGACGCCGTCCACCGTATTCTATCCGTGAAATATCAGATGGGGCTTTTTGAAAATCCGTGGACGGACGCCGCGCTTACGGCGAAGATCGGTTCGCCGGAGCACCGGAAAGTCGCCCGTGAGTGTGTTCGCGAGTCGCTGGTGGTCCTGAAAAATAATGACCGCATTTTGCCGTTGAAAAAAGATCTGAAGCGCATCACTGTCATCGGCAAGGCGGCGGATGATCTGGGGATGCAATGCGGCGGCTGGACGATCGACTGGCAGGGGAGTACCGGCAATGTGACGCCCGGCGGCACCACGTTGCTGGCGGCCATCAAAAAAACCGTCAGTGCCGGGACGGAAGTGATTTACTCCGCCGACGGGAACGATTTGCGGTCTGCCGACGTGGTCATCGCGGTCGTCGGCGAAACACCCTATGCCGAGATGAAAGGTGATCGCGCGGAGCTGAATCTTTCCGCGGATGACGCGGCGCTCATCGCCAGGGCCAGGGCGGCCGGCAAGCCGGTGGTGACGGTTTTGTATTCCGGCCGGCCGCTCGTCCTCGGCCCGGGCTTGGATAACAGTGATGCCTTCGTGGCCGCCTGGCTGCCCGGCACGGAAGGCCTGGGCATGACCGATGTGTTATTTGGCGACGTCCGGCCGCACGGCAAACTGCCGCGTCCGTGGCCGGCGGACAACAGCCAGTTGTCCGTGGACCAGGCTGGCGCAAACGTGCAGTTTGCCGCCGGTTTCGGATTGAGCTACGACTATTTTTCACAACGATAATGCTTAAAACACATTGCCTCCGTGCAAGCAGCATCGCCGTATGCGCGGGTTCTTTGCTGCTCCTGCTTTCGTTGTTGCCCATCCAGGCGGCCGGCTTGTTGAGCAACGCCGGCTTCGAGTCTGATACCAATAACGAGAACCAGACGCTCTTTGGCTGGCAATCCTACGGACAAAATTTCTATAACGAGGCGAATCCAAGCGTGGCGCACAGCGGTACAAACTATTTGAAGTTGTACCAGGCATTCGTTGGCACGGTGAATTACACCGGCCTTTATCAGGATTACATCTCCGGCCCGGGCGCGACTTACAGCGCCGATGGCTGGGCCTTCACGGCAAGTAGCGATGTTCTGGCGGGGCAAAACCAGGCGTGGCTGGAAGTTTCGTTTCGTGATGCCGCCGGCAACGTATTGTCGCTCTACCGCTCGGCCATCATCACCACCAATTCAATCGCCACCGGCCGGTTCCCGAAAAGTGTCTGGAACGATTTGCGCGTGACCAACCAGTACGACCCCAACAGTTACGCGCTGACGAATACCGTGACCACGCTGGTCGCTCCGGCGGGAACTTTTTTTGTGCGCTACCAGCTCGTGTTACAAGGCGACGCGAATTATTCCGGCGGCTCGGTCTATTTCGACGATTTGAACCTGGTTTCCACCGGCGGCTCGCCCTACGGCAATTACAACATCACCTGGAGCGACGAGTTCAACGGCACGAACATCAACACCAATACGTGGACATTTGAGAGCGGCAATGGTTGTCCCGGCAATTGTGGCTGGGGCAACAACGAGCTGGAATATTACACGGCGCGAACCAACAACGCGTACGTCTCCGGCGGTCTTTTACATATCGTGGCCCAACGGGAATCGACGAATGGCTTCAATTACACTTCGGCCCGCATGAAATCAGAGGGATTATTTTCGTGTCAATACGGACGCATCGAGTGGCGGGCACAGTTGCCCGCGGGCGTGGGCACCTGGCCGGCCTTGTGGGTGATGGGCACCAACATCGCGAACCTCGGCTGGCCCGGCTGTGGTGAGATCGATGTGATGGAAAGCGACAGCACCAACACCGCCATGGCCCAGTCCAGCATTCATTCCGGAAGTGACGCCACGGCCATCTACAATTTTACCGATGGCAACAGCACCACCAATTTTCACAATTACACCCTGGACTGGACGACCAATGCGATGCTGTTTTATGTGGACGGGCATCTATTTGAGACGCAGACCTCCTGGGGCAGCTCGACCACCAACACCTATCCGTTTCCTTTCAATCAACCCTTTTTTCTGCTCATGAACCTGGCGATCGGCGGAAACTATGTGGGCAATCCAACGACGGGCGCCATCAATTCCGGCACGGTCTTTCCCGCCCAGGTTTTGGTGGACTACGTCCGGGTTTACAATCTGACGCCGCCGCTTCAACTGGCCTTAAAAAAAAACGGTATCAATGAGGTGATTCAATGGCCCGGCAACATCGTTTGCCGGTTGCAAAGCCAGACGAACGTCGTTTCTCGTGGATTGGGTACCAACTGGCAGATTCAACCCACTTCCACCAACATGTTTCAAATCACGCCGGGTCAAGGCGACGGCTATTTCCGGCTGATATCACCCTAAAAGGCGGGTAAATACTTTTTTTGGTTCCCCGCTGTTTTCGGTGGAGCGATGGCTTTACAAAGTCACTCTGTCAGGCCTGAAAAAGGGATTGCGGGCGGGTTTCCCCGAGCCGGACAGTATTTAGTCAGGTTCCCTCAGCCGGACTGTATTCAGTCATCGACTGTATTATCCTAGATACCCCATTCTGGATAATACTCGCCCCGCATAACGCGCGCTGCATAACACGCGCGCTGCATAATCCTTGGATACCACACATTGCCTTTACAGACTCGACAAACCGGCCAACGATATATAAAATTCACTTACCCGCATTGCACGGCATCAATGCGGGTAAGTGTTTTATTCCCCGTTCAAATAATTCATGCGTGAAGTTTAAAGCCGACTCCGGCTGCTTGGTTCCTTCCCAGGCATTTCACCGAAAACAGCGAAGAAGCTTGGTTCTTCGCTGTTTTCGGTGGAAT
>DATHOG010000036.1:0-56526 GCA_035485115.1 Candidatus Sulfotelmatobacter sp. | reverse complement strand
GACGGAATTTTTTCCGTTCATTTCCGAATCCTGGATCATTTCGCGCGCGGACGGCGTGAGGATGGCGTCGGCGGGAAGATTGTTCAGACTCTTCCCGTCACGGATCATCTCCTGAATTTCCCGGACACTGATGACTTGTCTCATAATAGATTGATTCAACCTTTCCACGGACTGTAAAACATCTCGTCTACCAACGCGCAGTTGATGGCGTCGACCGGCGTCGGCTGCGGGAATGCCTGCGAGGCTTCCGCGCCTTCTTCGTAACCGATCACCTCACCGACCCCGCCGCCGAGGTCGTCGTACACGACCAGGCTCGGGTCTTTGCCCATGCCGGCACCGGCAACCAGCCCCTTCGCAAACTGCTCGCGGCTGAACGGGCTGACGACGAGGAAACGTCCGCCGGTCAGCGATTTCTCGCCGCGGCTCAAGGTCACCCGACCGATGACGGTTCCAAGTTTCACAAATCAAATGCGTTTTCCCGGCTCGTGTTCATCCACGATGCCGGTGATCAGCCAGCGAACAGGGCTGCGGTCCACCCCGACCGCCCGGCGGGCCGCCTTGCCGTCCGATGAAATCACCACCTGCTGGTGCATACCCGCGCCGTGCGAATCGATCGCGATCACCGGCGCGCCCTCCGGTTCGCCCGCATTGCTGATCGGCTGGCAGATCACCAGACGCCACGCGTCGTAACTCGGATGTTTCCGGGTCGCAACGAGGTTGCCTTCGACACGCGCGAGTTGCATAAATCAAAATATCCTCAACTTATCCACCATCACGCAGCGCCGCACGCGTGTGAACGTGCGCGGGTTGCAGATGCCCTCGCCGGTCGTGGTGGCGATGGAGAAATTCGAGTAGCCTTCACCGCCATTTCCCAGACCGGCCACACACGCCCCGTTTTTGATAAATATGGTCGTTTCGAGCGCTTTGCCCATCGCCGTCATGTTCTCCACGTCGTGCGAATGGATGATCGCGGAATGCTTGTAACCGTGCTCGGCCTTCTTCGCCTCCGCAATGCCTTCCTCGACGGTTTTCACCCGCACCACGGGGAGGAATGGCATCATCTGCTCTTCATCGACGAACAGATGGTCCGCTTTCGTTTCCGCAAAGAGGAGTTGGGTGCCGGCCGGGATGTTCACCCCGGCCGCTTTCGCGAGCACCGCCGGATCCTTGCCCACGAAATCGCGATTCACCACCGGATGCGGACAACCCGCGCCTTGTCCCGGCGGAAACACAAATGCCGCCTTGGACAGCCGCTCCACCTGCGCGTCGTTCAGCCGGTACGCGCCATGCTTTTCTAGCATCGCCATGAACTTGTCGAAGAACGGCTCCAGCACAAAGACTTCCTTTTCACCGATGCACAGCAGGTTGTTATCGTACGCCGCGCCGAACACGACACACTTCGCGGCGTTATCGAGGCAACTGGTGCCATCCACCAATACGGGCGGGTTGCCGGGGCCGGCGCACACCGCGCGTTTGCCGCTGGCCATGGCCGCTTTCACCACGGCCGGACCGCCGGTGACACAAAGCAGCCGCACGTTTTCGTTCTTGCCGATCGCGCTGAAGGACTCCAACGTCGGCGGCTCCACAATGCAGGCGAGATTCTCAATGCCCAGCTCCCGGTGGATGGCCTGGTTGAAAAACCGCGCCGCCGTGACCGCACACTTGTAGGCGCCGGGATGGGAATTGAACACGGCCGCGTTGCCGGCCGAAACCATGCTGATGATGTTACATGCCATCGTCGGGATGGAATGCGTGCTGGGCGTGACCGCGCCAATGACGCCGAACGGCGCATATTCCTCCAGCATGATGCCGTGATCGCCGCTCAGGCTGTAAGGGTTCAGAAAAAACTCCACGCCCGGGATGCCGCGCTGGCCCTGGAGTTTCTCGATCTTGTGATCCAGCCGGCCAATCTTCGTTTCCTCAAATTCCAACCGTCCCCACTCATCGGCCTTCGCAAAGCAAATCTCCTTGATGAGTTCGACAACTTTCTTACGACCCGCCACGCCGGCCTTGGATAATTGCTGGTAGGCTTCATCCGCGGCGGCGCAGGCTTCATCCGCGTCCTGGAACACGCCGAACTTGCCGCGCAATGCGACATTCGCGGAAGAAGTCTTAATGTTGGCGCCACCATACGAATTGGATTTCGGTGCGGGCGCGGGCATTGGCGCGGGGGCTGATTTTGCGGTGGCGGTCGCGGTGTTGCCGAGCTTGCCAAGCACTTCGGCCACCACGTCGCGGATCAAACTTTCGTTCACGGCACTCATAATTCAATCACTGGGATTTCGCACTAAAGATTTGTTTTCCAAAAACGTCCACGCTGTCCACGATGCCGATGATGACGGCATCCACGGGCGCTTCCTTCATGCCGCCAGCCAGCCGCGCGCTGCTGCCCTGGCAGAACAGGACCATTTCGCCCTCGCCGCAGCCGACGCTGTCCACGGCCACGATGGTGTTCTGGCTCGGACGGAATTTCGTCGGGTCCTTCTCATCCACGAGTTGCGGGCGCACGAGCAGGAGCTTGCGCCCGTTCATGGCCGGGTCTTTCTTCGTGGCGACCAGGGTGCCTTCGACTTTGGCTAGAAACATAGATTTTAGGCAGGGCAGAGCTGCGGCTCTGCCCAAATGAGTTGGCGGCGCGGCAGCGCCGCCCTACCACAATTATTTCTTCTTCGGCAATATCGCCTCGACGTCGTTGTGCGGGCGGGCGATGACGTGAACGCTGACCAGCTCGCCCTTGATGGCTTTGATGGCCTGCGCACCGGCGTCGGTCGCGGCCTTGACGGCGGCGACATCGCCGACGACGCACGCGGTCACGAGCGCGTTGCCGACCTGGGTCATCGGGCCGACGAGCTCGACGTTTGCGGCCTTCAGCATGGCGTCCGTGCCCTCGACGAGGGCGACGAGTCCGCGCGTTTCAATGAGTCCGATTGCTTGTGGCATATGATGTATGATTGTTGATGGTTATTAAGTTGACGGTTGTTGGAAATATTACCATGCGTGAAGCATGATCGGGTTGCCGTGCGGGCGGCAGATTCCTTTCAGCATAAATTTATAGGCCGGGTTCAGGCTGCGCAAAAAGCTGACGATTTCACCGGCATGTTCTTTTTTGTGGTACGTGGTGATCGCGATCTTCGGCTTGTTGGCCTTGATCGAATTGGCCGCCCCGGCGAGGAGGTTCATCTCGTAACCCTCCACATCGGCTTTCAGGTAGGACATCCGCACTCCGCGTTGCCCGCAGAAATGGTCGATGGAATCGATGGCCACGGAATTACCAGTGGGTTCGGTGGTCAGGAACGAACTGGGACCGTCTTCACGCACGTAGGCGCAGCCGGGTTTTTCCGCGAGGGCGGAACCGACCACCTCGATATTTGAATCCTGTTTAAAAGTCCGGTGCAGGGACTTTACAAAGACCGGCAACGGCTCAAAGGCAAATATCTGGCGCGCCTGGCGCCGGTTCAAGAACGTAAACAGACCCTCGGCGGAACCGCAGTCAAAAACCACGTCGCCGGCCTCAATGCGAGTCTGGGGAATCTGGTAATAATGCCAGTGCCACTTGTAAAGCTGCTCGATCAGAAGCGGGAATAAACATTCAAGGGTCAGCACTTGCGGAAAGTAAAACCGGCCTTCATGGCCCTTGAGTTGAACCGCGAACTGGGAATCCGTCTCCTGGTTGACGCTTTCGATGTGGCGTTTGGCCAGATAGGTCTCAACCTTCCCGATGGCGCGCAGGCAATTCATGACCCAGGCGGTGGGCGACCCAAACGTCCAGGGCTCATTGGTGCTATGTAAGAAACGGGTCATGGGTCAGTTTTTCTTCGTTTCCAAAAAACGTTTCGTTTCGCGCGCGACGACAAGTTCTTCGTTCGTCGGGATCACAAAAATTTTGACCAGCGAACCGGCCGCGCTGATGACGCTCTCCGCGGCGCGGCAGGAATTATTTTTATCCGCATCCAGCTTGATGCCGAGGTTCTCGAGGTTCGCGCAGATCGCCGCGCGCAATTCCGCGCGGTTCTCGCCCGTGCCGGCGGTGAACACGATGGCGTCCACGCCGTTCAATTGCAGAAAATAGCTGCCGATCCAGTGCCGCGTGCTGGCGACAAAGACATCGAGCGCCAGCTTCGCGCCGGGATTTCCATTTTTCGCGGCCTCGGTGACGTCGCGCACATCGTTCGACACGCCGCTGAGCCCGAGCAGGCCCCCTTGTTTCGTCAGTTGCTTTTGCGCCTCCTCGACGGAGATCCCCAAGGTCTTCACCGCGTAGGGAATCGCCTCGGAATCAAGATCGCCGACGCGATTATTCTGCGGCAGGCCGGATTGCGGGCTCAAGCCCATGCTCGTGCCGATGGATGCGCCGTTCAAGATGCCCGTCACGCTCGAACTTCCGCCGAGATGGCAGGAAATCACGCGCAGCGGGTCGCGGAAAATTTGGGTCGCCCCCTGGTTGACGTACAACTGGCGAGCGCGTTCAGCCACATCGGGGCGGCAGAGCAATTCCGCCGAGCGTTCGGCAATGAACTTGTGGCTCGCGCCGTGGAAGCCCCAGCGGCGCACGCCGATGTCCAGCCACGTCTGCGGCACCGCATAACGTTGCGACGCCTCGGGCGCAAATTGATGAAACGCCGTCTCGAACAACCCGATGAGCGGCACCTTGGGCACACGCTGCGCAAACAGTTTGATGCCGGTGATGTAGGGCGGATTGTGCGCGGGCGCGAGCCCGTTGTAATCCGTCATGGCCTGCAGCACACGTTCATCGAGCTGCACGCAACCGGTGACGTTTTTGGCGATGACGGTCTTGAAACCGACGGCGCTCAATTCGCTTTCGTTCGCGATGGCATTGGCCGTTTTCAACTCGGCGAGGCAGTCCTCGATCGCCTTGGGATAATCGGTCACGCGCTCAAAGCCGCCCTTGTGCAAAAGGCGTTCGGCGTTGTTCGCAAAATCGAACAACCGCCACTTGAGCGACGTCGAACCGATATTGGCGACGAGTATCTTCATATTTACGATTTGCGATATACGATTTACGAGTTCAACGGCGCATGAAAAAAATTTTGGCGCGAAAATCGTAAATCGTCATTCGTAAATCATTCGAGCCACTTGCCCAGGCCGCTCAAACCTTCATGCGGACGGGGAATCACCTGGACGCTGACGACCGAGCCGACCTGCGCGGCGGCGGCGGCCCCGGAATCCGTCGCGGCCTTGACGGCGGCGACATCGCCCTTGAAGAACACGGTGACATAACCGCTGCCGACCTTTTCCCAGCCGGTGATGTGCACGTTCGCGGACTTCAGCGCGGCATCCGCGGCCTCGACGGCGGCGCAGAAACCCTTGCATTCAATCATTCCAACAGCTTGTTTTGACATAATTTTGGTGCGTTAAATTGTTTGGCGGTTAATTTATTTTTTCACGCCGTTGCCGAGGAAGGCTTCGAGCAGTTCCTCGTGCGGACGGGCGATGACGTGCGAGCTGACCAGTTCGCCGACCTTGGCCGCGGCCTTGGTGCCGGCGTCCACGGCGGCCTTGATGCTGCCGACGTCGCCGCGGGCGATCACCGTAATGAGGCCGCCGCCGATGGCCACGGTTTTGACCAACGTGACGTTGGCCGCCTTGACCATGGCATCGCTGGCTTCCACGCTGCCCACGTAGCCCTTGGTTTCGATCATTCCTATTGCTTCGCTCATATTTTTATTTTTGGTTGATGGTTGAGAGTTGAAAGAAATCGTTATTTCATCAGTTCGACGGGCGTGTTCGGTCGCAGGTCGCAGGCGTTACCCTCGTCGGTATCTATATGCACTTCCAATTTGAAGCCGGGATCCACGCGCACCAGCAGTTGGTCCAGCGTGATGGCGCAGGGGCCGCCGGTTTTTAATTTCATGTGGTCGCCGGCCTTCACGCCGTAAAATTCCGCGTCGGTCGGATGCATGTGCACGTGGCGCTTGGCGCGGATGACCCCGATGGGCATCTCGAAAAATCCGGCCGGCCCCATCAACATGCAGCCGGGCGTGTCCTTGATGTCGCCGGAACTGCGCAAGGGAATCTCGAACCCGAGCGAGACCGCGTCGGTGTAAGCGAGTTCAACCTGGTTCAAATTGCGGCACGGGCCGAGGATGCGAAGATTGGAAATGACGCGGCTGCGCGGTCCGATGAGCGTGACGGATTCCTTCGCTGCGAACTGGCCGTCCATGTACAGCCACTTGTGAACATTGAGCTTGGCGCCCTTGCCAAAAAGGGCTTCCACCGCCTCGGGCGTCAGGTGGCAATGGCGCGCGCTGACATTCACGACCAAGGGACTCGGCGCGGCTGCCACTCGCGGCAAGGGCTTGCCGAGTTTGGCGTAAACCGCCTGACGAACGAGATGTTCGACGACGGCACGATGCGGTGCGGGAGCAGCAACTGACATATACTTTGCACGACTTTGACAAATTAAAGAATTAAGTCAACATTTTTCTTGCAATATCTACCACAATCTATCAATCTAATGCAAAATTGCTGTCAAATTTGAACTTTTATCAAATTTGCTCACATTTGCGGTTTTTGAGTCCTGAAAGGATTCAAATCATTGAACCATGACTGCCGAAGAGCGCAAACACCGCATTGAAGAGTATCTTCAGCGTGTTGAATTCGCGTCGCTGGAAGAACTCTCCCAGCACGTCGAAGCGTCGGTTTCCACGGTGCGGCGCGATTTATCGGTGATGGAAGTGTCGGGCAATTTGCGGCGCACACACGGTGGCGCTCGCATCATCGCCCCCAAATCGGACGAATTTGCGTTCACCGCGCGGGACACCAAGCAGCTTTCAGAAAAAGAACTCATCGGCAAGGCGTGCGCGGAACTCATCGGCGCGCAACAAAGCGTGATCCTCGACGCGGGCACGACGGTGTTCCACGTCGCGCGCCATCTCGAGGATAAATCGCCGCAGATCGTCACCAACTCCCTGCCGGTGGCGAACCTGTTCGCCTCGGCCAACAAAGTGGAAGTCATTCTGGCCGGCGGCGTGATCTATCCCCGGCTCGGTGTGCTGGTCGGGCCGATGACGGTCGAGGCTTTTTCCAGGATGCGCGCGGACGTGGCCATCATGAGCGCCGGCGGCATCACGCTGGAAGGCGTCACCAATTCCCACGCACTGCTGATCGACATCCAGCGCGCGATGCTCAAGGCCGCGCAGCGCATCATCTTCTGCCTCGACCACACGAAATTCGGTCGTCAATCCGTCTCGCCCTTGTGCGGCCTGGACATGATCGACGCGGTGGTCACCGACAGCCTGGCGCCGCCGGAGTTGGTGAGCGCCCTGCGCGAACGCGGCGTGGAGGTGGTTGTCGCGCCGCCGCCGCACGCGAACGGCGCGGAAAAAATTTAACATGAACCTAGCAGACTAAGTCAGGCTGGCCGGTGTCGTAGGCGCGGGCGGCGGCGGATTCCCGACGCACGTGAAGCTCGGTGCCACGGCCGCGGTGACCGCCGCTGTCGAGGCGGGCTGCGTCGAGGCCAGCGGCTGTTTGATCGATAGTTTCGTCATTACCAACACCCATCCGGATGTTTTTATCGCACTGGGCCGTTCCCAACCGCCGGAAACAAACGGCGCGCTCGGCATCATCGAGTCGTTCAACGTCGCGACCCTCATCCAGGCCGCTGATGCCGTCGCCAAAACTTCCAACGTACAATTGCTTGAGGTCCGCCTCGCCATGGCGATGGGCGGCAAGGCGTTTTGTTCGATGACCGGCGATGTTTCATCCGTGCAATCAGGTGTGGCCGCCGGGCGTGCCGTTCTCGCCGATGCGGGCGTGCTGGTGAATGCCGTGGTGATATCCCGCCCGCACCCGGACGTTTACCGCGAAGTTGTTTAACGACGGCCGGCAATCGTCAGCACGATGCCGATCAAAATTCCGATGACGGCGGGCAGTTTTTTCCAGCCGTTCACTTCCTTGAAAAAGTAAAGCCCGCCGGCGAAAGCCACCAATGTACTCGCGCGGCGCAGGCTCATCACGACGGACACCAGCGCGTCCGGGTGCCGCAAGGCGCTGAAATAAAGATAGTCCGCGACCAGCAGGAACAGTGCGATGAACGGGATGCTCCAGCGCCAAACGAAGACATTGCGCGGCCAGAGTTTCAATTTCCAGCCCAGCGTGAACGGGGCGAAAATCACGATCAGATAGATGGAAAACCAGCATTGCACCGTCGGCACGGAAAAATTTAGTGTGTGAAACAGGTAACGGTCGTAAATCCCGCTCATAGCACCAAAAAAATTGCCGACGATGAGGGACCAGAACCATTTGTTCCGATGAAAGTGGATCCCCTCCCTGGCACCGACCACGGACAGCCCGACGAACGAAGCCAGCGTGGTCAGGATGCCGATGGTTTCCAAAAAGTTCGGGCGCTCGCCCAAAAATAAGACCGCGCCGAACAGCGTCAGCAACGGGCTGGTCGCGCGGATGGGCGCGCCCAGCGAGAGTGGCAGATGTTTCAGCGCGTAGTAGGTCCCCATCCACGACGCAGCGACGACGGCAGACTTAAGGAAAAGTTGCAGGTGTTGGTGCAGCGTGAGCGGATCGGTGACGAGCGACGGCGGCAATAAATGCGGTTGGAAATAATTAACGAGGAGGAGCGCGGTCCAGACCAGCGCGCCGGTCAGCGTGCTGAAGAAAAAGACCGGCGTCACGGCATTATGGCGCACGGACTGTTTCGTGCACAGATCGTAGATGCCGAGAAAAAACGCGGACAGCAATGTGGCGACCACCCAATTCATCAAAGCCATGCAGGGTAGTTTGTCCGCACCTTAAAAGCGAACCTTTACACGGCCAGATGGCGGGCCTGGCGTTTGGGCAGAAGAGTTTTGCGGGGATGGACCAAAGCTTCTTCCGGCAGAAATTCGCGCAAAAATTCCGGCGCATCCCGGCGTCCGGCACGTTGCCAGTCACGGGCCAGAACTGACGCGACGGATTCCTTGTCCTGCTGCAATTCGGCGGTGAGAAATTCAAAAATCAATTCCGCCAGCCGCGCGAGCGCGATGGTGTCAGTGCGATTCAGTCTGACATAGAGCCAGTCGCTGAACTTTAGAAAATTGTTGAAGGGCGATGCGTCTTGCCAGATCAATGGCACGGTCTCGACAAAATTGCCGCTGTTGCCTACCAGGTCCCAGTATTTTGCAAAACGGCGCAGCCGCTGCATCGTGGCGAAATCAATCAGCTTGTTCTGCAAAATTTCGTAGGGCGGATGCGCGCCGTAGGCCATCTGCCATTCCGCATCGTGGCGGACAATGGGCGTGCCGCGCAGGCGCTTCAGGATGCCGACCTGAATCTCCTGCGGCGCGAGCGCAATCAACCGGTCAAAGCCGTCGCCAAAACTTTCGATGGTTTCGCCGGGCAAACCCACGATCAAATCTGCATGGATATGGACACCGGTTTCACGGCGTAAAAAGTGAAAATTGTCCGCAAGCTTTTCGTAATTCTGCCGGCGGCTGATGTTTTTGCCGACCTCGGGATTGAATGTCTGGATGCCGACTTCAAACTGCAGCGAGCCGGCGGGAAACCGGGAAATAATTTCGCGCAACTCGGCCGGCAGCCGGTCGGGAATCATCTCGAAGTGATAAAAATTCCCCGGCTGGTGCCGTTCGAGAAAGAATTCCAGGATGGTTTTGCTCGTGGCTATGTTCAGGTTGAACGTGCGGTCGACGAACTTGAACTGCTTCAGTCCGCGGTCCAGAAGTTTTTGCATCTGGGCCAGAAAGGTTTCCAAGGGTACGGAACGAACGGGGATGTCGAGTGACGACAGGCAAAACTCGCACGTGAACGGACATCCGCGCGAAGCTTCCACATAAATGATGCGATGCGCCAGATCGGCATCGGTATAAAAGTCGCAAGGCAGGATGATTTTTGAAAAATCTGGCAGCTCGGCGGGAATGATTTTTGGCAAAGCCGGCTCACCATTCCCGGTGAACAACAACTTCCCGCATACTTCGCCGAATTTCAGGTCCCCCTCGCCGGTGATGACATGGTCGGCCAGCGCGACAATCCCCTGCCCCTCCGTTTCATAGCTGACTTCCGGACCGCCGAGAATGATCTTTATTTCCGGCCGCACGCGTTTGATGGCCGAAACGACTTCAGCCGTCTCGGTGACATTCCAGATGTAAATTCCGAAGCCGATGATTTTTGGATTCTGCGCGAGAATTTTCTCGGCAATTTCGAGCGGACGCTGGTTGATATCGAATTCGCAAATCTTGGCGCGTGATTGCAATTCGCCGAGGTTGGCAAAAAGATAGCGCAACCCGAACGCGGCGTGGATGAACTTCGCGTTGAGCGTGGAGAGCACGATATCCGGCATCACAAATAAACTAGCAATTTTCGCCACCGGGCCAAAGGCAAACTAACTTCAGCCGGTTAAGGTTCAGTTCAGCCAAGGAGCTTATACCTCGCTAATTATTTTAATATTTAAAGTGACATCTACCCGCATTGATGCCATGCAATGCGGGTAGATGTATTTTATAAATCTCCAGTCGGGTTGTCGAGTATTAATGCACTCAACTGCTAACGGGTGGCATCGCGCCAAGTATAGCCGCGAGACTTGTAGGCGCGTATTCGTGGCGGGCAGGCGGGCGGTCTTTACAAGGTTAACGGTGCTACATTATCGGCGATTGCCTTGATTTGTTTTGAACTTTTCGGCTTGGCGGCAATCATCTGATAATTCTTATGATGCTCATCGAGACACGCGTGCAACCGAGCGCAATCCATGGGGCCGGTTTGTTCACGCTTACCCCGGTGCCGCGCGGGATGGCGATCTGGAGATTTCATGAGAACTTCGACCGCGAGTTCACGCTGGAACAATTTTCCGCGCTGCCGGCGGAAGCACAAAAACATCTGCGCTGGTTCGCATTTTTTGACACGGCGAAAAATTGCTGGGTATTGAGCGGCGACCATGCCTGTTTCATGAACCATTCCGCCAAGCCCAATACGGGAGCGGCAATAGACGCAAAACACCCGGTCTCCACCGTGGCGTTGCGCGATATCGCGACGGGCGAGGAATTGACGTGCGATTATTTTGCATTTGATGCCGAGGTGAAAAGCAAACTAGGAAAGTAGAAAAGTGGATTTTTCATTTCCGCTTGCGTACGGATGCAGGCTGCGACATTGTTGCCGCGTCGCACCTCAAACCAAACCAAAGGAAATATTATGCGCATGCTGATGATCGTCTCCCTGCCCAACGCCAAGTTCAATGCCGCCGTGAAGGATGGCACCGCCGCCGCCAAGATGGGAAAAATCATGGAAGCCATCAAACCGGAGGCCGCTTATTTTGCGGACGCCCATGGCCATCGCACCGGCTATCTCGTGGTGGACTGCCCGGACGCATCCAAGATTCCGTCGCTGGCCGAACCGTGGTTCCTGACCTTTGACGCCGACATCCACATGCATCCCTGCATGACCCCGGACGATCTGAAAAAAGCCGGACTCGACGCGCTCGGCAAACAGTGGGGTTGAGCTTCAACGGCGGCAAAGTTACTTCCCGATGCAGAACGTGCTGAAGACGATGTCGAGCAGGTCTTCCGTCGTGGTCTTGCCCACGACTTCGCCCACGGCGTTGGCGGCGATGCGCAAATCAAACGCCACAAATTCCAGCGCGGAACCTGCCGCCAATGCATCACGCGCGGTCTGCGCCGCGATGCGCGCGCGGTTCAAGGCGTCCTGGTGCCGGGAGTTGATGGCCACTTGCAGATTCTCCGCATTGACCGCACCCGACCACACGAGGTTTTTGATGGCATCCTTCAATTGCTCGATGCCATTGCCGTTGGTGCAGCAAACGGTGGCGAGTGAGGGGTGATGCGCGACGAGTTCCGGCGGCAATTCGAGTTTCCCCGGCAGATCGATCTTGTTGAGAACAAAAATCCTTTTCTTGTTTTCGAATTCGGCGAGGAACTTTTTATCCGCGTCAGTCAGGGGCTCGCTGGCGTCGAGGACGTGCAAAATGAATTCGGCACGTTGCAGCGATTCGCGGCTGCGGCGGATGCCTTCCTGCTCAATCTCGTCGCGCGCCTCGCGCAGGCCGGCGGTGTCGATGAACACGACCGGCAACCCACGGATGTTGGCGGTTTCCTCAATGGTATCGCGCGTGGTGCCGGCGATGTGCGAAACGATGGCGCGGTCGTGGCCGAGCAACTGGTTGAGCAGGCTGGACTTGCCCGCATTCGGACGGCCGACGATGGCGGCACGGATGCCGCGTCGCAAAATGCGGCCTTCGTTCGCGGTGCGGAGCAGTTCGTCCATGAAGGCAATGCCTTTGTCGAAGCGTGAAAGGAGTTCGTCCTTGGTCTCCTCCTCCAGGCCTTCCTCGGGAAAATCAATGTAGGCCTCGATATGCGCGAGCGCGTGCATCAGATCGTCGCGCAACAGATTGATGCGTTGCGAAAGTTTGCCGGCAAGCTGCTCATTGGCGGCGCTCAGCGCGAGTTCCGTGCGTGCGTGGATGAGGTCGGCGACGGCCTCGGCCTGCGCGAGGTCGATGCGGCCGTTCAGAAAGGCGCGTTTGGTGAATTCGCCCGGTTCGGCCAGTCGCGCGCCGCCGGCGAGCGCGGCGTCGAGCACAAGTTTCGCAGGCAAAATGCCGCCGTGACAGGATATCTCCACGGTGTCCTCCCGCGTGAAGGTACGGGGCGCACGCAGGACGGAAAGCAAGACCTCGTCAATGGTTTTACCGTCGCGAACGATTTTACCGTACTGGATGGTGTGCGTGGCGGCGGCGGATGGTTTGGCGGAATTTTTTCCAGCCGGCGCGAAAATTTTATCGGCGATGGTGAACGCATTCGCGCCGGAAAGCCGAACGACCGCCAGCCCGCCTTCGCCGATGGGCGTGGCAATCGCGGCGATGGTATCGTCAGTCAACATGGCGGCAATTCCCGGCCTGGTTTTCTGCATCGCGACCGATTAAAAAGAGCCGGGCCTTTTCGTAGCTTTTCTTGTGCAGGTAATGCAGCAGCGTGGGGTCGGTGTCGCGCGGAAGCTGGCGGGTTAGTTCATCGAGCCGCGCGAAGTGTTGCAACAGGTCGGGCTTGGGATTCATTGTCGGCATCGATTTTACGATGGCGTCGAGCTGTGTGAGTGCGGCCAGGATTTCTTTTTCGACGGCGTGCATAAAATTTTACTGGCCGAGCCAGTGGCCGAGGGCGCGTGTGGTGGTACTGTGGCTGAAATTGATCTGTCCCATGAGGAACATCGCGGTGAACGCGCGCACGAGCCCGGACAACAGCACCACAATGGCCGCGGCGGACAGATAGACGCCGAATGCGTGCACCGGCAGCGATTGCATGACCCGTGGCACGCCGGAATACATGACCCATACGGTGAGCGTGATGCCGATGCCCCACCCGACATAAAGGTTGAGGGCCGGGATCAAATTCAAAAACTGGCTGAGCAGCAGCGGACTGACGCCGTAGGCCATGATCGTGAACGCGGAAAGAAAACTCTTTTTGCCATGGAACGTCTCGCTCGCGAAGTGCAGCGACAGTGAACCGACCAGCACGACAAGCAAAAATAATGCGGCCTGGAGGATTTCAAAATGCCAGACGATCCGGGCATCGGAAAAGACGTGGATTTTTTGCATTCGCGGCTGCCAGCGGCCCCAGTGCATCAAGCCCCAGCCTTCGGCGACAGTCACGGCGGCGATGAACGGCAACAGATGCAGAACAAGGATGAATACATAGCCACGCCGCGCCTTGGCGATCTTCAGCCATGACTCGGCGGGTTCAAACAGCAAAAAAAATACGCGTAACATCCGGTGGAAGGATAAAAAATTTCCACGCCGAAACAATAAAATCCGCTTCCACCATCATGCCCCGCCTGCTTAACTGGCGGCGTGAAGGAAAAAGTCGATCTCGGCATCTGGACCTGGCTCACGCAGGCGGTTGTGGCACTCATCGCCATCGCCGCGCTGCTGCTCATCGTGATGGCCTACCTGCCGGAGATCAAAAAAAACCAGCGCATGCGCACGGATCTCGACCGGCTGGAGACCGAGCTCGCGCAGCAGAAACAGGTTTCCGAACAATTGCAGATGCAGTTGAATGCGCTGCGCAACGACCCGAAGACGGTCGAACGCCTCGCGCGTGAAAGACTCGGCTATGCGAAACCGGACGAAACCGTCGTGCGGTTCGAGACGAACGGAACGGTGCATTGAATCGTTGAATGTGAAAACGAAAAATCGTTGAACCGGAATTCCGGTTCAACGATTTAACAATTCAATAAATGACTGATTACGCCTTCTTGGCTTCGTCGCCTTTTTTCCAGGTGCGCTTGGGCGCCTTGGTGACGAGGCCCTTTTTGAGGGCGGTGGCGGCCACGCGGATGTAGCGGACCTCGCCGTTGGGCAGGAGCGCCTTGACGCGCTGCAAATTCACACGGAACTTGCGCTTGGTGATGGCGGTGATGTGCGTACCGATACCGCCGGTTTTCTTGGCCTTACCCGAGCGCCAGATGATGCTGCCCTTCATCGGGCGTTTACCGGTCAATTCACAAATGCGTGACATAAAATTTCTTTCGTTAAAAAAGGTCGCACAGAATAGCAGCCGTGCGATCGAAGGCAAGCCCCAAAATCCAAAAAAATGGGACTCTCCTGCCCGCGATTTGCGTGGCGGACAGTTGCCGCCGGGGCTTTCGATGGTTTAAGCTGGTGCCATGTATTCGCCGACTCTGGAAGATTTTTTGAAATTCGCCTCGCAGGGAAACCTCATCCCCGTCACGCGCCGCATCCTGGCCGACCTGGAAACGCCGCTCTCGGCCTACCGCAAAATCCGCGGCCAGGGCGAATCTTTCCTCTTTGAATCCGTCGAGGGCGGCGAACACATCGGGCGCTATTCCTTTGTCGGCTGCAACCCGCGCGCGATCATCCGGCAGGACGGCGGGCACATCCAGGTCATTGAAAACGGCCGGATCATCGAAAGCGCGGTCGCGGGCAAGGACGTGAAGGACGGCCTCGAAATCGTCGAACGCATCATGAAGAAATACCGCGCGGTCGCGGTGCCCGGCCTGCCGCGGTTCACCGGTGGCGCGGTCGGCTTCATCGGTTACGAATTCATCCATGACGTTGAACCAGTCGTGCCGCGTCCGCCGCAGGACGAGTTAAAAACGCCGGTGATTTATTTTCTCGTTGCCGACCAGCTTTTGATCTTCGACCGCGTCCAACAGACCATCACAATCCTGGTCAACGCGATTTTGGACGAAACGGAAAGCCCCGCCGACGCCTACGAAAATGCGACGAGCGAAATCGACCGCATCATTTCACTGCTCGAACAGCCGAGCGAACATGTTTCGGTTACGGTGGCCAACGAGGTCCCGAACGTGGAATTCGTTTCCAACCAGACGAAGGAAAAGTTTTTCGCGAACGTCGAGGCGTCCAAAAAATTCATCAACGCGGGCGACATCATCCAGGTCGTCGGTTCGCAGCGTTTTTCCGCCGATGTCACCGCGTCGCCGCTGGATATTTACCGGGCGGTGCGGAACATCAATCCCTCGCCCTACTTGTTTTTGCTGGAACTGGACGGCTTCGCCCTGGTCGGCGCATCGCCGGAACTGCATGTCCGTTGCGAAGAAGGCAAGGTGGAGATCCGTCCGATCGCCGGCACGCGTCGTCGCGGCAAAAACGCGGAGGAAGATGCCGCGCTGGAAAAAGAACTGCTGGCCGACCCGAAGGAGCGCGCCGAACACGTGATGCTCGTGGATCTGGCCCGCAACGACATCGGCCGCGTGTGCGATTTCGGATCGGTCTCGGTGAAGGATTTGATGTTCGTCGAGCGTTACAGCCACGTCATGCACATCGTGTCGCAGGTGGAAGGCAAGATTTCCGCCGGCAAAACGAATTATGACCTGATGCGCGCAACGTTTCCCGCCGGCACGGTCAGCGGCGCGCCGAAGATCCGCGCGATGCAGATCATCTCCGAACTGGAAGGCACCACGCGCGGCACCTACGCGGGCGCGGTCGGTTATTTTTCATTCAACGGCAACCTTGATACGTGCATCACCATCCGCACCGCGCTCATCAAGGACGGCAAGGCCTACGTGCAGGCCGGCGGCGGCTGGGTGGCGGATTCCACGCCGGATGGCGAATATCAGGAAACCATCAACAAATCCATGGCCATGCGCAAGGCCATCGCGATGGCCGAGGGATTTGGCAAAGCGTGACTGGATAAATTGTTGAAGTGTTGAAGTGACATGAACGATTTAACCGTTCAACCATCAAACGATTCAACAAACGCTGTCTGCGAGCATTGCGGCCAGCTTGAAGTTTTGGAAATCGCGGGAAGATTCTTATGCGCGGACTGCATTACGCTCGCCGGCTGCGGCTGCGCGGGGCACGGCGAGGGTTCGTAGCGGCGCGGCTCCCGACGCAATCGAAGACTTTAACCATCGACTGTATCATCCGGATACCAACGTTGCATTACAGACTCGACAAGCCAGCCGGCGATCTTTAAAATTCACATTACCCGCATTGCACGGCATCAATGCGGGTAATGTCTTTCTATTCGCCGTTTAAAATAATTCATGGGTGGAAGTACTGCGTAGAAACCATCAGTAATATTCTGATTTGGAGTCCGGGTGAAACCAAGGCTCCCTCATCCTGGCCTTCTCCCTCCTTGGGAGGGAGAAGGAATTCGCAGCGCGTTTTCAGGATGGCTGGTGATGCGGTTTGCAATCGGGCGATCCTTGCCACATTTACTACAGCGCAGCGGTGAAACCTGCCGCCAAGTTTTCAGACAGTTCGCGGGGACGCTCGCCCCATCAATTTAGACATTCCCGGCGGATAAGTTTCATTTGCACAACCGGGTAGTTTTGTTAAGTTCAACTTGAAGTGATGGCTTATGAAACGTTTCGTGTTCATTGTGGTCTTGGGCGGGCTGCTCGGCGCGTCGCTCCATGCCGCGCAGGTGGGATTGATCAGGGTTGACGGTGCCATCGGCCCGGCCACGGCCGGCTATGTTTCCCGCGCGATCGATGTCGCGGCGGTCCAAAACGACGAGTGCCTCATCATCGAACTCAACACACCCGGCGGCCTGCTCGATTCCGCGTCTGAAATCGTCGAAAAGATTTATTCCTCAAAAATTCCCGTAGTGATTTTTGTCGCGCCCGCCCCCGCGCGCGCGGGCAGCGCTGGCGTGTTCATCACCATGGCAGCGGACATCGCGGCGATGGCGCCGCACACGCGCATCGGCGCGGCGCACCCGGTGGAGCTGGGCGCAGGCGGCCAGGTGGAAAAAACGGATGACACGATGACCAGGAAAATTGAGAACGACACCGCCGCGTTCGCCCAATCCATCGCCGACAAACGCCATCGCAACACCGACTGGGCCGTGGCCTCGGTGCGGGACAGCGCATCCATCACCGCCGAGGAGGCGCTGGATAATAATGTCATCGACCTGCTCGCCAATGATCTGCCTGATCTGCTCAAGCAGATTGACGGCCGCGATATCGGAAACCGGACGTTGCACACCGCCAACGCAACGGTCGTAGAGATACCAATGCAGACCTGGGAACTGTTGTCGCAGACGTTTTTGCGGCCGGAAGTGATGTTCATCCTGATGTTGATGGTCATCTATGGATTTATCGGCGAGCTGAGCAGTCCGGGCGCCATCCTGCCGGGGGTGGTGGGTGCGATTGCACTCGTGCTGGTGCTCTACATGATGGCGATTTTGCCGGTGAACATCGCCGGCCTCGCGCTCATCGGCCTCGCGGTGCTGCTTTTCGTGGCCGACGCCTATTCGCCCACGCATGGCATATTGACCACCGGCGGCATCATCGCGTTTTTCATTGGTGCGTTGATGCTTTTCAACCACGCCGCGCCGGGATTCCGTCTTTCGCTGGCCTGGATCGTGCCGGCGACGGTGTTCACGGCACTGTTTTTCATTTTCATCGTCAGCAAGGGCATTGGTGCGCAGTTCAAGCCGGCACAGACCGGCCCCGGCGTGATGATCGGGAAGATCGTGAACGCGCAATCGCGCATTGATTCCGCAGGCGGAAAAGTTTTCATTGAAGGCGAGCTCTGGAACGCCGTCAGTGCCACGGCGGTGGAAGCCGGACAGCCGGTGGAAGTCACCACTGTCAACGGATTGACTTTGCAGGTAAAACCCAAAAACTAGATCAAAATTATGTCAGACCTCATTAACCTCATCCTCAAAGGCGGCCTCTTGTCCATCATCGGCATCGGTGTCATCGTGGTGGTTTTTATTTTGCCGCAGGCCATGCGCATCCTGCGCGAATACGAACGCGGCGTGATCTTCCGGCTCGGCAAATTACAGGGCGCGAAAGGGCCGGGCCTGGTTTTCCTGATCCCGATCATCGATAAAATGGTGAGGATGGACCTGCGCGTGGTGACGATCGACGTTTCCAAGCAGGAGATCATGACCAAGGACAATGTGCCGGCCACGGTGGATGCGGTGGTCTATTTCCGGGTGGTATTGCCGAACGACGCGGTGGTGAAGGTGGAAAATTATTACCGCGCCACATCGCTCATCGCGCAGACCACGCTGCGCAGCGTCATCGGCCAGTCGCCGCTGGATGACCTGCTCTCGCAACGCGATGTCATCAACCAGAAATTGCAGGAGATCATCGACAAGCAAACCGAGCCGTGGGGCATCAAGGTCACGTCGGTCGAGGTGAAGGAAGTTTCTCTGCCGGACAGCATGAAGCGCGCGATGGCCAAGCAGGCCGAGGCGGAACGCGAACGGCGCGCGAAAGTCGTGAATGCGGAAGGCGAATTTCAAGCCGCCGAAAAAATGGTGCAGGCCGCCGCGCTGATCGCCAAGGAACCGATCGCGCTGCAACTGCGCTACCTCCAGACCATGCGCGAGATGGCGAGCGAACACAATACGACCACATTTTTGCCGCTACCGATTGACTTGTTCAGCGCCTTTTTGAAAAAATAGCGGTCCGATGACCTTGCTGAACCTTGGAATCCTGGCCCCAATCGCGCTGGTTGTCTGGTGGCTGACGGGCAAGGACAAGTCCTGGGATGGCCAGAGCAAACGTGACCGGCATTTCACCCGTTCGCTGCGGACCGTCGGGGTTGTATTCCTTTTTTATATCCTGTTATTGACCGCCGAGGGCGACAGCGGACCGGCTTCGGCCCCGCTGATGATCATCATTCCAATCGGCATCGCCCTGATCTTGCGGAGCAGCCTTTCGGAGATTTTTGCCGGCGGTTTTATCCGATTCCTCGACCCGGCGCTGCATGACAGCCGCGAGATCGACCTGAAGTGCGCGCAACGGCATCGCGACAACATCGCGTGGCTCATCCACCACGGCAAGCGGGACGAGGCCGTGAAGCTTTGCGAGGAACTGAAAATATCCGGCGAACTGGACGAGGCGACGCTGGCCCATACGCTGGAATTTCTGGGGGTGAAACAGGATTTTGGAAAAATCACCGACCCATTGCACGAGGCCGGACGACTGCGCGCACAGGGGAAATTCACGGAGGCGGAAGCTTTTTTGAAGGCGCGGCTAAAAAAGCAACCGGCGGATTCCGGCGCGGCGCTGATGTTGATGCGGGTCTACGCGCAAGACCTGCGGCAGCCGGAGGCGGCGTCACAAGTGCTGGCGGCGCTGGAAAAGGAGCCGCACACCCCGGCTGACCACCTGGTGTTCGCCCGACGTTCGCTGGCGGAGTGGAGCCGGCCGAAACCGAAGGTTTCACCGGAAGAGGTTTTACCGCAATCGCTGGAGGAAATGCTGGAAAAGGGATTTTTCGGCTCGGCGATCGAACTGCTGGAGGAAAAGATCAAGGCGCAGCCGCGCGACCTGGAGCTGCGGTTGAAACTTGCGGAAATTTACGCGCTGCATTGCAACAATCTTCCCCGCGCCGAAAAGATCGTGAAGCAGCTCGGTACGGAGAAATTATTCAGCATGGAACAGGTTGCCTCCGCCGAAATAAAATTAAAAAAGTGGCGCGAACGCAAATTGCCGCTTAAATAACTATCTGACCATGCCGCTATACGAATACGAACTGTGCGAAGGTGACTGCAAGGCCTGCGGGGGCAAATTCACGCTGCAGCGCCCGCTCTCCGCCCCGCCGCTGGAAAAGTGCCCGGCCTGCAAAAAGCCGGTGCGGAAGATCATCTCCGGTTTCAGCACGCCGCACAAACTGAAGCCGTTATCGGTGACCGATGCGAAAAAGGCGGGCTTTCAGGTTTATAAAAAATTGGGCAAAGGGGAATATGAACGACAGTAATTTTGAATTCATTTTTGACTGGGGCTGTCAAATGAACTACGGTCAATGCTGACATGAATTGTCTCCGGCCATTTTCGTGGTTTTGCGTGTCCGCCCTCATTGCGACGGGCGCGGCGCGTCCGGCCGGGGCGCAGGAATCCATCGTTTTCACCAAGCCACCCAATGACCCGGCGGCGAAGGCGAACTCGTTCATGGACCAGCAGCCGCACCATGATTCAGCCTCCATGAATATGCCGGCGCCGCTGTTCAACGGGCCGCAGGCTTCGCCGGATTTTGATACGGCGGCATTCATGCAACAGCCGCAACCGCTGTCGCCGCAACAGCTTCAACAGCAGCTAAAACAGGAAAATGAGCGGCGGAACTGGGGCTTGATGACGCCGGCGGAAATTTTTGGCGTGCCGACGGTCGAAAAAATTTTCGGCATGCCGGAGCCGGATGCCGACAAGGATCTGACTCTGGAAGAACGTTATCTCCGCCGCGAACGGCAGGCGTACGAAGCGCCGGCCACAAATTCCCTCCGGGCCGCCGGCGGTGCGTGGAACGACCAGAATAATCCGTTCCAGAAGCCCGGCGACCGTGACAAACGCGGACTGGATGAAAACATCGACGCGGCCCGGCAGAACCGGGTGTTCCAAAGTCCTTTCAACCAGGCCCGGTCGGCACAGCAAAGTGAAGCCGAGCGGCGGCAAAATTCCATCTGGCAAAGCGTCTTTTCCGCGCCGCCGGTGCAGCCCAAAGACGACACGGGACACGCGGCGGAGATGGTGCGTTTCCGTACCTTGCTCGACTCGCAGCCGGCCCTGGAAACTCCGCAGTCCACGCCGCAGACCATGCCGCAGACCGCAAGTTTTCAATCCTCCTATCAAACCCCGGGCAGGCAACCGGCGGTTCCGGAATATAAAGCCCCGACGGCCTACACTGCCGCCGCGAATTTTGAAGCCCAGCGGCAGCAGGAGATCGGCAAGCCCATGGGCATAGCGCCTTTGCCGCCCATCTCCGCGCCGCCGAAAAAAAAGGATGACTCGAAGCCGCTGGTAAAACCGCCGCCGTGGTTGTCTGACCAGCCGCAGCCGAACGCGCCGCCGCACTGGAACAACTTCTAAATCAGTATTGCGAGGTGGTGACGAGGACCTGTTCGAGCGTGGACATCCCGTCGCGGGCGCGGTCGAGCGCCACCATGCGCAACGTTTTCATCCCCTGATTGACGGCGAGCTTGCCCATTTCCCGTGTGCTGGCGCGGGCGATGATGAGCTTGCGGATCTGGTCGGAGACGGTCATCGCCTCGATGATCGCCATGCGGCCAACATAGCCGGATTGCTTGCAACGTTCGCAGCCGCGCCCGCGGAAAAGCTGCACGCCCTCGAAAGTGACCGGGTCAATGCTCAGGTCTTCAAACATCTTCGCCGGATAAGTCACGGGCTCCTTGCAATGCGAACAGATGCGGCGCATCAGGCGTTGCGCACAGGACAAGATCACGGACGATGAAATCAAAAACGGCGCGATGCCCATGTCATCCAGTCGCGCGATCGCGCCCGGCGCGTCGTTACAGTGCATCGTGGACAAGACCTGGTGGCCCGTCAGCGCGGCCTCGATGGCGATTTCCGCCGTCTCCGTATCGCGGATTTCACCGATCATGATGATGTCCGGGTCCTGGCGCAAAATCGAGCGGAGCGCGTTCGCGAAGGAAAGCCCGATGTCCTTCTTCGTCGGCACCTGGTTGATGCCGGGAATCTGGAATTCCACCGGGTCCTCGACGGTGACGATGTTGTAAACCGGGCTGTTCAGCTCGTTCAACGCGGAATAAAGCGTGGTCGTCTTGCCGGAACCGGTCGGGCCGGTGACGAGGATCAAACCGTGCGGCGCATCAATCGCGGACTTGAATTGTTTGAACGTCATCTCGTCCAGGCCGAGCTTGTCGAGGCTGGCGGAGAGGTTGGACTTGTCCAATACGCGCAGCACCACTTTTTCGCCGTGAACGGTCGGCAAAATCGAGACGCGCAGGTCGAAATCCTTGCCGCTCACCTTCACCCGCATGCGCCCGTCCTGCGGCAGCCGGCGCTCGGCGATGTCGAGGTTCGACATGATTTTGAAACGCGAGATCAGCGCGAGCTGCATCTGCTTCGGCGGCGGCGTGGCGTCGATCAGCACACCGTCGATGCGGTAGCGCAGGCGCATCTGCTTCTCGAACGGTTCCAGATGCACGTCGCTCGCCCGGTCCTTGATCGCCTGCAATACGACCAGGTTCGCCAGCTTGATGACCGGGGCTTCTTCGCTGGAGGCCGCCAGCGCATCGAGGTTCATCTCCTCGACGGCTTCCTTGACGGTTTCAATGTTGTCCCCGGTTTCCGCCGCGTCGCGCTTCTGGGCGTCCTGGATGATGTCCTCCATCGAACCGCTCTTGGCGGCGTCAATGGCGTTCAATTTCTCGATGATGGCCTTTTCGGAAGCGATGAGCGGCGTCACCTCCATCTTGGTCGTGCGCTTAACGTCGTCGAGTGCGAGGACGTTCAGCGGGTCGGCCATCGCGATGAACAATTTGTTCTCGAGCCGGGAAACGGGCACGACCTTGTGGTTGTGCGCCATGTCGCGGGGAATCAGCTCGACGATATCCTGATGGATGTTGACCCGGGAGAGATTGATCGGCGGCACGTTCAGCACCCGGCCCATGCACACGGCCAGGTCCTGGTCGCTGACGTATTGCTTGTCCTTGTCGACGAGCAGTTTTACCAGGCGCGCGCCTTCCTTTTTCTGGCGCTCCAGCAGTTCCTCGATCTGCGCGGTGCTCAACAGGCCGTCCTCGACCAGGGCATCGGCGATGCGTTCGGCAAATGACTTTACCTTGGCCATATCAACGGAAAGCCTTTCGCAGGTTGCCCACCAGATCCAGCGGCGAGGCGATATACCACAGCAACCGGTGCGTGGTGGCCTCGGACAGCTCCTTCGCCGCCTGTTGATTGAACGGGTTCGAGGTGGCGACGAGAATCGCCTTGCTCATGCGGTCGAACGGCAGCACGCACCAGCGCCGGCACACCTCCGCCGGAAACCCCCGCGCCAGATCCATGTCGATGTCATAGCGGTCCAATGGCAAAAACGCGCTGCGCGACTTGTCGGAAATCAACCGCAGCGACTTGTCGAGCTGGATGACGCCCTTCTCGTGCAGCGTCTGGATGAAGGGCTCGATCACATCCGTCGGCGGCGTGTTCAAATCCGCGTTCCGCCAGCACAGGTCGAAATCGCCCGCCGTGATCAGCTTGCTCTCCACGTAAATTTTGTAGAGCGCCTTGCGTCCGTCGTCCACCTCCACCGGCGCACCGGGCAACGGCCGCGCGCGCTTGGGGATCAACGTATCGGCGCCCGGCGCAGGTTCGGGCGCGGGCTGGACGGCGGCATTGTTTGACTTGCTCTCGATCTGCTGCAGCGCGTCGCGCACGTCCTTGTCATCCGGACGCCGTTGCAGGACCGTTTCGTATTCGAGAATCGCCGAGGAAAGCTGCCCCTGCTGGAGATACGCCTGGGCGATGCGTTTGGACGTGTTGATGACATCATCTTCACGGCCAAGTTTGGAATAAGCCTCCTTAAGAATTTCCAGCGACTGCGTGTCGCTCGGCTGCGACTGCACAATGACCTCAAACATCTCAATCGTCTGTTGCAATTGAGCTGCTTCGCCTGCCGTTAAAGTCGCTGCCGCCATTGTTAAAAAATCAGCAAATCTGCTGCCAAATTAAGCCGCCGCCGCCCCCAAAGCAACCCAAAGAAAAACCCTATTTCCCTCACTTCGTTCAACTTGACCGGAAACCGTAGTCCAAAAATACGAAAATGCGACAGTGTTTTGCTTTGTTCCGCGACAGTCTCTTGGTAAAAATCCTGCGTGGAGCGGCCCCAACCTGTCATGTTTCCTGCCCCCGGCGAACGCCTGCTGCGTTTTGTCGGCGACAAGGCGCTTTTCCAGCTTCGCACCCCGGATTTCTCCGCGCCCAAGAACTGGCAGGCCCGCCTCCGTACCAATCTCGGCCGCGCCGCCCAACGCCGCGCCGAAATCCTCGCCGCCCATGCCGGCGGCCCCGTCGTCGCCAATTCCTCCTGGCGCGACATCCCCATGCAGCGGACGGCCGACGGCTGGCAGATCGAACTGCCGCTCGCCGAACCCGGTTTTTTCAAGGCCAAGGCCTACCTGCTCGATGAAAAAAACTGGCAGCACTGGCCCGATGGCAACGATGTCGGCCTTTCCGTCCACCCCAATTTTGCGCGCACCGCGAACACCATCTATTGCGCCTTTACCCGCCTGTTCGGTGCCACAAAAAATCTCGCGACCACCGCCGATGTAAATCTGGAAGCGCAGCTCGAGTCGCTCGAGGCCCAAGGCTATGCCACCCTGCCGCCGTCCGGAAAATTTCGCGACCTCGTCCAACAACTCCCCTTCATCGTCAATAAACTCGGGTGCAAAATCATCCATCTGCTGCCCGTGCACCCGACCCCCGTCACCTATGCCCGGTTCGGACGTTTCGGCAGCCCTTACGCGGCGTTGGACCTGACCGCCGTTGATCCCGCGCTCGTCGAATTCGACAAACGCACCACGGGCATCGACCAGTTTTGCGAACTGACGCAGGCGGCGCATTCCCTGGACGCGCGCGTGTTCATTGATATCGTCATCAACCACACCGGCTGGGGTTCGACGTTGCAGGAAAATTATCCGCAATTTTTCCTGAAAACCCCGGACGGCGAATTCGCCTCGCCCGGTGCCTGGGGCACCGTCTGGGAGGACCTCGTCGAGCTCGAACAGCACGACGTGAAACTCTGGGACCTCATCGCTGACGCGCTCGTCATCTGGTGCCGGCGCGGCGTGGACGGTTTCCGCTGCGATGCCGGCTATAAGATTCCCGTCCCCGCCTGGCAATACATCATCGCCCGCATACAGGAGGAATTTCCCGAAACGATTTTCCTGCTCGAAGGCCTCGGCGGCCCATGGGAAACCACGGAAAGTTTGTTGACCGATGGCGGGATGCAATGGGCCTATTCCGAACTGTTCCAGAATTATTCCGGCAAGGAAGTCGCGTGGTATCTTGATTACGCCAGCCTGCAAAATTCCCGCGTCGGCAGCTACGTTAATTATTCCGAGACGCACGACAACGACCGCCTCGCAAAAAAGGGCCGCGTCTGGTCGCTGTTACGGAACCGCCTTTGTGCGCTGACCAGCCCGTGCGGCGGCTTCGCCTTCACCTGCGGCGTGGAATGGCTGGCCGCCGAAAAGATCCGCGTCCACGGCAACACCGGTTTGAATTGGGACAGCCCGGACAACATCGTCCCCGAACTCGCCCAGCTCAACGGAATCATTTCCAATCATCCGTGTTTCTTTGACGGCGCAAAGTCCACGCGCCTGTCCGCGCCCGACTCGCCGGTCTTCGCCCAGCTCCGCGAATCCGCCGAAGGTAAGGATTTTGTCCTCATCCTTGCCAACTGCGATACGGAAAACCAAAATGTCATTTCGTTGGCGCAAGCAAAGGCCGGCATCCGCCTCACGGATTTAAGCTTCAATCTCGCCGGCCCGACCCTCCCGCATCTGGAAATCGAGAACGATTTTGAATTTGTCCTTCCACCCGGAACCGTGTTCTGCCTCGCCCCGACAGAAAAACCCGCCGGCCTGAGCGGCGACGCCTATCGCCTCGCCCGCGCGCAGGCCGCCTTTGCGCTGGAAGCGCTGAATAAAATCGTTCCGGCGGAAGTCGTGGATGGCCTGGACTGGCGCTGGCTCGCCAGCCAGGTCGATCAGTCGCCAAAAAATTTCCTCGCCGCCGCCTCTCAACTCCGGGAGGGACGGCGTGCCGCCGTCCCTAATTCAAATCCTACGGACGCCTCCCTCCAAAACTTTCCAGCCCTCATCGAAAAAGCCGCGACCGGAAAAGTTTTCCCGCGCGTCATCACCTGGACGCTGATCGACACGCGCCGGGTTACGCTCATCCCTCCCGGCCATTGGCTGCTCGTGGAGGACTCGGCCCCCTTCCGCGCCACGCTGGAAATTGACGGCACCGTCCCGATGCACGTTCAATCCATCCCGGCCGGAAACGTCCACGTCGCCTGTTTTGCGCCGCGCGAAACCGCCGCCGACGCCCAATTATCTTTGGAACGTCACGCCGCGACCTCGCAAAAAATCTCCGCCTCCATCCGCTTTCTCGCCCCGGAACCGGTTGAACCCTCAACCCTCAACTATCAACCATCAACTCTTGTCCTATTGACCAACAATCGCGGCGGCATGGCCCGGTTGTGCGTGGACCTGGGCCGGGTAAATTCCAAATATGATTGCGCGCTCGGCGCGAATTTGGACCCGTCCGTCCCCGTGGACCGTCATGTATTCGTGAAACGCATCCGGGTTTGGGTGAATGCCAACGGATTTTTGTCCCCGCTCGATTTCAAAAGTCTCGCGTCTTTCCATTACGATTCCGGTGCCACCTGGGATTTTGTCGCGAACGCCGGCGACGGTCGTACGGTGGAAATCTGTTTGCACGCGGAAATGGTGGAGGATGAAAACACGGTCGTGTTCCAGTTCAGCCGCCCGACGGAAAAACTCGCGCAGGGAAAACAGTTGCCGGCCGATGCCGATGTGCGCCTGACCGTGCGCGTGGACATCGAAGACCGGAATTTTCACAGCGAGACCAAACGCAACGGCGGCGCGGATTATCATTTCGCATCCAACACGCGGGAGATCAAAAATGGCACGGGTTTTGAATTCACCCCGACTGGCGACCGGCAATTGCACGCTTATTCCAGCGCGGGCGAATTTCATCCCCAACCGGAATGGTGCGAAAACATCCCCCACCCCGTCGAACTGACGCGCGGACAGACCGGCAGTGGCGATGCCTACAGCCCGGGGTGGTTCGAACTGCCGGTGACCAAAGGCGCGCAGCTCTCGCTCACCTTGACCGCCGAACCGGCAAAAACCACTTCGACCGAAGCCCAACTTGCCGCGCCGAAGCCAGGCGAAGGCGGGAATCCGAAATCCGACTTGCCGCGCCGAAGCCAGGCGGAGGCGGGAATCCGAAATTTCGAGCCTCGGCTCGTCGCCGCCGCCAAACAATTCGTCGTCCGCCGCGATGATTTCAAAACGGTCATCGCCGGTTATCCGTGGTTTCTGGACTGGGGACGCGATTCGCTGATCTGCGCCCGCGGACTTCTCGCGGCGGGTTTGACTGACGAGGTGCGGCAGATTTTGGTCACCTTCGCAAAATTCGAGAAGGACGGCACCCTGCCGAACACGATCCACGGCAATGATGTGTCCAATCGCGACACCAGCGATGCGCCGTTGTGGTTCGCCGTGGCGTGCGAGGATTTGGACGACCGGAAATTTTTTGACAAGCCCGTGGACGAAAACGGCCGTACGATCCGGGACGTACTGACGAGCATCGCCGAAAATTATGCGCGCGGCACGCCCAACGGCATCCACATGGATTTCGATTCCGCGCTCATCTGGAGCCCCAGCCATTTCACCTGGATGGACACGAATTACCCCGCCGGCACGCCGCGCGAAGGTTATCCCGTGGAGATCCAGGCACTGTGGATCCGCCTCCTGCGGCTGCTTGAAAAAATTTCCCCTCAGGCCGGGCAAAAAAAATGGCAGAACCTCGCCGACCACGCCACGGCCTCCTTTGAGAAACTTTTCTGGCTGGAGCAACAAGGCTGGTTCGCCGATGTTTTGCTCGGCAAATCCAACGTCATCGCCCGCGATGCGACCCCTAGCGACGCCTTGCGCAACAACTGCCTGCTGGCCATCAGCCTCGGCCTGATCACCGGCGAACACGCGAAACGGTGCGTGGCCGCCGCCGAAAAATATCTCGTCGTGCCCGGCGGCCTGCGGACGCTCGCGCCGCTGCCGGTGAAAACACCGTTGCCGGTCTCGCGCGATGGTCAAATAATCAACAATCCCACCGAGCCGTATTGGCCGCAGTATGAAGGTGACGAGGACACGCGCCGCAAACCGGCCTATCACAACGGCACGGCCTGGACGTGGACCTTCCCAGCCTTCTGCGAGGCGCTCGTCCGCGCCTGGGATGGCGCACCGGAGGCGGTGGCGACGGCGAAAAGTTACCTCGGCAGCGCGGAAAAACTGTTGGACGAGGGCTGCCTCGGCCAGTTGCCGGAGATATTGGACGGCGATGCCCCGCACGTGCAACGCGGCTGCGATGCCCAGGCCTGGGGCGTGACCGAGACTTTGCGCGTGTGGAAATGGTTGAATTCGACCGTGGCTCAGTCAAAGTGACTATTTGGAGCGGTTTAAGACAAGTGGTAGCCAATGGTTTCCGATCATTTTCTCCCTCACCCCGGCCCTCTCCCAGCGGGAGAGGGTTAGGGTGAGGGAGAGCGCAACACCGTGGAATAAACGGCCATAGTTTTTCAGGAACTGCTCTAAGAGCATGCACTGGGATTGGCGTAGTAAAAGCGTTGCGATTATTTTCACGGAGGGCAAAATGACGGCGTGCATTTCCGCGACAAAATCATCCTGCTTGATGATCTGCCTGCGTGGCGCCAAAAATTCCGCGCCACCGGCAAAAAATTGGTCGTCACCAACGGTTGTTTCGACATCCTGCACCTCGGCCATGTCACCTATCTGGAGAACGCCCGCAACTCCGGAGACGCCCTGCTGCTAGGGGTGAACGGCGATGCCGGTGTCCGCCAGTTGAAAGGCCCTAACCGCCCGGTGAATTCGGAGACGGACCGCTCACTCGTTTTGGCCGCGTTGGAAAGCATCACGGCCTGCTGCATTTTCCCCGAAAAAACCGCGACCAATTTTCTCGCCGCCGCCCAGCCGGACATCTATGTCAAAGGCGGCGATTATACGCTCGAAACTTTGAACCAGGACGAGCGCCGCGCCGTGGAATCGGCGGGCGGCAAAATCATCATCGTCCCCTTTGTCCCCGGAAAATCCACGACGGGCCTGCTTGAAAAGATATCCCGGTTGTGAAAAAAATTCTGGTCATCTCCCTCGCCGGCATTGGCGACACGCTCATCGCCACGCCGTTCATCCGTGAACTGCGCGAGAATTTTCCCGACGCGGTGATCGATGCGCTCGTGATGTGGCCGGGGGCAAAGGATCTGCTGGAGCACAATTCGAACGTGAGCCGGGTGTTTCAGAAAAATCTGCTGACCTGCGGCCGGATGGAGACCTTCCGTTTTCTGCTGTCGCTGCGCCGCGAGAAGTATCAGCTTTCCATCAACACCCATCCCCAGAGCCGTATCCATTATCGTATCGCCGCGTTTCTCGTCGGCGCCCAGGTGCGCCTGAGCCACGAGTACGAGTGTTTTGGCCTGCTGGACCGCTGGCTGGTGACCGGCTCGCTGCCGCAGGATTACACGCGCCATTCCATTGAAAACAATTTCGACATATTGCCGCTCATCGGCGCGCAGAAAAAGCTGCCGGCGCACGCGATGGAATTTTTTCTGGAACCGGGTGACGAGCGGTTCGCGGACGATTTTCTGACGGAGCACAAATTGTTCGGCAAGAAAGTCCTCGGCATCCACGTCGGCTCGGGTGGCACGAAAAATCTGCCGTTAAAGCGTTGGCCGGTGAAAAATTACGCCGGCCTCGTGCGCCAGTTGAACAAACAGCGGCCGGATATCCATGTGTTGCTGTTCGGCGGACCGGAGGAGGCGAAGGACCATGGCATCGTGCTGGCCCAGGCGAACGCCGATCTGACGCGCGAGGCGAAGACGAAAAATCTGCGCGAAACGGCGGCGTTGATGAAGCGTTGCAGCGCGTTTTTAAGCGTGGACACGGCGCTGATGCATATCGCCGCGGCATTGAAAGTGCCCAACCAGATCGTCATTGAAGCCCCGACCCTGAATCCGACCAACCTGCCCTACGGAAACCAGTTCACGCTCGTGAAAAACCCCGTCATCAACGGTCGCAATCTGGACTACTACCGCTACGACGGTGGTGACATTAAGGGAACGCGGGATGAACTTGTCGCCGCCATGGATTCCGTGAAGGTCGCCGATGTGTTTGCGGCCGTGACGAAGCTGATTTGATGTAGCACCCGCGTCCCGCGGGTTAAATTCGGCGTCCCGCCGAATTTGGGGACAATCTTTCTAAAAAATTTTACAATAAGTTGTTTCACTATGACATTTCACAATGACATTGACACATTCGTGTTCCGAGACGCTAAAGGTAGGGCGCGTCACTCCGTGCGCGCCGTCGTGTGTCAGGCCAAGGGCGGCGCGCACGGAGTGACGCGCCCTACCCGCCTCATTCATGCCAAAGTTGTTGTGATTTACCATATCTCCCTCCCCATGAACCCGAAGATGGTGTGACGCTCGCCCTCATCCCGGCCTTCTCCCCCGGGGAGAAGGAGAAACGCTCGCAGCGTCTCTACATTGGAATATCGCGGGCGGTTCAGGGGTTCAAAGCGCGAAATTCCGTTTGGGAGAATTCTCACCCCGGCCATCTCCCGCTGGGAGAGGGAGAAACGCTCCCAGCGTGAGAGCAAAAACCAGCGGGTGGATTGGAGCATACCGTACTGAATAATAGAAAGGCCATCATGGCTGTTCCCTCTCCCAGCGGGAGAGGGTTAGGGTGAGGGAGAAAATTATCGGAAGCCGACGGCTACAAATTTTCTTAACCGATCTAAAGGGTAAATCCGGCCGCCTTTGCGTCGTTGGCGAACATCTTCACGGTGTCGAGCGAAAGCTCGCCCAGATCCATGCCGGACATTTTCATCGCCTTGGCCAGGATATCATGTGGCACCGTGACAATGTGGCAGCCGCAGTCACTCGCCTGAAAAATATTCAGCACTTCGCGCACGCTTGCCCACAGTAATTCCGCGCGGGGCAGGTCTTTCAAAATCTTTTTGCTCTCAGTCATGATGCCAACCGGATCAACCCCCGTGTCTGCTATCCGTCCGGCAAAAACCGATACCACCGCTGGCACCTTGGGATTCAACGCCGCCGCCACGCCTTTGACCTGTTCCAATGTCAAAATCGCGGTCACGTTCAGTTTCACACCTTGCGCAGCGAGTTCCTTGATCAGCGGCAGCGATGATTCGTTGCGTGTGTTCGTGATGGGAATCTTGACGTAAACATTCTTCGCCCAGTCGTTGATTTTCAACGCCTGCCGTTTCATTTCGGGAAATTCGTCCGAAAAAACCTCCAGCGAAAGCGGCTTGGTGGTGATGCCTTGCAAAATATCGCGCGCGAACGCCTCGAAATCCGTGAGTCCCGCCTTGCGCATCAATGTCGGGTTCGTGGTCATGCCCTGGATCAACGGATTGGCGTTGAGCTCGAGCATGCCTTTTTTGTCCGCACCGTCGGCAAAAATTTTTACGGACAAATCTTTCAGCGTTCGTTTCATAAAATCATTTCGAATGGGTAAGAATTATGTCCGCCGCCTCGCCCAGATTGCGAGCGGAAAAATCGGGTTTCTGCCGTAATTGCTCAACGTAATTGCCCTCGATAAAGACCGTCCGGCAACCGGCGGCGTGGCCACAATCCACATCGCGCCAGCGGTCGCCGACCATCCAGCTTTGCGCGAGATTGATGTCAAGTTCGCGGGCTGCGTGCAGCAACATCCCCGGTTTCGGTTTGCGGCAATCGCAATCCGACGCCCCGCGACCGGGATGAAAACAAATCTCGATGCGATCAACGGAAATGCTCTTTTGCATCTCTACGTGCATCGCCTCCACCAGTTCGCGTGGAACAATGCCGCGCCCGACATCCGGCTGGTTCGTGGCAACGACAAGCAGAAAACCGGCGGCCTTTAACTTTTTGCAGGCTTCGGGAACCCCGGGAAGGATTTCAAAATCCGCCATGTTCATCGGCGGAAACGGCAGACCGTCGCGCGTGATGGCGCGGTTGATGACACCGTCGCGGTCGAGAAAGACAGCCCGACGATTTTTTGTAGCAGCCGACGTGAGGAGGCTCTGATTCATTTGGTAAAAAAAGTTTGAGCCTCCTTACGTCGGCTGCTACGAGATTATTTTGTGCTCTCCCACTTCGTCTGCGCGATCTTCAATTTCGGATGCGAAACGAACAGATGCCAGATAACAGCCTGAAAAGCTTCGCTATGAGGCGTCACATGCGCGGGATTGACCGTTGGTACAATGACGCAGGCCGTCGCCTGTTGCGCCGTGTACCCGCCATCGCGACCAACGATGCCAATGACCGACGCACCGACCTGTTTGGCCAGTTGGATGGCGTTGACGAGATTCGGACTTACGTTCTTTTCCACATTGCCGCCGCCGACGGAGAAAATCAGCAGGCCGTCCTTGGAACTGATCCGTGAACCTTTCAACCATTCGGCGAAAATCGTGGGCCAGCCTTCGTCATTCGTGCGCGCGGTCAGTTCGGAGACGTTATCCGTCGGCGCATAAGCTTCGAAGCCGCAGATTTTGCGGAAATCGTTCACGGCATGGCCGGCGTTGCCCGCGCTGCCGCCGACGCCTAGGATGAAAAGGCGTCCGCCGCGATTGCGGATGGCGGCCAGTTCGTCCGCGCATTTTTCAATGGCCGCTTCATTTAACTGCGCCGTGACCTGCTGGACTTCGGTGAGAAATTGATTGGTGAAACTCATGGTTGGTTATGAATGTATACGGTATTCGGCCTGAGTAAAATTTCAAAATTGTTTAATCAAGTGATTAGAGCGGTTCACTAAAAACCGTGGCCGTTTATTTCAAGTTATTACGCTCTCCCTCACCCTGACCCTCTCCCGCTGGGAGAGGGAACAGCCATATTTACATTTCCTTTATCGAGCACGGTATGCTCCAATCCAGCCGCTGGTTTTTGTCTGAAGCCGGGAGCGTTTCTCCCTCTCCCAGCGGGAGAGGGCCGGGGTGAGGGAGAATGCCGGCCAAGTGGCCACAGTTTTTCTTAAATGCTCTAGCCGAACAATCAATACGCCGGACCCTTTTTAAGTAACGCCTCCAGCTCGGCCAGGCCCGACGGCGAACCCATTTCATAAAATCGTTCGGGCACCTCGTAACCGGCGAGCATTTTTTCACGGACGAGTTTGCCCATGACTTCGGCGAGGTCAAATTTTTCATCCGGCGCGTAGCCCGCAAAGACGTCCGCCTTGAACATGCTCAGGCCGTAATCAATGTGCCGCATTTCCGGCAGGCGAACTTTTTTGTCATAGACCTTGATCTCGCCGTCGGCAAAAACCACGTTGCTCGTATCGTATAGACCTTCGTTGCGATAGACCGTCATCAGGCCGGGCTTGCCGCTGCGATGAAAAAATTCCGCCACCGGCGCGTATTCGATGGGCAGATACGAATCGCCGTAGAGAATAAAAAATTCCTCGCCAAGTTTCGGCAACGCACGCTTGATCGCGCCGCCGGTGCCGAGCAATTTCTCACCATCAAAGGAATATTCCAGCTTGATGCCGTAAGCCTCGTCACCGAATTCATGCTGAATCATCTCGCCAAGGTGGCCGATGCACAGCACGGCGCGCCGCAACCCGCGCGCGTGGAGCATCTCCAACTGGTGCGCCAACATGGGCCGGCCGGCGACGGGCACGAGCGACTTGGGGATTTTTTCTGTGATGGGCCGGAGCCGCGTGGCGAGCCCGCCCGCGAGGATGGCGACGGGAATTTCTGATAAAGGAATGCTCATATTTTTTCAACGCCATCCGGCTCCCTCGCCCCCATCGGGGAATAGGGTTGGGGTGAGGGGGCGGACTTAGGCAAATAACCAGAAATCTCCTTCGTACGCCCTGTGCGCTCCATCAATGTGTGCCAGATTTCAAACCGAATCACCTCCAATTCACCTCTCAACTGATGATTCCAGAATCGCAACACTTTGATGCCTTGTTGGGCAAGAAATTGATTTCGCTTTTCATCATGAGCGCGCTGGTCCGGATAGCCATGACCGCCGCCGTCCAATTCCACGGCGAGTTTGGCAATGGTGCAATAGAAATCCAAAAAATAAATACCGCAGGCATATTGACGGCGGAATTTGAAATCGTTGAAGCGATGGTCACGCAACAAACGCCACAGCCGTTTTTCGGCATCAGTAGATTGTTTGCGAAGCTTTCGGGCAAAGTCACGAGCATTCACCGTGCGCGTACGCTGATTGCCATAGTGTGGCGAGTGACGTGGTGCCGGCTCCTTCTCCCCCACTGGGGGAGAAGATTGGGATGAGGGGGACGGCGGCGCAGTGATTGACGTGCTCGTGTCAGTGAGTCGCCCCCTCACCCTAACCCTCTCCCCCGAGGGGGAGAGGGAACCACGCACACTGTTCTCGTTCGTCGCAGGCATTATGCGAGTTCACAACATATTCACGAAATGACCAGCTTCGTGCCTTCGAAATCGAACCGGAAGCGCACTTCCTTCAGGCCCGCCGTGCGCATGGCGTGGCGCAGCGTGGCCTTGTCCTCCGCGTAAAACATCAGGAAGCCGCCGCCACCTGCACCGATGAGCTTGCCGCCGAGAGCGCCATTGGCCATCGCCAGATCATACCACTCGTTGATCTTGGGGTTGCTCATGCCGCCGCTGCGCTGCTTCTTGCGCTGCCAGTGCACGTCCATCAACCGCGCAAACTCGGCGAGATTTCCACTTTCCAGCGCCGCCTGGCTTTGCAGACCTAGATCCTTGACGAAGTGCAGGTTCTCGATCATTGCCTTGTCGTCGGATTTTGATTTCACATCCTGCTCCTTCAAGATGGCCGACGCGCTGCGGGAATAGCCGGTGAAAAAGAGCAGCAGGTTGTCTTCAAGGTTGTCGCGCGTTTCCTCGGAAACTTTCAACGGCCACGCCTCGACCTTGCCGCCGGGCAAAAATTTGAAACAGGTCAGACCACCGAACGCGGCGATATATTGATCCTGCTTGCCGATGGGCTCGTGCAGGCGGTTCAATTCAATGTCACAGGCTTCGGCCGCGAGTTCGGACGGATGGATCAAATCCTTCTTCTGCGCGTGCAACGCCTTGAGCAGCGCCGTCGTGAAACTGCCGGAGGAACCCAGCCCGGTGCCGGACGGGATGTCCGCCATTGAAGTGACCTCTAGTCCGCGCCCATCAAGTCCGGCCAAGTTAAATGCCTCGCGGATAATCGGGTGTTCCAGCTTGGATGCGTTGTCGACCCGCTCCAGTTTGGAATATTTCACAATGAGATCGGGCGTGAAATTTTCATGCAGCGTGATGTAAACGTATTTATCAATCGCCCCGGCGATGAGAAAGCCGCCGAATTTTTCATAGTACGACGGGAGGTCGGTGCCACCGCCGCCGAGGGATATTCGCAAAGGTGAACGCGCAATAATCATAATTTACTTCTGATAGATTTTTTCAACCACCGCAAGTGCCGCTTTGGCTTCCTTCAATCCGGGCACGGGCGTCCGCTTCAATTTGATATCTTCGAAAAAATCCGCGATTTCGATTTTCCACGATTCGTCGCCGCGCGGAAATTCCCAGATGGTCGTCTCCGGCGGACCCATCTGCGGCAGCATCTTGTAATAGGTCAAGCGCTCCACGCCGTAGCTGCCGCCGAGCCCCTCCCAATGCAGTTTGGCGTCGCGCCCGTAGATTTCGAGGCTGAAAAGATTTTTCCATTCGCTGCAACTGACATGCAACCAGGCGGTATTGCCGGCGGCATTGCGCAACGATAGAAAGGCGTTGTCGTCCACCGGCATCTTCCAAAAATAGGTGGTCGCATGGCCTTCGACCGAGGTGAAATCGCCAAGGAAAATGCCTGCGAGGTCTATCAGGTGGACGCCCTGGTCGATCAATTCGCCGCCGCCGGAAATCTTCGCGTCCGCCCGCCATTCCTTCTCATAACCGATGCGTCCGCCTTGGCCGTAACGACCGCGTAGAAACATCATCGACCCAAGCGCACCGCTGCGGAACAGTTCGACGGCCTTGAGGGCTGCGGGATGGTAGCGATGGTTGTAGCCAACACGCACGAGGGCGCCGGTCTTTTTCGCGGCAGCTTCCAACTCGTCCAATTCCTTCGTGTGGATGGCCGCCGGTTTTTCGACGAGCACATGCTTGCCATTTTTGACCGCCGCCAGGGCGATAGGCGCGAGCATGGAATTGAGCGTGGCGATGAAAACGACCTCAACCTTGGGATCCGAAACGGCGTCGTTGAAATCTGCGCAGGCGCGGCCGGACTTGGCGAGTTTCACCAACTCTTCGGCGCGGGACAGATTGGTGTCGCAGGCAACGACGAGTTGCGAACCGGCGGCCATGGCCGCCACGCGTTTTTTTCCGATGAGGCCGCAGCCGATGATGGCGTAGTTCATATTTTTAACCACGGATGGACACAGATGGACACAGATGCCGGAACGCAGTCTTGTAGGCCGCAGCTATGCGAATACAAAAAGAACTATCAAATTCCTGCGGGTCACAGACCCGCGGTCCGGAAATAAATCCGTGTTTATCCGAGTCCATCTGTGGTTTCATTTTGTTTCCCATTTTTTGCCGCGATCTTCCGGCACGATGCGGCGCAACGTGTAGATATCCGATTTCATAAGTTCCTCGCGCAGTGCGGGCAGGTTCGGCCACGGATCCCACGGTGCGCTGATGAGTTTGCCGCTGATGCCGTCGCTCGCCGGCGAAAGCAGCATCTGGACAAGACCGGAAACCTTCTGCAACTTTTCCGAATTGTCGCGCGGCATTTTTGAGACGGACTCGAATTCTTTTTTGCCGGACAATTTTTCGCCGCGCGCGAGAATTTCCTCAAGCATCTTGGTGAAAATCGCACCCGGCGCGATGGCGTTGATATCGAGATTTTCGTTCTGCCATTCTGAAGCCAACATTTCGACAAGCCGGACAACGCCGGTTTTCGCCACGCCGTAGGCGGCAAAATTCGGGCGTGGACCGGTCGAACCTCCGCCGGAAAAACAAATCACCCGGGCGCGGGACGCAGATTTTTTAAGCAGCGGATATAAGGCACGAATGGCAAAAAAGATTCCGTCCAGATTCACCGCCAAATTTTGGCGCCATGCCAAGGGGTCGATTTCCATCGCCGGACCAATCGGTTCCTGAACGCCGGCACAGCAGATAAGCGCATCGAGCGAAGTCCATTTCTCAGAAATTTTTTTAGCGCAGTTTTCGACGGCATTCCAGTCGCCGACATCGCACTGAAAGCTGAAGCCAGCCTGCGGCGAGCGGGCGAGGCGGCAGATTTCGTGGCCCTTGCCCGCGAGCGTGTCCGCGAGAAACTGGCCGATGCCGCTGCTGCTGCCGGTGATGGCGATTTTCATTTGCGCGTTTCGTAAACCCATTGGTTGCCTTGCAACCATTGGAGCGTGCGGACGATGCCTTGTTCAATCGTCAACGTGGGTTTCCAGCCGGTGCCTTGAACCTTTTTGGTTTCGAGGAAGATAAAGGGGTTGTCGCCCACCCAACCGCGCTCGCCGCCGGTGTATTCGAGCTGCGGCTTGAGCCCGAGCGCGCCACAGATATACCCGACCGAATCATTGACCCGCACATATTCCGGCGTGCCCAGGTTGTAGATCTCGACATTGTGCCGGGCCTTGAGCGCAGTGCCCTGGCCGATGACGTGCAGCATGGCGCTGATGCAATCCTGTACGTACAGATAACTTTTGCGCTGTTTACCGTCGCCAAGGATCTTCAGCCGGTCGGGATGCTCGAGCAACTGCCGGTAGAAATCGAAAATGTGGCCGTGCGTGTAGCGTTCGCCCAGAATCGAAACGAACCGGAAAATATAGCCCTCGAATTTGAAGCCTTCACAGTAGCTGGAAATCATGCCTTCGCCGGAAATCTTTGAAGCGGCGTAAAGCGAGGTCTGGACGGGAAATGGCGCGTCTTCGGGCGTGGGAATAACGGCGGACTCGCCGTAAGTCGAGCCGGTGGAACTGAACGCGATGCGCTTGATGCCATTGGCGCGCATGGCTTCAAGCACATTGAAGGTGGCGACGGTGTTTTGCTGCAAATCTTTCGAGGGATGTTCCAGGCCGAAGCGCACATCGGCGTTCGCCGCGAGATGGAAAACGGTGTCACAACCGGCCATGGCCTTGGTCACGGCAGCTAGATCGAGATTATCACCCTCGACGAGCTTAAAATTCTTGTGCTTGAGTGCGCCTTCGAGGAATCGGCGCTGGCCGGTGGAGAAATTGTCCCACCCGATGACCGTTTTGCCATCGGCCAAGAGCCGGTCAACTAGCGTGCTACCGATGAATCCGGCGGCACCGGTGATGAAAACTTTTTGCATGACAGGCTGAAAATTTAGCCGGATGAAGGGGCCGCTGCCAGCGTTTTCACCAATGACGTTGAATTTCAGCCGTTAAAAAGCGACAATATCAGTGTGCAGTCCGATTCCAACAGCCTTCCCCGTATCAGCGTCATTATGCCTACGCTGAATGCGGAGACGATTTTGGACAACTGCCTTGCTTCGATCGCGCGCCAGGATTATCCGCGCGACCAAATCGAAATCATCCTCGCCGACGCGCATTCCAAGGATCGGACGCGGGAAATCGCCGCGAAATATGGTGCTATCGTCCTCGATGACAATGGCAAGAATATGGAGGAGGGCAAACGACTCGCGTTACGTCACGCCACGGGCGAAATCATTGTATTCCTGGACGCGGACAACGAGGTAACGCACCCGGATTATTTCCCGCTCGCGGTCGGGGCGTTGCAAAAGAACCCGCAGGCGCTTGGATTGGAGGCCTACTATCTGGCGTCGCCGAAGATGAGTGCGTTCTGCGCGTATCTCACCGCCCTGCTCCACATCAGCGACCCGATCTGCTGGTTGATGAGTACCAATCCGCGTCTGGTCGCTCGCGATGGCGAGACTGAGCGCTGGGTCTTGCCGGATGGCAGTTATTCGTATCCGCTTGGCGCGAATGGATTTTTTTATCGTCGGGCCGACCTGCAATCCGTGCAGGCGAATGAAAAATTCCAAGATACACATATCGCGCTGTTCCTGATGAAGAATGGTAAGCGCGAATGGTTGCGGTTGCGCGGACGCGGCGTGCATCATTACTACATCCAGACGCTTTGGAAATTTGTGCAGAAACGACGGCGCGCGACGGTCCACTTTTTGCAGGTGCAGGAAGAGATGCCGGTGAACTGGATGAAGGAAAAGCCGCCGGTGCCGCTCTGGCTGGCAGCGGCTTATTGCGTCACTTTTTTCGGCCCGGCGTTTCATACGTTGCGCGGCATTTTCCGCGATGGCGATACGCGCTGGTTCTGGCATCTGTTGGCAAGTCCTGCCAGCGTGCTTGGTAACGCATGGGGCGTTCTGACTTACAAACAACGGCGTGGCAAAAAAGGGAGCGGCGGACAGAGCCTCATCGCCGAATTGCAGGTAAAGCAGGAGTTGAAAAAGGAATTGAAAAACTAACATGGCCCGCGCATTCATCACCGGCATCGCCGGACAAGACGGCTCGTATCTCGCCGAACTGTTGCTGGAAAAGAATTACGAGATCCATGGGCTCGTGCTGCGGGGGTTTGATCTTAAAAAATCCTGGCTCGCGCCATTGGAAAAATTTCTCGGCTCGCGGTTGTTCATCTATCCGGGAAACACCAATGATCCTATGGTTTTTCCGGCCCTGGTTGAAAAAATCCGCGCCGACGAAGTTTATCATCTCGCCGGTCAGACGCATGTGCTGGAAAGCTTCAACGACCCCGAAGGTGCGCTGGAATTGAACGCCCGCGCCACGGTGCGCCTGCTGGAAACGGCTCGCAAGATGTCGCCGATGCCGAAAGTTTTTCACGCATCGTCGTCGGAGATTTTCGGCAACCCCGCGCAATCGCCGCAGGATGAAAACACGCCGGTGCGTCCGCAGAATCCGTACGCGTGCGCGAAGGCGTTTTCGCAGCAGATGCTGGGTGTGTATCGCGAACGCTATGGCTTGTTTGCGGTAAACGGTATTTTGTTCCCGCACGAGTCGCCGCGGCGCGATGAGAAATTTGGTACGCGCCAGATCTGCCGGGCCGCCGCCGCCATCAAGCTGGGATTGCAGCAGGAACTGCAACTCGGCGACCTCGCGGCATTGCGCGACTGGACGGATGCGCGGGACGTCGTTCGGGGCATGTGGCTGGCGATGCAGCATTCCGCGCCGGAAGATTTCGTCTTTGCCTCCGGCGAACTGCACAGCGTGCAGGAACTTGTCGAGGTGGCCTTTGCCGCAGTTGACCTCGACTGGAAAAAATTTGTGAAGCGCGATGCGAGCTACACGCGTCCGCCGGATTCGCGCCGTATCATCGGCAACGCGGCAAAGGCGAAACGCCTGCTCGGCTGGTCGCCCAGCAAGCGTTTTGCGGAATTATTTCAGGAGATGGTACGCGCCGATCTGGAACGGCTGCAAAAGGTTTAAGGTTTTTGACGGCGAAGTTTGTGACGGATTGGCGAATGGATGACGGTCAACGGCTCGAAAGAATATCGTAGAAAGGAAAATGTCCAGCTGCTGTTCCTTCTCCCGAGGGAGAAGGTCAGGATGAGGGGAAAGATGGCGTTTGTTTTCTGTCGTCCACGCTTAAGAATTTTGATGATCACTTCCCCCTCACCCCGGCCCTCTCCCTTGGGGAGAGGGAGAAACGCTCCCCGCTTTTCGTTAAACCTTGTCGCTCTTATCTCGTGAGGTTTTGCTCGCGAAAGGGGTTGGCCGGCTGTGCGCCTCGCACATCACGCCGCGAGTTTCTTCTTCCAATATTCGATGGTGCGGGCGAGGCCGTCTTCCAGCTTCACCGTCGGTTTCCAGCCGAGCTTCGTGCGGATTTTCGTCGAGTCCAGGTCGATGTGCGGCTGGTCGGACGCGAGCGGACGATGCGGGTAGCCGGGCGGATATTTGCCGAGCATAATCTTCTTTTTGCTGAAGCCGATCATCTCCGCGATCTGCAAGGTGAGGTCGCGGTTGTAGATTTCGCCGCCGGGCGTGGCGTTGAACGCCTCACCGCGAAATTCCGGATGCTTCAAGGCGCACAGATACGCGCCGACGTGGTCGTTCACGTACATGTAATCGCGCGTGGAATCGGGCGCGCCGACGTAAACCTTTTCGCCCTTCAACATCGCGGTGACGACGTATTCGACGAAGAAGCCGGTGTCGTTTTTGCGGCCGTAGGAATTGATGCAGCGCATCACGGTGGTGCTCAAACCGTACACCGGCGTCATCATGCGCAGGTAGGTATCGGTCATGGATTTCGTGTTCGCGTAAGGGCTGGAAGGATTCAACGGCGCGTCCTCAGGAACGGATTTCTCCGCCTGGATGCCGTAAACTTCCGCGGTGCTCGCGTAGAGCAGGCGTTTCTTTTCGAAATTCGGCAGCTTCACCATCCCGTGGGCGATGTGCAGCGTGGCGTCCACGTTCGCGCGGACGTAGGCCATCGGCGTCTCGAATGAATCGCGCACGGGGCTCAAGGCCGCAAGGTGGATGACGATGTCCGGGTTGATGTTATTCAATGCGTTGACGACCGACTGCTGGTCGGTGATGTCGCAGCGAACAAGCTTCACTTTCTCGAGGAACGGATTAACTGACTTCATGTCCCGCGCGATGACGGGGCGGATGGTGCCGTAAACTTCGTTCGCGGCGCTCAACTCCTTCGCGAGGTGGCTGCCGATGAAACCGGTGACGCCGGTGATGAGAATTTTTTTCATGACGGATTGAGTTTGGTAAATTGAATTTTAGTTACTGCTGATTGTGCGAACGTTTTGGCAAATGCGCGAGTCCTCTTTCCCCTCACCCCGGCCCTCTCCCTTGGGGAGAGGGAGAAACGCTCCCAGCGTCTGTTTGCAAACCCGCGACTGGATTGGTTCTTGTGCGTGATGAAATCCAAAAACGAGCAAGGTGATGTCCTCTCCTTGGGGAGAGGAAACAGGTGAGGGAGGACAATCAACTGACTTTTGTCTGTGATTGGAAAATACGTCAGCTTTCCGACCAGAGGGTGTGTTGTCCGTCCTCCCCATGAACCCGAAGATGGTGAGACGCTCGCCCTCATCCCGGCCTTCTCCCCCGGGGAGAAGGGGAAACGCTCGCTGCGTCTCGTCGTTGGAACGCACCTGTTGGTTCAGGGGTTCAAAGCGCGAAATTACGTTTGGGCGAATTCTCACCCCGGCCCTCTCCCCATCGGCTCCGCAGACTCCGCCGACGCGGAGAGGGGGAAACGCGCCCAACGTCCCGGCAAATATACGCGAATGGATGGGTGTAAGCGGTTTTGCAAATATCATCCCCCTCATCCTAACCTTCTCCCCCAAGGGGGCGAAGGAACCTGCGACCAGCGTTCTGGAGATTCGCAGGTGATCGGTGAGGAGTGGGAAGGCGACACTCATTTCAGATCTTTTTTCGTGATGACTTGTACGCGCGGGAGGGCAAAAATCATCTTGCCGCCGGCTTTCAAAAACGCGGCTTCCTGCTGGATGATCTCGCGCTTGAACTGATACGGGAGCACGAGCAGATAATCCGGCAGGTTCTTGCGGTAATCGTCGAACGAGATGCACTGGATGCCGGTGCCGACGATGTATTTGCCCCACTTGTCGGAATTTTTGTCCACGGCGAAATCGATGTATTTCTTGTCGATGCCGCAATATTGCAGCACCACGAGACCGCGCGTGGAGGCGCCGTAGATGTAAATCTTCTTGCCGGCCTTTTTCTCGCGCGAGAGGATCGTCATCAATTCCTTCTTCAGCTTGGCGATCTCCTTGGCGTAGCTGGCGTACACTTTCTTGCCGTTGTAACCGCGCTTGAGTTCCTTCGCGCGCAAGGCCGACACGCGTTTCGCGCCGCCAGGCAACACCGCAAGCTTCGCGCCGGGGCGGCGGATGTAGAGACGGTAGCTGCCGCCGTTCACGTCGTTAAGTTCGACGTCGAAAATTTCCAGACCGTGGCGCTTCATCAGGTTCTCGACGGAGATCAGCGAGTAATATTCCAGATGCTCGTGGCTGATGTTGTCGTAGGTGTGATCATCCATCATCAGGCCGAGATAATTCATCTGGCAGATCCAGAGGCCATCGGCATCGAGGCATTTCACGATGTCGGCGACGAAGGAATTCGGTTCTTCCAGGTCGTAGAACATCGAGATGCTGGTGATGATCTTCGCTTTTTTGCCGGGCAAATTTTTGGCGAACGCGACCTCGTTGAAATAATCGTGGATGATCTTCGCGTTGCCGTTGTCCTTGGTCGCGAGTTCCCACAGATTCGACGGTTCGAAGCCGACCTTCTGGATGTCGGTGCGCTTGTATTGGCGGAGCAAAGTGCCGTCGTTCGCTCCGATATCGATGACCAGGTCGCCCTTCTTCAGCGGCACTACTTTTTGCGCGCAATTCACGATGTCGCCGAGCGCGGCGACCATCGTGGTGCTGATGCCGGACTTGTACCAATACTTGCGGTACAGCAGGTCGTGATCGTAGGTGTGCTTGAGTTGGAGGAGGCCGCAGCCGCCGTCCTTGATGTTGCACAGGATGAGGTCGAGCGGACCGCTGCCGGCGGTTTCCTTGGCGCTGTCGAGAAAACCGACGGCGTACTGGTTGCCGAGCGAGAGGATGGGTTCGAGCTTGCGGGAACCGCAGACGCGGCAGGTTTTGCGCAACGTGATGGGAGATTTTTTACTCATGCGATTTTAAAATCAGGTTTTTTTGACTCCGAAAAAGCGGGTCCACAGAAAACGATAGGCGCTCGGCTGGAACAACGCGCGCCAATACTTTTTGAAATACTGGAGGGGATGCGAGCGCATGTTTTGAAGCATCGCACGACGGGCGGCGCGGCTGGCGGCGGTCGGGTCGAGGTCCGGCATCTGCATTTCATCACGCAACCACGTGAGATACGTTTTCCAGCATTCGTCGAGGTTCGCCCATTTGCCGTCGCTCGGCGTGCTGCGTTCCTCTTCGCGGGTGCTGACGACGGGAAAATCCGGAATCAGCACGGTCAGGCGATCCCGCAGCAGCGGACGCAGGAACCCGAACATGTGCGGAAACCAGGTATCCATGTACTTCTCGCCAAACCGGGCATCGAAATGATCGGAGCGATAGATATTGCTCGAGAGCAGCGTGTGCTCGGCGAGGGCGTGGACGTTGTCGAGCTTGATGCATTCGCGGGCGAAGGTCTGGTAATCCGCGTAGATCCCCGGCTTGGGCAACGGCCACGCGTAGCGGGTATCGTACATCAGCACGAAGCCCGGGTCTTTTTCGCGCAACACTTTCAGGAGATTGCCGACGGAATTGTCCGCGATAATCTCATCATCACCGAGCGGCCAGACGAACTTGCCCTTGCCCATCTCCATCACCTTCAAAAGGTTTATGCTGATGCCCAGGTTCTTTTCATTGCGCGAATAGACGACGCGCACGCCGGAAGTTTTCTGGAAATCCTCCACGACCTGACGCGTGTTGTCGGGCGAGCAGTTTTCGGAGATGTAAATCACCACGTCATCCAGCGCGTTCGCGGATTTGATCTGCCCCGCGAGCGTGTTCAGCATGATGCCGAGCAACCGCTGCCGGTTGTAGGTCGGGATGCTGATGGAGAGCAGTTCTTGCGGCATCGAAGCGGGAGTTCAGTTCAGAGAATCAAAATCACAAGATTTTTAACGCGCGTTTCGGGCCGGCAGACTTTTTCAACTCGAACAGTTGCAGGTTTTCCTCCACCTCGCGGACGTTCTTGATGTCGTTCACAGAAAGCCATTGCTCATCCGGCGTCAGGTGATAGGCCGCGATCTTCTTCTTCTTGGAAAGCGGCGTGAAGACGGCGTGCTCGATGGAGCCGGTATCGGGGATGTGCTTCAGGATTTCGCGGCTGAAACAATAGATGCCGATGCTCACCGGCACATCCGGCAGCATGTGGCCGTATTTGAAACCGTGGACGATGCCGTCCTTGCGCGCGTCCACCACGCTGAACCGGCAGTAAAACGGCGCGAGCGCCATCGTGACGAGCGGCGACTTTTTCTGGTGGACCTTGACGACGTTCGGCAGGTGTAGATTCGTCATCTCATCGCAGTTCATGGCGATGAAGTTGTCGTCCGTGACAAAGCGGGCGATGGCCAATTTAAAACCTTGGGCCGTGCCGCCATCGAGGGTGTGGACGCTGATCTGGACGTTCAGGCCGAAATTCTGGTTCGCCTTGAGATAATTGATGATCTTCTCTTTTTTATAGGCGACGCCGAGCACGACGTTTTTGACGCCGTGATGCTTGAGCCAGCGCAAGGTCCAATAAAGCATCGGCTGGCCGTTGACGACGACCATGGCCTTGGGCTTGTTGTTCGACAGCGGCTTGAGGCGCGACCCCTGGCCACCGGCAATGATCACAGCGGTTTGGAACATGAGCCGCAGATTATCGGGGAAAAACGGGGTATTTGGCAAGGGACAATGCAGGGGAAACAGGGAATCCTCCTCATCGTCTTCGTCATCCTCATCCTCATCCGAAAATGCGTTTTAACAGAAGGAAACGGAGGGAACGGAGGAGCGGGCCAAGATTCAACATCGCCCTTGCAACTATACGCCATTGACGTATAATCAAACCGTGGTCTTTATCGAAACGCCGATATTCACCAAGCGCATCCAGCAATGCATGGATGACGCTGAATATGTGGAATTGCAAAAGTATCTGGCGGCCAGGCCGGATGCGGGCGATATCATCAAAGGCTCCGGCGGCATTCGGAAAATGCGCTGGGCCGGCAGCGGACGCGGCAAACGCGGCGGTTTGCGGGTGATTTATTATTGGTGGGTGGCTGATGATCAAATTTCGATGCTGTTGGTCTATTCGAAAAACGAGATGGATGACTTGACGGCAGACCAGTTGAAACAACTTAAAAACGCACTGACAAAATGAAGAAAGAACTTTTTGACGAACTGCTGGCTAGTGTGAAGCAGGCCAAAGCCATCAAACGCGGCGAAATGAAACCCGGCCGGGTTTATCGCGTAGACGCACCGACCTCCGTCGTGCAAGTGCGGGGCAAGCTCGGCTTGTCGCAATCGAAATTTGCGACGCTGCTGGGCATCAGCCAGGACACGCTGCAAAATTGGGAACAAGGACGGCGCGCCCCGACCGGCCCGGCAAAAGTACTGCTCAAGATCGCAACGAAACATCCCGAGGTGTTGTTGGAAGTGGCGTGAGCCACAGGGTGGCGGCCAACCATTTGCAAAACAGATTTTAAACGCGGAGACGCAGAGGCGCGGAGAGTTTTAACAGAAGGCAACGGAGGGAACGAAGCACCAACCTGGTGCGGGGCACTGACATTTACGATCGACGATATTGGATTTGCGATTTAAATGCGGAGGCGCAGAGAACGCAAAGGTGCGAGCCGCACGGGGTCAGAGCCTGACTGGCTAATGTCTTTAACCACGGATGGGCACGGAGTCCGAGCCGGACCGGCCACCAGCTGGACTTTAACCGCCAACCGCCAAGGCGTGGAGAATTTTAACAGAAGGTAACGGAGAGAACGAAGGAGCCGGCGGCTAAAGGCCCTGAGGACGGGATGAACGGGATTTACGCAGAGTCCGAGCGGGACGGGCGTACCAAGGGCAAAAAATGAAGCAGTGAGAATGCAGAAGTTGGGGGCAAAAGCGGAAAGTGTCGCAAAGATGCGGGGACTTTGTCCGCTGGCTGGTTAATCCGGTAAGACCGGCCGCGCCGGTTATTTCCGCTGGCCGCGCAGCCAGAGCGAAACTTCGTCGTGGTTCATCACGTCGTAAGCCACCAGGACTTTCCCGTCATGAATAAACACCACGCGCCATTGCAGATGCACGCGGATCTCGTAGGAACGGCGCGCTAATTTGCGAAGTCCCAAACCGCGATGCTGATGCGGGTCACCGAAGGCACGGCCAACATTGGCGATGGCCCGGGAGGCTTTTTCCCGCACCTCCGCCGGCAGCTTGCCGGCCGTCTTTTGGATTCGTTCCGAGAGGAGAACCCGGATCATAATTTGCCGGTGAAGGGAGCCAGCTTGCCGGCCTTGCGCGAAACGGCAATTTCCGCCAGCGCGGCCTCTTCCGCCGCCGTGGCCTGGGACAGGGTAACGCCATATTCTTCCAATGCCGGAAAATCGCTGGGACGGAACGGCAGTCCACGCAGCTTGACCATTTGCGCAAAGAACATGGACACCGCCGCCGTCGGCGTGATGCCGATCTCGCGGCAGACCTCATGCGCCTCTTCCGCGAGGTCGCGGTCGATCCGAAGTCTGATTTGCTCAGTCATGCCTCAATTGTGCCACGGGATTAAGAGCTGTCAAGTTGGCGGGGTCAGAGCCGGACGGGCAATCCAATTAAAAAGGTAAAATGAAAAACCCGAAGGCAGGGCGTGCTAAACGCGGAGGCGCAGAGAACGCAAAGGTGCGAGCCGCACGGGGTCAGAGCCTGACTGGCTAATGTCTTTAACCACGGATGGACACAGATGGACACGGAGTCCGAGCCGGACCGGCCACCAACTGGAGTTTAACCGCCAACCGCCAAGGCGCAGAGAGTTTTAACAGAAGGCAACGGAGGGAACGAAGCACCAACCTGGTGCGGGGGTCCGAGCCGGACAATCCGATGATGCCCACCCGGAAGGACGGGCTTGGAAGCTTTGACTTCCAATGGCAAAAGGGGCATAGTCAAACCTGACCGTGAGCAACGAAATCAACATTTTGATTGAGCGTGCCGCCGCCGAACTAAAGACTGCCGGCGCCCGTGAAATCTATGTCTTTGGTTCTGCCGCCAAGGGCACCGCCGGCGTTGATTCCGACCTCGACCTCGCGGTTTCGGGTTTGCCCCCGTCACTTTTCTATCGCATGGGCGCGCGGGTCAGCGATTTGATCGGACGCTCCGTTGATTTGATTGATTTGGACAAAAGCACGCCGTTCACCCGCCACCTCCGCACCGAGAATGAACTCGTCCGCGTGGGATAAATTCCGCAAGCAGCAGGCCACGGAACGCGAGCGGTTGCAACGGTTGGTCCTGGGAATGCACGAATTGCTCGCCCGCTGCCGCACCACCACCCCGACCGAAATTGAACTAGCCGCGCTCGCGGCCTTGTTGCATTCCTTTTACACCGGCGTTGAAAACATTTTTAAACGCATTTCCGTGGAGTTGGACGGCGAGCGCATCACCGGCGATGCCTGGCACCGGGATTTACTGTCGCGGATGAAAACATCCACGTCGCAGCGTCCGGCATTGCTATCCGAAGAGGTGCACGACTCCTTGACCGAATACCTGCGTTTCCGTCATGTGTTCCGCCATGCGTATTCCTTTGACCTGGACTGGCAGAAAATGTCGCCCCTTGTTCTGCGTCTGGAAGAAACCTGGCAGCAGCTCGAAAAGTCGTTGGACGATTTTTTAAAAAAGTCCGGCCAGGCTTAATGGTGTTTAACGTGGCTAGGCGATGGGCGCGGGGGCGACAGCAGGGAACGAAAAAATCGCATCCCCGAGCATTTTAAAGACACGCCCTCAGCACTCAGTGGTTTAATACTACAATACTGGGAATCGACCGTTTTCGACAATTCAAAGACCAAAAACACGTCATTAGTCAGGCCTGACCCCTTTCCAGAGGCGCAGAGAACGCAAAGTGTCGCAGAGGTGCGGGGATTTACGCAGAGTCCGAGCCGGAGGGGCGAGTTACACGAGTCCCTAAATTTTATCCTTTCCGATCAAGTTTGGGACGCGCTGCGCCGTTCGCAGGGCTGACCTGGGAAGAAAAAATCGGGCCGGATAACTTTTATCAATTGACCGCGAGGCCTAATGGGTGATCCGCTTCCATTTTTGGCACCTTGTATCAATAGTGAGGACTGACACTTGTTCGTTCCAGCTACATCCCGTTCCTGCGTAACTCTTTTTTTCTTTAGATGACTTACGTATTTATGACAATCGAAAACGCAACTATCTACGCAGCCTGTATTGGCGCAGGCGCTGCATTGGCTGCTCCAATTCTTACGCACTGGTTGGAGTCCAAAAAGTATGTGACTTTACGCCAAACTGGAAAGAGACCCGTCGAAGGTTCTTGGCGAGGCATTACTAAACATCGCACGGGGCCGCAGGGCCTTCCTTTTGAGGTTGAGCTTGTGTTGGAGTTTTCCACGAGCGGCAAAATATCTACAATTCAGAGGGAAAATGGCTCAGAGGTGAGATGATGGGATATGGCCATTTGAGCGAGGAGATCATTTCCGGCGAAATGGATTTACAGAGGGTCGAGTGAGTCCGTGATCTTAAAATCATCTCAATTTTAAATTTCCGCACCAGCCTCCCTTTCTTTTAATTTTACCTTTTAAATTTTTAACTGGATCAACAGCAAGGAACGAAAAAAACGCATCCCCGAGCATTTTGAAGACACGCCCTCAGCAGTCAGTGGTTCAATACTACAATACTTGGAACCGACCCGAATGGCCCTTAGATAAGGAATTGCTATTGTTTTATTGAGCTTTTCGATCAATTTTTACGAGAACCACAAGAACCAGACAAAATCGTCCTTTTGAAGGGATCAAAAGACATTGGGGGTTTCGTGAAAACAGAATGGGGAGGTGTTCGGAAAACCTGTTTTGCAAATCATTGATTTTGTGAGCTTTACGCCTTATCTAAGGGCCATTCGGAACTGACCCCTTTTTGTGTCAATAGTGAGGATTGACACTTGCCCTGATGGCGATTTACGCGATGAACTATAATTTCTGCCGGATTCACCAAACGCTGCGCGTGACGCCAGCAATGGAATCTGGTATCAGTGACCATGTTTGGACTTTGGAAGAAATTGCAAACTTAACAAACTAAAACCTATGAAAAAAATTATCGAATACACTATTGTAAAGGGCGTCAATGGCGCGGAGAAAATTTTCAATGATGAGGTAAATCACTTAATTCAGAAAGGATTTCAACCTTTGGGTGGAGTGGCGATTTCCCTTAACGATGGAACTCTAATGTTTGCGCAAGCGATGGTTAAATATGAAGATTGAAAGCAGTCCACTACCCGAAAGCGGAAACTGAGGCGCGGGGGCGACAGCAGGGAACGAAAAAACCGCATGCCCGAGCATTTTGAAGACACGCCCTCAGCAGTCAGTGGTTCAATACTACAATACTTGGAATCGACCCGTTTTCGACCTGTTTTTGTGTCAATAGTGAGGACTGACACTTGCCTTGTAAATGTGCATCAGGATTTCCGTTTTTTCAGTATTTTTAACATCGTTCGCAATATCTTGGACTGCGCATTGGGGTTCTTTCCCATGGCTGAGTTGGCTCTTTGTTTTGTTTCTGTTTTTGCTCATGGTGGGTGACAATTTTAGACGATGTGTTTGACGGAGAGGTTGCCCCAACGTTTTTGCAAATAATCAAGAACCAAGCGGCGGTGGCAGTGATGAGGCGTGTCCTCGCTGCACAAGAGGCATCCCCCCGCCAGCAGCGCCGGGTCAATTTTGTCCTCGATGTGGCGCTCTTGCATGAGCCGGAGAAAGTCCTGTTCATAGGCGTCCCAACTGCCTTTGCTTTTTTTATAGGCATCCAACATCGGCTGGGTCGGCGCGAGCAACGGCGCCTCGACATATTCCACGTCGAGGATTTCCTTCAAAAAGTATTTCAGGTCATCCCGTTTGCTGAATCCGGCGAGCTGCGAAACCTTGTTAAGACGGACATCCACTATGCGCTTTATGCCGGCGGAGCGCAGTTTCTCAAAAAATTCACCGGCAGTTTTTTTGGTGAAGCCAACAGAAAAGACGTTGATGGGCTCATTTGGCATAAATCAGTGGTGCTCGGCGGGTTCGCTGCTCTCGTGGTAGGCAATTTTGGCCCCGCGCCGGTCGTAGGCCTGCTGCATGAGACTCAAGGACGGGGTGAAAAGGTCAGCTTGAGGCAATCCTTCCTCATACAATAAACGCCGCTCTGCATCTGCGTGCGATTCCAAGGTGCCGTTCCAAAGGATATGCTGAATATCCAAGCTGCTGCGGAGATGGCGACAAACGAGGATAGTACGGTGACATTCCAACGGGTCTTTCTCCGCGCAAAATAGGGCGATGCGAAATTTCGCCGCACCAGTGCGGATACGTTGGAGGCCGGCAAGAAAGGCAGAGGTTTCGGCAATCAAATCGTATCGAGCGACACCATCAACGTAACATTCTCTTTCAGACCGGCGGGCACCTAAGGCTTCGCCCATCGGGATGTAACGGATCTGGGCCGTCCGGAGTCGGAGTTCTAGGACCGGTTTGCAAAAATGCGGTAGGCGGGCGCTGAAAGGAGTGCTTCTGACATCAACCAGAGCACCGATACGATGCGACTGGAGCAGCCCCAGGAAAGTTTCCCAAGTGTGTATCGAATGGCCGATGGTAAAAAGTTCAAGCTTCACGGCTCAAATATTGTGGCACCAATCTTGTAATGCTTGCCATTAAATTCTGGCGTCAGGCTTAGGCAAAAATATGCACCCGCCGGATTGGCAACGGTCACGGTCTGGTTTTGGTCCGTCATATTCTCATAAACCCGGTGACGCGCGGTGAAACTAGGGTCTGTAACGGAAAAGATATGGTGTTTTCCGGCATAATCGAACGAAAGCCGCCGCCGTTTATCGTATTTGTGGGTAAATGAGTTCCACTCTTTCCTATAATTAAAATTCCACTGGGCGGGGGCTTTTATAAGGAAAAGTGTGGCAGCATTGGCTCCCATATGGCGCACGAATCCAGATTGCACTGCGTCGTTATCCATTCCTTCATGCCAAAGACTTGCCGGTGAATCTACCAATTGAGGGAACCAAGCAACGTCACCCCGGCCGACAAATTCCCATTTTTGATCCGGCTCAAACCACCAGTCTTCGGGGTGGTCAGGATTGTTGCATTTTCCGCGGAAGATTATTTTGACGATGTCAAACACCTTAATAAATCCGTGACCTGGACAAATTGTCGACTGGTCTGAAACTGCTCCATCTTGCACGGAAGGATCAGTAAATCGAATCCACGGGCCGAAATAATATCCGCCTTCACCATTCGGTATTAGTTCCTTGCCGGCGATACATCTTTTTTGGGCTCGGATTGAGTTTGCCAGTATCAGAACGTGTTTTATCTCTGCCATATTGTGCCCTTCCCTCAGTGTTTACATGGTTTTTAAAACACGCTTTTAAGAATTTTCTTCGTCCGAATCTGGATATTCGGTTGGTTGATCCATTTCCAACAAATCTTCCGTGTAATCGTAACTGAACTCCAAGGCTTCGCCGGTGTTCCAGTTCTGATTATAGGATTCGACGTCGGTTTTGTGTTGATGATTGTCATGCAACATCATTAAGCGACGTTGCTGAAAACTCATTTGCATATGCTCTGGCGTCGCTGTCGTGATGTCATCCCAAAGCGTCTGCTGCACCAACTCACCCTCAATCTCCACCTCAACCCGCCGCGCATGTTTGCTGCGGATGCGCCGACCCTGAGGGTCAGTCATATATTCCACGCCCATCGCCCGACCAATATCCTTTGCCAATTCATCAATGACAGAACGCCGGGAGGGATGCCATAATCCTTCGCTATATGCCCAGGCGGCAATGGTTCGTTTGTTCGCTGGCCAAGGCTGGCCTGATTCGCGGTATTGGCGGACGATGGCTTGCAAAGCCGACGTGTAAGTCGGTTGATTTGATTTCATGCGTGGCATAATTAACCTTTCATTTCATAGTGTTGGAGCTGTTTTACCCCATCCGTCTGTTAATGTTGTTGACGTGACGTGATGTCTAATTTTCACAAGCATTTCTCTGTTTGTATGCCAGCCGATCTGCTGGTGAAATTGAAGTTGTCCTGAGACTATCCCTGGATGAATCTGCATCCTGTGTGCAAATTGGTTGATCCGCTCTTTGGAATAAAAAGGTTTTACTCGAATCATAAATGACTTGAGCTTTTCAACGGGAATCAAAAATGCGGCTGCGTCCCGATTTGCTCGCATCTCAATTTCTTCCAAATCTGTCGCAGCAGATTCACCAACTAAATCTGAATCCACCGACTGCGCATCCTTATGCAAGATATGCATTATTTCATGCGCCAGCGTGAACCAAAAACAATCTATGCGGTCGAACCGGACTGACACCACCACAACGGGGGCGTCATCAGCCAACCAAAAAGCTGCGCCATCAATTTTCCCTGACTGCAAAGGCTCGACGACTACAAGTCGAATACCAATCTCCGCCATCAGTTTGGGAAGATTTTTCGACTTTTCCGGGAAATCGGCCAACGCCCTAATTTCCGACATCGCGTCTTTGAGTTGTTGTGGCTTAAATCTCTCGACGTCTAGTGCGCCGGCAAGTTTTGATGCTCGCATACACCAAGCAATTTGAGCAGAGTCCAATGCTTCCGTCTTTAGTGGCTGCCGCGCATTGACGTGGATTTTGGGAACATCATTCAGGGAGGCGATGTTGTAGAAGCTGCACAATTCTTTTTCTAAGGCATCCAAAGAATTAGTTGGCCGAATCCAACCGCGCTTTTCCATGTCTTTTACAGGCGCAAAACCAAAAATTTTTGCGCGACGTTCAATTTCTGAATTGGGTTCCAAAAGTGAAAGACGATAGCCCGCATCCAAGTTCAGCCAAAACTCTGGCGCATTGCCGAACGCCGCCGCCAACGCCATTGCCATTTCCGGTGTGATGGAACGCTTGTCTTGAGTAAGCTCATTGATATAGGGCTGATGTTTTCCAAGAACCATAGCTAAGTCGGATTGAGTCCAACCACGCTTTTCCATCTCGTTTTTAATCACCTGTCCTACTGTTTGAGTTTGTTCGCTCATCTCTTTTTTGACTATAAACCCGAGTCAAATAGAGGTCAATACAATTATACAATATAGTTGTATATTATTGTTTTGCCTGACCGCCCAAGCATACATTCCTCCCCCGCAAGACGACACCTTTCGCTTGAAAAAGCCATCCGGCACGGACAGGCTTGGGGGCGTTGCATTCATCAGCAGACATCTCAGGGCGTCACGCAGCGATTCATCGGGCGATCACGCGGTTGCCGGGGAATCAGCCGCGGGATCACTTCAAGGCGCTCAATATTCCAGGCGATTGCGACGGGCTGACTTTCCTGTCGGCCCTGCTTCGGATGACGGGCAATGTAACGGCGGCGGAGTGGGAGGCGGAATTTGCGCGGGGTCGCGTGGTCAACTGGAGCCAGGAACCGGTGCCGGCCGCCCAAATCGTCCGGGCCGGTCAACGGTATCAGCATCTATTTCCGCAGGTGACGGAACCGGAGGTGAACGGGGCGGTCGAAATCTTGCACGAGGACGAGGCGTTGATCGTGGTGAACAAACCGGCGCCATTGCCGATGCACGCGGGCGGCAGATTTTTTCGCAATACGCTGCAGCATATCCTGGACACGGCGTATCATCCGGAACAGCCGCGTCCAGCACACCGGCTGGACGCGAACACGACGGGCCTGGTGCTGGCGGGGCGCACGCGGGCCGTGGCCGCCCAACTGCAAAGGCAATTTGCGCAAGGGCAGGTGGAAAAAACCTATCTGGTCCGCGTGCGGGGCGAATTGCCCGGGGATGTTTTCCGATGCGATGCCCCGATCAGTGCGGACGCGGCGGCGGGGTGTGCGCGAACGGTGGATCTGCAAAACGGACTGGCGGCGTGCACGGAATTCCGGGTGCTTCGGCGCTTCGACGATGGCTCGACCTTGCTCGAAGCGCGGCCGCTGACGGGTCGCACGAACCAAATCCGCGTGCATCTGTGGCATCTGGGGTTTCCCGTGGGCGGCGACCCGATGTATCTTCCAAGCCGGCAACTGGGTCGCACGCAAACGCTGGCGGTCGGGGATCCGCCGCTGTGCCTTCATGCAGCACGGCTGAGATTTCTGCATCCGCAAACTTTGGAACCGGTCGAGTTCAAGTCCGAGCCGGACTGGCTACCAGCCGGACGGGGTCAGAGCCTGACGGGCCACCAACCTGGTGACGGGCGATGGGCGCGGGGTCATTTCGGATCTCGGATTTCGGGTCTCGGATTTTGGAAAGGGTCCGAGCCGAACGGGACATTTTGATTGGGGACGGCGACACGCCATCCCTCCCAGAATGGATTTCAAATTCTAGATTGGGGATTTCGGAGTGCGGAAACCGGCGAGGCCGGTCTTAGCGGGTGCCTTTTATAAAAATGGTGACTCCTCCCCATGAACCCGATAATGGTGGGACGCTCGCCCTCATCCCGGCCTTCTCCCCGGGGAGAAGGGGAAACGCTCGCAGCGTCTTGTCGTTGGGATGCGTCGGGTGGTTCAAGGGTTTAAAGCGCGAATTGTTCGAGGAATTCTCCCCATGAACCCGAAGATGGTGGGACGCTCGCCCTCATCCCGGCCTTCTCCCCCGGGGAGAAGGAGAAACGCTCGCAGCGTCTCGTCGTTGGGATGCGTCGGGTGGTTCAAGGGTTTAAAGCGCGAATTGTTCGAGGAATTCTCCCCATGAACCCGAAGATGGTGGGACGCTCGCCCTCATCCGGGCCTTAACCCCTGTTGGCTTTTGCACAGTTCCTCGGAAGAAGGGGCGCACGAGTAGGTTATGTCGATTTCACCCTCACCGATCACGATCTTTTCGATGAGGGCTTCGACGATCCGCCGCCGGTCGTCGAGCGGCATGGACGGCCACCGCTCGTGTAGCAAGGCGGACTCGCGGACGATGTCATCGGCGGAGAGCTTGTTGACCTTCAGGAAGTCCACCTCGGCCTCAAGCTTCGGCAGTTCGGCCTGCAACTGCTTGAACCGCTCTTCGGCGGGGGCGTAGAGGTCCCTGAAGCCGTCGCCCGAAATCTGCTGTTTCAGGTACAACTGGTGCGTTTGGCGCATTTCCTCCCGCACCTTCTGGATTTCATGGCGGTGGGTTTCCAGAAGGGCGGTCTTCTCCGCGAGGTTGCGGCTCGTTTCGTCCATGAGGCGTTCCACCCTGTTCCGCGTCCCAAAAAATGCCTTTAATTCCTCCTGAATGATGACCTCCAAATCCACGATGGGAATCTTGTTGCAGCACTTCCGGCACACGTATTTCGGACTCCCGGCGCGGACATACATCTTGGTGCCGCACTTGCACACGGCTAGGCCGCCGAAGAGATGCACCGGCGACGGGCCGGGGCGTTTCCAGCTTTTGATATGCTCCTCGATGATCCGGTTCGCCTGATTCCAGGTTTCCTCGGTAATGATGGGCTCGCATTCGACCTTGCCCCATTCGCTTTCGGGCTTCGGCTCGGTCTGCCACGAGTCCTCAAGCTGGCGCACACGGTTGAAGTAATAGACGCCCTTGGCGCTCGAATCGGTCAGGATGCGGAAAAGCTGGCTGTCGCGCCACAGCGCGCCCCCGCGAGTGCGGTATCCGGCGGCGTTCAGGAGGTTGGCGACCTTGCCCTTGCGCCGGTGGGCCAAGAACAGGTCGTACGCCTTTCTGCGGATCGCGGCCTCGGCGGGCTTCACGACAAGCTTGCGGTCCTTCCATTCGTAGCCGTACGGGGAGCTGCCGTTGATGGACTTGCCGAGCTTGGCGCGGACGAGGACGGAGGCGTTCACGCGCTCGGTGATTTCCTCCCGCTCCCATTGGGCGAACACGCC
>DATHOG010000035.1:0-39479 GCA_035485115.1 Candidatus Sulfotelmatobacter sp. | reverse complement strand
GCTGGGGACGCGGATCGATTACCCGGCAGGCAGCAATCCGGCCGGTCTGGCGATGGCGGATCTGGACGGCGATGGCCGCCCGGACATCTTGGTGGGCAATTCAGGCGGCTCCTCGCTCGGAATTTATCAGAATGTGATTCCGTTTGGCGGACCACCAAGCATCTCCTCCCAGCCGGCAAACCAATCGACGGCAGTGGGTGGCACGGCCAGCTTCAGCGTCACGGCCGGCGGCACTTTGCCGCTGGCTTTTCAATGGAGCGTGAACGGAACCAACATCAACGGTGCGACCAACACCTTCCTGGCCCTGACCAATGTACAACTCAGCCAGGCCGGCAATTATGCCGTGCTGGTCACCAACATCGCCGGGATACTCTCAAGTTCCAATGCCTTGCTGACGGTCAATCCGTTCCCCACGAACATTCCCATCATCCTCTCCTTTGCTCCGAAATCGGGAGTTCCAGGCGTGAGCGTCATGATCAACGGAACGAATTTCAGTGCGATGGCGACGAATGACATCGTCTATTTCGGGGCGGTGACCGCGGCGGTGACGTCCGCGAGTCCGACAAACCTAGTGGTGACCGTGCCGACCGGGGCGACCTTTGCCCCCATCACGGTGACGGTGTACGGCTTGACGGCTTACTCCCCCAGTCCGTTTATGCCTGAGTTCTTGAGCGCCGGCAGTTTGAGCACAGCCTCCTTCGCAGGCCCGACGAACCTGACGACCGACAGCGGTCCGTATCGCGTAGCTGTCGGAGATCTGGATGGGGACGGCAAGGCGGACGTGGTGGTGCTGAACGTCGGAACAATCGACATCTATCGCAACCTGAGCACCAACGGCCTGCTGGCGACGGCATCCTTCGCCCCGCCGGTGGTGTTGACCGTGCAAGGGGGCAGCGCGAACAATCTGCTCGGAATGACACTGTCGGACCTGGATAGGGATGGACGCTTGGACATTGTGGTCGCCTGCAACGGGCTCAACAAGGTGGCCGTGTTTCAAAACTTGAGTTCGCCGGGGAGTTTGACCACCAATTCGTTCGGGGCCGAAGTGGATTATGCCGACGCGGGCTATCCGTATTCGGTGGCGGTGGTGGATGTGGACGGCGACGGGAAGCCGGACATCATTACGGCCAACAATACCAGCAACACGGTATCCATCCTACAGAACCTGAGCCCGGGCGGTTTGTTGACCACCAACTCATTTGCCACGCCGGTCAACTTTGCGACGGCATCGGCCCCGGACTGGGTGGCGGTGGCGGATTTCGACGGGGACGGCAAACCGGACATCGTGACGGCCAACCACGATTCAACCTACATGGTATCGGTCTTGCGGAACACGAGCGTGGTGGGAACCTGTTCGTTTGCGCCGGCGGCGAACTTGCCCGAACTCTCGGGCAACGGCGAGTCGGTAGCGGTGGGGGATCTGGACGGGGACGGCAAGGCGGACATCGTGGTGGGGTCGTATGGTGGACAGAGTATTTCGGTTTACCAGAACACCAGCACTGTTGGCAGCCTGACGACCAACTCGTTTGCGTCGGCGGTCGTGTTCGGGGCGGGAGCGAGTGTACACGCGGTGGCAGTGGCGGACCTCGACGGGGACGGCAAGCCGGATTTGGCGCTGGTTTCGGCAGGAGGCCTTTCACTGTTCAAGAACACGAGCACACCCGGAAGTTTTAGCAATAGTTCGCTGGGGACGCGGATCGATTACCCGGCAGGCAGCAATCCGGCCGGTCTGGCGATGGCGGATCTGGACGGCGATGGCCGCCCGGACATCTTGGTGGGCAATTCAGGCGGCTCCTCGCTCGGAATTTATCGCAACACCATACCTTTGGGCTTCGCGCCGCAAGTCACGTTGCAACCCACAAATCTATTAGTTTTGGTATCAGGAACTGCGACATTTAGCAGCGCAGCGAGCGGCACCACACCGTTGGCTTATCAGTGGCTATTTAATGGCACCAATCTGGTAAGGGCGACCAATTCGACGTTGGTAGTGACGAACGTCCAGCCCGGCAACGCGGGTACGTATGCATTATTGGTCACCAATACTTATGGTTTGGCATTGAGCTCCAATGCTGTGTTATCCGTCATCGGATTTCCGCCGGTCATCACCAATCAACCGGTTGGCGAGCGGATTACCGTGGGGTGCAGTGCCACATTTGGTGTCGGGGTCAGCGGTACGACACCATTCAACTACCAATGGTGGAAGGCCAGCGCGGTCATCAGTGGCCAAACCAATTCCAGTCTGGTATTACCGAATGTGCAAACCAATGATTTTGCCGGTTATTTCGTGACCATCAGCAATGTCGAGGGGTCGACAACCAGCTCCGTTGCCGTGTTGTCACAAAATCATCCGCCGGTGGCGGGTCAGGACTTCGTCCAACAACAGGCCGGCTTTGTTGCCATACAGGTGGCGACGCTGCTGGCCAGTGATTCCGATCCGGACGGTGATCCAATCACCTTTGTCGGAATCAGTTCCAATAGTGCCGCCGGCGGCACCGTCACCTGGGGCGGCAACTATGTGTTTTATCTGCCCCCCGCGGGATACACCAATTCCGATGCGTTCAATTACTACATCTCCGACGGATTTTGCGGCGGGGTTTCAACCGGGTATGTACTGCTTCAGGTGATGACCGCCAATGGTCCTTCATACAATTTTAAGGTTGCCAGCCAGGTTGACGGTTCTGTCAAGCTGACCTTTGCGGGTGTCCCCGGATGGACCTACCGGATCCAATACGCCACCGCCTTGTCCCCTGCAAATTGGACGGATCTTTCCACAAACACCGCCGATGGATCGGGCATGTATCAGTACATTGACCATCAAGCAACCAACTCTCCAACCCGATATTACAGGTCGGTATCGCCTTGACCGTATTACCACGACGGGGTCGCACGGGTCTTTTGGAATGCATGGCCGGTTTTGGATTTAGTTTACATAGCCATTTTTAATGTTGACTTGGTTTACTTTGTCAGCTATGGTGGGTCGCGTCCCGTATGCGGACGCGACAGGACGGATTCCGGTTTTCGGAGTTCGGGTTGTTCTTTGACATAGCCACGAAGTGGCGGCGGGCGGCGGCGGGGATTCGGGGTTCGGATCCCGGATTTCGGGTCGATCGGGGCACAGCCTCGGCGCTACACCACTCGCACGGAGGGAAAAGAGGACTGTTGGGACGGATGCGACCGATGGTGGTGGGGACGGCGGCACGCCATCCCTCCCGGTGCCCGAATACGTGTTTTTTTATTCCAAAACGAACCCAAAAAAAGCGCGTAAAACCTGCGTTTTTGAAAAAACCGAACGCAAAACGAAGCCACCGGCCCGCCTGCGTTAGACTTCGGCGCGGCAAGCATAGTCAAAATTAGTCAAGGTTTGGAAAGTGAAAAACAGGGAGCTGACGGTACGCCTGAGCTACGGAGTTAGAGCATTGACAGAAATGATGTAGCGATGGGCTGCGAGGATTTTTGGACTTGGGCGAGTGGTGCCGATCATCGGCCTTCGGCGAAGGCGCAGGTTTGAAAACCCTGTAACTGAGCCGAAACGAAGCCCAAGTCCAAAAAGACCGCACCCCAACGGGGCCAGGAACATCGCTATATCATTTATGGAAATGCTCTAAGCTGAGTTTTGAGGTGTTTGCCAACTTTTGACGAGTTCAAAGCCGCAGGGCGGCGGCCAATCAAGGGCAGTTAAATCGTTGAATTGGGAAAACCAGCGAAATCGGGCTGAATCAAACCAAATCCGACCTAATCCGACCAAACCTACCTGCAGGATGCGGCGCGTAACCAAACTCATCACCCGTCATCCATCATCAGTGCCAAATACCGGACGCCACCATTTGTTTCGTGGCTGCCGGCGCCCAACCGCGGTTGGCTGCCGGGCTCGCCGGACTCGGATGCAAAATTTGCCCGAATTTTATTCCGGAACCTTCCAGGGCGATTTCCGCGCGTGCTTTCGCGAACGCACCGACGCCAACGAACCATTCGGGCTCCAGGATTTCCGCCACCCGGCGCAGATGTTCGTCGCACAAGGAAAACAATCCCTCCCGTTCATCCGCGGGAAATTTATCCGGTGTCAGGTTTTTTCCGCCCTCGTCGCAGAAAACCAGCGGACAGTAGTTCAAGACAAAATGATCCGTAAAAAATGTTTCCGGCGCCTGGAATCTTTCCTTGAACAAACCCCATAACCTTTTACCGCTGACCTCCGAACGCGGACAATCAAAGCCCAGGACGGGACGTTTTGGATGCAGGGCCGCCGGCTGCGAAATGAGGGCAAACACCTCCAGCCAGTCACGCACGGCGGCAACTTCACCAAACGGCACGCCGGTTTGGGCCATGCCGAACGGCCCGGGATTCATCCCCAGAAAAACCACGCGCTTTTTGCCGCCGCCGAATTTTTGCAGATACAACTCGTGCGCCGCCCACGCGTAATCCAGCGGGTTCCCGGTATAGGCGACCGGCGGCTTGAACTTGAGACCGTCCACCGCCGCTGAAAGCTTTTTGGCGGCGGCGATCAGCTCCGAATTTTTTCCGGCGCGGCTCAAATCACGGTGCCGTGCGGAATGACGGCGTTCTTGGGGATGATGACGATGCCATCGCGGATGTAATAATGTTCGTGATCCACGGTTTCCGGTTTGCCGGCAGGCGAAATCACGACGTTGTTCCCAATCCGCGCATTCTTGTCGATGATGGCATTCTCGATCTTGCATTTCTCACCGATACCCACGCGCGGGATGCCTTCGCGTTCGTGGCGTTCGATGGATTCAAGCGCCTCGTAATAATCGCTGCCCAATACGATCACGCGATTCAGCTCCGTACCGGAGCCGACAAAGGTGCGCAGCCCGACAATACTGCGGCAAATCTTCGCGCCGTTGATGATGCAGCCGTCGGAAATGACCGCGTGGTCGATCTGCGCGCCATTGATCTTGGAGCCGGGCAGATAACGCGGGCGCGAAAAAATGGGCGCGCTCATGTCGAAGAAATTGAAGCGCGGCAGCTCGTTCACCAGGTCCAGATTGGCCTCAAAAAAGGAACGGATGGTCCCGATGTCTTCCCAGTAGCCTTGATAAACATAGCTGAAGACCCGGCGCGATTCGATGGCCTGCGGGATGATGTGCTTGCCAAAATCCGAGAGCGGATTATCCAGCAGTTCCACGATGACGTTGCGGTTAAAAACGTAGATGCCCATGGAGGCCAGGAAAGAGTCGCCTTCGCGCTTCACCTCGAGATTTTTGGCGATGTCGGGCGGGAGCTTGAGGGTATCGAGCACGGCGTCTTCCTTCGGTTTTTCAACGAAACGCGTGATGCGGCTGGTGTCGTCGATCTGCATGATGCCCAGGGCATGGCAGTCCGCGCGTCCGACCGGTATCGTGGCAACCGTGATTTCTGCGCCGGTGACCATGTGCTGGGTCACGATTTCCTCGATGTTCATCCGGTACAACTGGTCGCCGGAGAGGATCACGATGTAGTCAAAATCGTGATTCATGAAGTGGATGAGATTTTTCCGCACCGCGTCCGCCGTGCCTTCATACCACGAGGTGTTGGTGAATGTCTGCTGGGCCGCGAGGATTTCCACGAAGCCGCTCGAAAAATGGTCGAATTTGTAGGTGCGCGAAATGTGGCCGTGCAGCGAGGTGGAGTTGAACTGCGTCAAAACATAGATGCGGCGGAAGCCGGAATTGATGCAGTTGGAAATCGGAATATCCACGATGCGATACTTGCCCGCCAGCGGCACGGCAGGTTTGGCGCGGTCCTTGGTGAGCGGAAACAGCCGTGTCCCCTGCCCGCCGCCCAGAATGACGCAAAGCACCTTGCTGGTGTTCGCCGTTTGCCTGCCAGTATATGACGCCATAAATAGTTTTTTTGAAGAACGTATGAATTTTATCCCTCACCATGGATTCCGCAAGTCGAAGTCCGGCTTTTGTGAAACATTTCGGCGGGCCTTCCAGCCAAAAAAAAAGAGCCCGGCTAAAAACCTATAAAAGCCGGGCTCTTCCAACCCATACCCTAACGATATAATAGACGCCCAAGGTGTTATTTTTGTTCAAAAAAAATTATTGCCTCAAATCACTTGGAAACCGGCGTTTTTACGGCTTTCTTAGCGGCTCAATCTGCCGGGTCAGTGAACGGATGGCTTCGCGTACATCCCCCAGGGTGAAGGGCTTGGAAAGACAGGTGCGGCTTTCCTGCTCCAAAAATCCCCGCATGGCTTCATTCACTACGTCGCCGCTGATGAAAATGAAGCGCCGGCAGGCCTCGGGTTTGCGGTCACGCAGATGTTCATAGACCTGGCGGCCGTTCAATCCGGGCATTTTCCAGTCGCAAAGAGTGACGTGATAATCGTTTTTGGAAAGCAGGTCCAACGCCCGGCGACCGTCATTGGCCTTGTCCACCTCATAACCGAAACCGCCCAAACTTTCGCCCAACATGTCCAGGATCGCCAGTTCGTCATCAATCACGAGCACCCTTTTACCGGCGCCTTCGTCCTCCGCGCTGTCATTATTTTTTTCCGCACGTATCAACTCGGTCGTATCGCCGGGCAGATGCATCGCGGGCAATTCGATGATGAAAGTCGCGCCGCCATCCGGCCGGTTCATCGCCATGATGGAACCACCGTGTTCCTGGACCATGCCATAACACAGGCTCAAGCCCAGCCCGGTGCCGACGCCGACTTTTTTCGTCGTGAAAAACGGGTCGAAAACCCGCCGCAAATTTTCCTCGGGAATCCCCGGCCCGTTGTCCTGGATCACGATACGGACCGTTTCCGCGGAAGCCTCGGTGATGATCTTGATCTGGCCGCGCGGGCAGGCGCCGTGTTCTTCGATGGCCTGACGCGCGTTGTTGATGATATTCAGCACCACCTGTTGGATCTGGTGGTTGTCGGCGTGAACATACGGCACCGTGGTATCAAACCGGGTGACGACCTCGATGTTGCTCGTGCGCAGGGGATACGAGACGATCTCGAGGACGGCCTCGACGATCTGCTGCACCTGCACCGGCTTCCGCTCCGGCTTCTGCCGACGGGCAAAACTTAAAAGCGACTGGACGATCTTCTGACAACGTTCCGCGGATTTGTGGATGATCTCGAGGTGCCGGCGATTTTTTGAGTCCGGATCACTGTCCTTGAGCATCTCCGAGAAACCCATCACCGCCGCGAGCGGATTGTTCAATTCATGCGCCACGCCCGCCACAAATTCGCCCACCGCGGAAAGTTTTTCGCTCTGGATCAACTGCTGCTGGGTATTCCGCAAGGTCGTCACCGTCTGCTCCAGCTCCGCGTGCGACTTCTGCAAATCATGCGTCATCTCGTTGAACGCGCTCGCCAGTTGCCCGAATTCGTCACGCCCCCGCACCGGCAGACGTCGTGAAAAATCACCGCCACCGACGGCCGCCGCGGTGTCGCGCAGTTCGATCAACGGTTGCGTGACCCGCTTGATGAGCGCCCAAACCACCGTCGCGCCGATGACGATCGCCGCCAGGCCGGCCATCAGCAGACGCAGTTTCGTATCCGCTGCCGAACGCAAGGCTTCTGCCCTGGAATTTAAAAGGACATAACCGATCGCTTTATCGCCTCCAAGCGAGCTGAAATGCCCCGCCGTGGCGTAATAAGGGTCGCCGTCGAGCACCACTGATTGCACTCCCACATCTGCCGTCATGTCACCGGGTTCGCCGGCCAAAAGATTTTTGAACAGACTGCCGAACTGTTCATCCATCTTCGGACCGATCAACGTCGTGGAAGCGACCACGTGCCCGCTGGCCATGAGCGCAATCCGGCTGCCGGTGATTTCACTGAATTCCTGCGCGGTGGTCAGGCCGAGGCGTGTGCCGATGACGAGCACCCCCATCAACGTGCCGTCGGTATCGTGCGCGGGAATGGCGATGACATCATAAAGTTGTTGATTGACGCGCACTGTGTCCGCTTTTTCCGGCTGGTTTTGCAGCGCCTGATTTATCGCCGGTTGTGCCGCCTTCTCGAACTCCGTAGTGGCAAGTTGTGGATCACGCGGTTCGACGTCCACAATTTTTAGCGCGCCATTGACGAGCCCCGCGTAAAAAACAACTTCCACGCCCTGTTCGGTCATCAGGTCGGTCAGAGGGCCTTTTTGCAATGTTACCGGGTCACCCTGATTGAAGGCGGCACGATATCTCGGCTCATTTGGTAACCTGTTGAAACGTAAAATCAAATTATGTGTGCGCGCCTGTTCCGAATTGAGGAGCACCGAATTGGCGGTCGTCAAAGTATTGCGTGCCTCGCGTTCGGACTGTTGCGTGATAAAACGATCTACGATAAATAGCGTCGCCGCCATGACCGCGACGAGGCAGACGACGAAGGAGGCCAGGACTTTCGCACGAAAACTGGCTTTAAGGATGGCATGCGGGTTTATCATTTTCCCGGCTCCGGCAGATTTTTGATGGTGAGCGTGAAATCGGCCTTCACCACGCCGTTCGTCGGCACCGTGATTTCCCGCGCATCGGGCGGCAGGCGGTCGTGCCAGGCCTTCAGCTTATATGTTCCCGGCGGCACGTTTTGGATCGAATAATTGCCGTCCGCATCTGTCGTGGCAAAATATGGATTGTCCAGCACCAGCACGATGCAGTGCATGTCGGTGTGGATGGAACAATAGACGTCCACCTTTCCTGCCTTATCAAATGTCACACGCGCCTCCGGCGGGTTCTTCTTGTAAAGACCGAGGTCAAACTGCTTTGCGTCCGAATATGAAAATACGTTGTGATAGATGTCGTCGTTGTTCGGCCATTCGACCGTGGTGCCAACCATCACCGGCAGGACATGCGGCGTGAACCGCGCCTCCTGCTGGGCAACTTTGGTTGTCGCCACCTGCTCAATGTTCGTGGAAACGACATTCGTGCCGAAGTTGCCTTCCACATAGACCACGAAATCGCGCATCGCCGCGTAGTCCACCCGTTGGACAAATTTATATTTGCGGCTGCCATAAGCGTCATCGCCCCCGCCTGGATTGCCCGCGTCCGCGCCGGATTTTCCTTCCGCATGGACGTTACCCGTGATCGTGCCCCCGAGCGCGGGTGACAAAACCGTCTGCAACGAAAACACAAACCCGATGGTCGCGTTACGCAAAAAGGAATAGTTGATGCGCCTCGCCGGCCGGTGCACCCGCTGGTGCGCCGAACGCGAACGGAAATCCGCCAGCGTCTGCCAGCGGGCGAGCCTGACCTTGACGGGCTCGGCAGGATTGGCTTCCGGACAGGCCGGATTCATAGGATTTGTCGGTTGTTCCTTCATGCCATTTCAAAATTTGAAAACTGCCTCCGTGCCGATAAAATCCTCGTGATCGCGCGGGGTGCCGTCCGACTCCGAGCCGCGTTCAAACGCATATTCCGCCTTCACCGCCAGCCGGTTGCTGAAGCGGTAACCGCCGCCGATGCTCGCGCGCCAGAGGTTTTTGGTCTGCTCATTCATGAAGTAATCGCTGAAATTCCCGAAACCTACGATGGGATAGCCGCCCGGCGCAATGATCTGGCTAAAGCGCGCAGCGACGTAAAATTTCCGCGGCAGGTCCTGCTCCAGCTCGACAGAATAATAATAAATGTTACGCGAATTGTCCGCCGCCGGGTCGTTGTCGCCGTAACGCGCATAACCGCCCAGCGCCGTCACCCGGCCGCTCTTCCAGCGCGCCGTCAGGTCGCCCTCCACCAGGTCGGCGTGGAATTCGGTCGTCGCCGGCGAGCCGATGGAGCGGAAAAATCCGTTGCCGAACCACAGTGCGGACATATTGCCGTTGTCTGCATTCAGGTCGCCCGTGCGCATCGCGCTCAAGCTGAAATGCCAGTGCGGATTCGGATCGAAGGCGATCCTGCCCGCCACCGATTTGTCGCCCTGCAATTCCTGCACGCCGTCGCCGTTTTGCACCGCGAGCGCATAGGAAAATTTTCCGACCCTGCCGTAAAGCTCCACGCCCGGATCGATGCCCCAGATGTCGGAGAGCGAATGTGAAATCAACGCGTTCTCCATCGCATAGCGGTTGAGATATTCCTCACCGAATGGAACCTGCATCTGCCCCGCGCGCACATTCAACCAGTCCGATTTTCCCAGAGCCGTATTTCCAAAAATTTTCGAAGCGTCCTCAAAGTCGAGATACAGCTCGCCGACCTGCACGGCGCCACCGGGATTTTCCCGTGTGGCCAGGTCGATATCGCTGTAGAAATAAACATCGTCCCACACCGGCGCTTCCAGAAACACGCGCGCCTCGTCCACGCGAAATTCAGAATGCGGGGCAAAACCTTCCGTGCCCGTGTTAAAAAATGCCGCCCCGCCCTCCGCGCTGATATGAACATTGCCGATGTCGTAGCCGGTCTTTTCCGGGGGTGGATTTTCACCGGCCGCGATGACACGGGCGGTTTCCTCATCCTCTAATTTCTGTATTTTCGAGTTTAAAGTGTCCAAAACCTTGTCCTGTTTTTGCACCTGCGATTGTAAAATCGCATTCTGTTCCCGCAACAAACGCAGCTCTTCTTCGACGCTTGTCGCGTCTGCAAAAGCCTTTGTTTGCACTAAAAACAGCGCAAGCAACGGCAAAATCATGAAGATTGTGCGATACATACCGCTACTTAAGCAGCCGATATGCCCTTTGGGCCAAAACACGGATAATTTCGCCAGTGCACTTGGCAACAATCCTGCCTTGCCCCCCGTTTTCTATGCCGCCCATGGCAGTTAAGAGGTGCCAGACCCTTCAAAGTTCCATTATTTTCCGCGCTTTCGCCCCGGAATATTTTTGCTATCCTGTGGTCGCAAACAATTGAAATCCCTCGTCGAAACCCGCATCCTCCGTGCCGCACGCGCCTTCCTCATCGGCGTCGAACTGAAATCCACTACCGCTGCCGACGTGCGCGAGTCGCTCGCCGAGCTGGCCGAACTGGCCGCCACCGCCGGCACGGAGATCATCGGCACCGGCACCCAGAAGATCGTCGCGCCCGTTCCTGCCACCTTCATCGGCAAGGGCAAGGCGGAGGAATTTGCCGCGCACTGCAAGGAGCAAAAGGTGGACGTGGCGATCTTCGATGACGGACTTTCGCCCGCGCAATCACGCAACCTGGAAAAGATGTTCGGCTGCATGGTCATGGACCGCACCGCGCTCATCCTGGAAATCTTTTCGCAGCGCGCCCGCACGCGCGAAGGCAAATTGCAGATCGAACTCGCGCAGTTGGAATATCTGCTGCCGCGGCTCACCCGGTTCTGGTCGCACTTGTCGCGCCAGCGCGGTTCCACCGGCAGCATCGGCGGCGAAGGCGAATCGCAATTGGAAGCCGACCGCCGGAAAATCCAGGAGCGCATCGACAAAATCACCGATGAACTCGAGGTCGTCCGCCGCCAGCGCGAGACGCAACGCGCCGGTCGCCAGCGCGCCAACTGGCCGATCGCCTCGATCGTCGGCTACACCAATGCCGGCAAATCCACGCTGCTGAACCGCCTCACCGGCGCAGGCGTTCTGGCGGAGGACAAACTGTTCGCCACCCTCGACCCGACCACCCGCCGTTTGCGCCTGCCGACCAACCAGAACGTTTTGCTGACCGATACCGTCGGCTTTATCAGAAAACTTCCGCACGGCCTGGTCGAGGCCTTCAAGGCGACCTTGGAAGAGGTCGTTCAAGCCGACCTGCTCATACACGTCGTGGATATCAGCCATCCCCTCGCCCGGGAACAGATCGACGCCGTCAACACCGTGTTGCTGGAGATTGGCGCGGCGGAAAAGCCGGTCCTCATGGTGTTCAACAAGACCGACCAGCTGGCGGGAAACGTCCCGGCGGCGTTGCACGATAAATTTCCAAACGCCGTTTGCATCTCCGCGAAGACCGGCAAAGGCATCGAGCCGTTGCTCTCGGAAATCGGCACGCAACTGCGCCCGATCCGGGAATTTTTGGATTTGCGGGTGCCGCAGGAAAAAGCCGCCGTCATCGCGCGGCTGCACGCCGTCGGACAGGTGGTCGAGAGCCGTTACACGGGAAAAAATGCGCGCTTCAAAGCCCGGATTCCACAGCACCTTTTGGCGGAATTTGCGCCCTTCATCGTGGAAGAAAATTGAACTCATCCTCGTTCTCATCCGTCACGATTTTGGTTTGATTTACCTTGATTCAGCACGATTCCGGCCTTTTTTGGCACCTGCAACCTGTAACACCCTGGCCCTTCGCCAAAAGATTGTTCAGACTTGTTAAATTGTTAAAGTCAGCAAAAGTCGTCAAAACTCGCAAAATTTCTTTGACCCGGGTCGGACAGTAAAGCCGCCTTCGCCGGTGGGTTCGTTTTGCGTTCGGTTTTTAAAAAAACCTAGGTTTTACGCGGGATTTTTGGCTTCGTTTCGCCGCTTTTTTTATCCGATCAACGTCCCTGATCGCTCGTCCGGCGCGAACGGGGCCAACCCTGCGGCTTTTTTTCCGCGTTAAGCGCAAATAGCCGCAAATAAGCGCACTTAGGCGAATCGACATCCGAAATTTCAGACCGGCTTCACCATGCCAGTCCGGCTCGGACCTGGGTGGAATGGCTCGATTCAAGACATTCCACCCCCGCCCGCGCGATGGTTCAACTCATCACCCGTCGCTCGTCTCTTCCCGCTTCATTGCCCGGCACCAGGTTGGTGCCTATGTCAAAGAACACCCTGTCCTCCATCTTGTCCGCCATATCCCGCATGCGGGAGACGGCGGAAGCCTTGGCGCAGGAGGAACCTGCAAATCGCCCGACAGAACTCCGAAAACCGGAATCCATCCTGTCGCGTCCCGCATGCAGGACGGATCCACATTAGCCCACAGTGTTTACACTGTCAACAGCAACTTCTCTGTGTTTACTTTAGCGTTGAAAAACACGGGAGTCATTCAGAGCGAGGATTTTTGAGTTTTGTGGCACCCGCGTCCCGCCGATAGCCCGGCGGCAGGTTGCCGCTTTCGGGCGTCCCGCCCGAAACCGACTGCCAACCGCGGCGACCGGATTTCAGTGAAACGAGCGATCTTCGGTGGTACCTGCAAGGTGCTGCCGACTTGCAGTCGGCAGGATTCGGCCACGGACCAACAATATTTGTCCAAACTGGAAACTGGGTCGCATCTGTATTGTTTGGGCTTGGTGCTGGGGCATTATCCGTTTGAGATCATGTCAGTTTACAACTTGAATTTGCACCATGCTTGACTTCACCTCCGCATCACTGCGCCTTCTTATTTTTAAAGTCGCATAAGCATTTACGAGGCCGTTTGTTGGAAAATTATATAATGCATCAATTTGCTCATTAAATTTGTGTTCCGTACCGGGGAAAAGTTTTATATTGCGGGTTGATATCACGGCGATATTGTCAGATTTCAGTGGCAAATTTGCGCCATTTGTATCGGTAACCACCACAGCAATTGGACTGCTTCGCCCCAAAATGCCCGTTGCTTGGTAACTCAGAACCGTATTCGTAACATTCCGAAGAATAAGCGCAGCATTAATTGGTACTCCCGACACAAACACGTTTGTTTCAAACCTTAACGACAGTTGAAATCCAGCGCAAACATCTCCCCAGTTTCCCTCCGGAAATTCAGACGCCGGAAGACATTCTTGCATGCTTTTTGCCGCCTCCACTTTTGATTTATTCAGTTTGAATTCTCCCTTGGCATTTTGTGCCACCAGCATGCCATCATCAATCACATATGTCAGATTGGTTTCGTACGATCTGCATAAAATGCAAAAAGACATCGCAAACGCTATAAACAATAATTTCATAATTAGTTGCAAATGTTATTGGCTGTAGAAATATGGTGCGCGGCATTTCGACTCCCTTGCGGATGCGTGAACCATTCCTGATTGTTAAATGTAATAAGAGCATTTGAGTAAGTCGGGCTCCATTGTGAATTTGTGAAAGCAGTGGCCGCAGCCGCCGACGTCAGCCGACTCCACGAATTTAGTTTTGAATTCTAATTGTTACTTCAGCAGATTTAACAAATTTTGTATCCCCTGCATCAACAGGATGGAAAACAGGCTTCCCATTTTCCATGGAAACTCCCGATACTAAGGCTCCAGCTTTGGTGATGGCACGAACGGAATAAGTGCCGTTAGTTAAATCAAATCTTTTATCCAGCCGCTCCATAAATTTGACCTGTGTTCCTGGAAATAAAGTTGCAGTAGTGCCGCCTGAAAGCGTACCCAATTGAGATAAATGTTGCGGCAAATTGCGCCCGTCACTTGAAACAATCTCAAAACCAATTGGGCCATCAGAATATCCGGCAGGCAGGGTATCATACATTAAACTTCCGTCTCCGACATTTCTTAATAGCAGGGTTACCGCGATCGGCTCGCCGGCATTAAAAACAGGCTTGGCGAAGCGCAAAGAAAGTTGGAAACCATTTTGAACTTCACCCCAGTTGCCTTCTGGAAAATCTTCTGCAGGCTTGCACTCTGGCATCTCCTTTATGGTCTCAATTTCTTGCGGGTTTAATTCAATGCAATATTTATGTTTATTACTCCCTGAAAGCTGATCGTGAACGGGCAGCTTGCCGATGTCTGGTACATAAAAACAATTGGTTTTCCCGTCTTTTACCCAGCCATTAGCCCATATAAAACAATTAGAAAGATCAGACTTATCAATCGGCAAACTGGCGGCGGCGTTTACAAAAAGGCAAAAGGCTAAAAAAATAACAACTAAATTGAAAGATTTCATAAGTTTTTTATTCACAATCATTGTTTGTAATAAAATTGTAACCATTCGGCCACGAACCAACAATATTTGTCCAAACTGGAAACTGGGTCGCATCTGTATTGTTTGGGCTTGGTGCCGGGGCATTACCCGAACCTGGAATTAGCGCCCAATTTTCATTCGTATTAATTGTGGCCAATCCAGCCCAATTCCAGCCAATAAGTTTTAACGGAACGCGAATTCCTCCGCTTGGCTGAAACATTAAAAGCGTCTGATACGAGCTTGAATCTGAAACCTGTAGATCACTGCTACGACATGGCTCTGCTGGGCTATCAAAATAAAGCTTATAATGGTAAAAACTGTCGCCAAAATTAGTAGATCCTAATGCCCCATCTAACCCGGCTGCGCTTTGATGAATACTTTGGCCGTTTGTTTGGCAATGTATGACTTGATTCGAATTGATCAACTGAATTTCTGAATAAGTTCCCAAAGACCAATCACCGATTGATGCTGTCAGAATAAAAGTTAATCCTGGAGTAGTGCTGGGGTTTCCAAAATGAAGCCATGTCCCTGACTGGTTATAATTTGTATCCGCGGCAACTGTTCCATAATTAAACCCAGCCCAACTCACATTTGGCCTGATTACATTAAATGTCGCCTTCGTAGTTAATTTTACCCCATTTACAGTTGTCGAGACCTGCACTACGCGGTTGCTCGCACCATCCACCCAATAAAAAATCACATTGGCATTGTTCGTGGCGAAGTTTGTGACCACCATCGCGCTGCTTCCATCCGCCGCCACCACATAATTTGAAATAGCAAAGCCCGGCACAGTCCACTGAAAATTGTTCAGTGTTGGCCCGTTGGTGGTCACGGTTTTACAAACCAGGTTCATCTTCTGTCCCACAATCACCGTGTTGATTGCAGTGTTTAAATTATTGAGAAATGACAATTTCTAATGGGTTTGAAGTGATTTGACACTGTTTGTTTGTGTCAGGCCATAACCTCTTTTTAGCAATAGTTTTATATGTTCCTATTTTATCAAATCTACAAAGGCTGCTTAAAGCATATTCAAATTCTTTGGTTTGGCCAGGTGCTATTTGATATATCGCGCCCGAACCGCCATTAAACAATTCCGCGGGTTTGCCGGATATATTTTCCCCAGACGGAGAATTAACTTCGAATGAAAAATTTACGAATGAGTTGTTTAAAATCGCTAGCGATTGATACACAGATATAGTTTCGTTACTTGAAGTATTTTTTATATTAATTGCAATAATTACAGGTTGATTTGTCCTTAATAAATTATTCGCACTTTTAAGCTTAATGGACATCTGAGCGTTACAAAAAGCTTGTCCCCAATCATTGGTTTTTAAATCATCGGCAAAGACGGGAAATACATGCGCAATTAGCGCAATTAATAAAAGCCAATAATAATTTTTCATAGTGGAGGTATATAAGTTTCATTTGTCACATTATTTTGCCATTCTGGGTGAACCAATTGATCGAAATCTATTGGATTTACAGTGTTAGTTCCAGCCACCAGCCGCCATCCAAAATCATCATTGAGATCGCCATTCGTGGCAGTGCCGCTCCAAGACCAGTTCACTGCTCTCAATGGCACCCATTGTCCAACTCATTTTCATTGCACTTGAATTTTTATCAAGTTGGATTTAGCCTTAAGCCATTGCTTATCAACATCGAAACAAAATGGCCGAATCGCTTGTAGTGCATAATTTCCAGCCTCAATGTTTTTATTAACTGATGCTGATAAAATACGAACATTCTGTTCACCGGGGTTGATGGATGACACATAATGCAGACGAAGAACGAGTGGCGGATCTATGATATGGTATGTTTTTCCAGTGGCGCTTGTTAATACGGCGTCATAGTCTGACGGTAATGCCGTATACTCTAGATCAATGATGTTTGTGGACAAATTTTTGACAACAGCCACAAAGGTAATGGGCGAGCCGACTGAAATAACATCGCTGCTGTTCGTCAAAGTGATTGATAATTGAACGCCTCTCACACTTTCCCCCAATTGTTGGTGCCCGATTGATCTGTTGATTGGGCCATGCACAAATTAACTCTTAAAATTATGAAACATAGCATTCCGATTATTTTTATTATCATAATTTTTCCTTTATATGTTGTTAAAACAATGGGATCCATGGAAATGAATTGGGGGTTGCAACATTATCAATCGGTGCCAGTGGAGGATTTTTGATTGATGAAAGGTGTGCTCCAAAAAACTGAGACGGCTTCAATCTATTCTACCGCCACATCGATATAATTAGAAATGAGGTCATAACCTAATTGTTTTGTACTAACTATTAGTTTATAATCCCCGGCAAAAACCTCTTTGTTAATAGTTACAGGAATTTTCCATTCACGGGTTTCTCCAGGCTTGATCGTGACACTTTTGCTAAATGTCCGAGGCCATCTGCTAGTATCAGGTGATAGTTTTGTTTCTTTTCCGAAGCCATCTTTTAATATTACATCAAAGTCTCGCAATACACCCTCTTCGGCCATTTTGATGGTGTTTGTGGATGCATTTTGTATTTTTGCAAAAACAATCACTGTTGAACCAAGAGCGATGACGCTATTGCTGATGGCAATCGAAAGGTGAACGCCTTGGACGCTTTCATTCCAGATAGAGTTCGTTTGGGAAGCGTCCGACTGTGCTTTGCATATATTAATAGCTATAGCTGTTAAAAAAAATAAGACTGATTTTTTCATCATAAAAATATTCGTTAATTATTAAAAAGGTGGATTCCATTGAGCATCTAGATTTGTAACATTGCTCGTCCATGTTGGATAAGTCACTCCCGCATCTGCATCTGGCGGGTTGGTAGTCCAGCTACTGCCAGTTAGAATCCACGCCGTGCCATTATTTGTGGCTGATGCGCTATAATTCCAAGTCACTGTTCTCAACGGCACCCAATTACCATCATCTGGCTTGAACATTAACCACATTTTGGCACTTATAGAGTCGGATGCAGCATAATCGCTATTTTCTAAATCTGGCGATGCAGGCGAATCAGATTCAAAATTGTTTTCATCTGGATTGTTTGTGTCATTATATGGATATTGCGTGTCTAACGTAGTATTGGTTTCATACTCAAAGTGCGAAACTCCATCGCCTGTTGTGACGGTTTCCAGATCTGGTGGATAAATTAATTGAACCCATTCAGTGCTGGAATTTGTATCTCCCCAATTATAAGCCATTCCTGGCGGCATCGTGATTAAAGCCCTAAACGAGATTCCAGGTTGGCCGTTGAGTGTTCCAAAACTAACAACCAGATTAGTCGCTGTATCATAGTTAGTCCCAACCTGCGCTGAACTTGTGATAGCGCTCACACTTGCTACCGGTCTGACAACATTAAACGTTGTCTGCGCCGTAATTATCTTGCCTTCGACAGTCGCTGAGCATTGCACCACGCGGTTTGTCGCGCCGTCTACCCAATAAAACATCACATTGCCATTGTTCGTGGCGAAGTTTGTGACCACCATCGCACTGCTACCATCGGCTGCCACCACATAATTTGAAATGGCGAAGCCGGGCACTCTCCACTGAAAATTGTTCAGCGTCGGCCCGTTGGTGCTCACTGTTTTGCAAATCAGGTTCATCTGCTGCCCCACAATCACCGTGTTTGTCTGCAACGTCAAGTCCTGTCCGCTGTTGGCGTCGTAGATCGACAATCCGGGCACTGGTTGGACTTTGAAACTGTAGTTGTTGCTGTTGGTGCCGGTTACACTGACCGGCAGGTCATGCACCCCGCCGGCCGGGATCAGCACATATTTTTCACCCACATTGGCGTTGGTTGTTGTTGGGGTTACCGGCTGATTTAGCAAGTTGATTTCACTGGCCGGAATTGGCATGTCTCCCGGCGCCTCGAAACCGGTATACGGATAGGTATTGTAATAGCCCGCCCAGTTAACCAACCCATTGTCACTATAGCCGGCGGCGCTGACCACCAGGCGAATGAGCTGGTACGCACCGGACAACGCCGACCCACCAGCTATTGGTTGAACGTCGGTGGCTGCCTTGCAGCTCATCTGGCGATACCCTGTCGCGTCGTCATATGGAAAATCCACTGGTATCGGGCCGCTGGCATTCATCGACGCATTTCCCCATGTTGAAGGTGTAAAAGTGCTGTATCCACTGGGTGGATAACCCGGGGCGCCACTTGTTCCGTTTACATCCGCCCCGTCAGGCCAATAAGCCGGCCAAGTCAGATTAATTGTAAAGGTAGGATCGTCGCTATCAGAACATATTTCCGTGCTGGCACCACCTATGTGATTGGTCCACTGCCGGGTAAGTTTAGTATTATAGATCGCATCAAAGATGGCAGGATAATAAAACACATATCGGTAATCCTGTGACAAAAATTGTTCCTGATAACTGACTGCTTGCACAAGCGGTTGCAGGGCAACGAGGATTTGCTGGCTGGCCGAGGGCGGCGTCACGCCGGGGTTGCTGCCGCCGGGGTATAGATTGACCGTCATCTGCCCGCTGCCCTGATTATCCAGCACCGGCACATTGTTCGCACTCCAGGTGGGATCACCGCTGACGGTGGCTTTCACACCGTTGATATAAACGTCGTGGTTGGTGTCGCTGACACTGCCGGTCACGGTCACAAACTCCTGCGCCAGCTGGCTGGCCGGCAACGGATCGATGGTGGCCGTCACCGCGCCTTGGATGAGGGTCAGTGTCTGGCTGACACCGTAACCGGCTACATTGGTGGCGCTGACGGTCAACAGGTTGGTTCCCGATAATGGCAAATTGGCCGTTGAAAACCGGCCGTTGCGCTCCAGCATCGCGGGGTAATTGGAGGCCCCCTCACTGACCGTCACCGTGGCCGTGGCGTCATCCAGCATCCCTTGCAGCATGAAATTGGTTCCCGCCACCACCGTGTCGTTGGTCGGCCAGACCATGGTGAGCGCCGGGGGATGGGTGATGCTGTTGGTATTCAGCGTGAGGCTGATATTGGTGGCGACCGTGTTGCCAAAAATATCCGTGGCGTGAAGGGTGATTGCATTGATGCCGTTGGTCAGCGCCAGGTCGTAGCATTGAAAACAGGCCCCGGTCGCGATCAGGTTGGTGCTGTAAATCTGGCTGGTGATGTAACCGGCCTGATTGCTGAAAACGCCGGTGGCATTGCTGATATCGTAGCTCAGGCTGGCCAGCGGCTTGGTGACCAGCCCTTGCAATTGAACCACCGGCTGCCAGACCGTGCCGGCGGCGGGGTTGGTCACGATAATGGCCGGCATTACCGTGTTCAGGGTCAAAGTGGCTTCGGCCCAGCTTGGCGTTGCATTGGGTGCCGCGCCCTGCAAACCGACCATGACGGTATAAGTACCGTCCCCCGCAGTCAGGTTGGCCATGACGTTGGTGCTGTAGGGTTGCCAGACGGCGTCCGCCACATTGGTGTTATTGACGAGCACGGCCATGTAAGCCGGCTCGCCACCGATGAGATCCATCGTTCCATACGCCGGGCTGGAGTCAACATAACCCGGAAATTGCACTGAAAATTGGATGATGTTCGGATCGAAGCCATACGTATAATCGAACAATAGAGAATTGCCCACATCGTCCAGATTGGTGTCCCACAGGTCCGTCGTGCCGAAGTAAGCCCAGAACCACCACGACGGCGTCGTGTTTCCGTTCTCCGTCACTCCCGTCCAATCTTCCGCGCGTACAAATAAATCCTGCCGGCCTTGTGTCGGGATGGTGAACGGCATTACATTGGTTTTTTGCGCCGTTGGCCACAGCTCTGTTTCCACCTGCCAGGGCGTTAAAAGATTGGTCGTGGTCCAAATCGCATAAACCTGATTTGTTCCATGGTGTAGATTCAGGTATGACCAACCGTTCGAGACATTCGTGATTTCCAGCCAGAGTTGGTTCGTATTTATCGGCGTGCCGCCGCCATACATCGGCGAATAATCACCACCTTCGCCGTCACCGCCACCGTCGCCCGGGCTGGGCACATCCATTCCCATCGCCATTCGAAACTCTTGGTTGAAAACATCTCTCTGCACAATGTCTATCAGATTGAGGATCGGTGTGGCTTGGTTGGTGATGGCATCGGCGCTCATGACGCTGGCGTCGTTGGTCGTCTCGTCCACGAGATACGAGCCGTCGGCGATGAGGTAGATGTTGTATCCATTGAACCCCAAGGGCGGACAGGGCAACGGGGGAGTGAGGTTGCCGCGCAACCCGTTCGCGACCAACCAGAACGTGCCGGTGTTGGGTATCTCATCAGGCATGAGCAACTCCAATGATTCTTCCGCCGCGACTGCGGCGATGACGGTATTTGTGCCCGTTTGGGCCGAAAGTGTGAGCGGTAAAACCAGTCCCGCTAGCAAGATGACCAGCCGCAATTTGTTTAACATATTATTATTCCCTTCCCGCGTTCCCGTTTGCGCCTCAAACAAGAGGGCGTGATTACTCACGCTCCACGACAGGCACTGGTATGCCTCACAAGGGGCGCTTTCGGCACGCCCCAGTGGAGCGTGCTTCAAGCAGTGTCCTTGTGTGGAAATTACCAGTTTCGTCGTGGACAGCAGCCGAAGCCGCAAATTTGTTTTTGATTTTAGGTTTTACATTCGCTTGTATGAATCATCTCGCATTACGTTTTGAGTTTTGACGCTTCCCTGGAATTTGCCAAGCACTTTCTTGCGTCCTAAAATTATTTCCACTTTCTTGAAAGATTCGCCGATTTGCTTCGTAGTGTAATACAGTCACGGAATGCAGTCCGTCTCCGGGAAACCCGCCGGAACACCATGATTTAATTTCCCGGCAACGTCAAACGATAAAAAGTTGCGCCGGAGGACATGGCGTTGGTCAGCACGTTGGTCACGCCACGCACCACCGGAGATTTCACCACTGTGGTCCACGTGGAAAGATTGGACGACGAATACAGTTTATAACCGGCCCAGTTGGTGCCCCATGACATGATATAATTCGTGCCCGCGTGCCGGCTGAACATGGTCGGCGCATCGAGGATGTGGACAAGATGACGCACAGCCAGGGATTCCGAGCCTTGATACCAGGTGTTCGCCGAAACATCGAGAGCCGATGATGAATGTGACCCAAGCAGACCGTTGCCCAGATAAATGGTGACATGGTCCAGATCGGCGATGTTCGTATCGCCTTCCCAATTCCAGCCGACGACGTCGCCCGGTTCCATGTTCGTGAGTGAGAAGACTTCGACCGCATAGCCCGGGCCGATGAGGACGTTATTCACCAGCCTTGCAGCACCGGGTTCACCGTAGGTTGGCGTCGCCCGGCTGGGAATGGGCAGGCCCCCGCCCCGCAGATGCGGCTCGCTGCCGATGCAGCAGGATACAAAATGCGCGCAATCATCCCCCAACCCGCTGGTCGGTGCCGGTGATCCGGGAGTGAACGTGCCGTAGCTGGAACCATTCGTCCAAAAATAACCATCGCTGTTCACAAACCCGGCATAATCGTTCGCATAAGAGATGGCGCGCGCGCGGTCATATTGATTCGTGGAACCGGCCTTGGTGACGGTGATTTGCACCACGACTTGCGGGCCAAAAAAGACGCCGCTGGCGCTGTTCAATTGAAAGGTATCGGTGTAACTGCCGGGCACTTCCGGTGCGACGAAAGTCATGGTATAAGAACCCTTTCCGCCGGGGGGCACCGCCTGGCCCCCATTGAGTTCTGACGACGGCAGCGAAAAATAGGTTTTATTCACCATCGGCGAAGCAGCGAGGCTGTCGTTGTTCGTCAACATGTTCAGCGTGTAACCGGAATAGGTCGCCGACCAGGTCGTCGTGCCGTTGTTGGTGAAGGTCCAGGTTTGCGAAAAAACCGTCCGCGGCAGCACCGCTGTGTTGCCCGGCACCGTGATCGACAACAGTGTCGCAGCGTCACCAGCCAGGACGTGTGCGCACGACAACAACAATCCCGCCAGAATGATGGCGGATTTTAATCGCGAACATACCTTGTTTACAAAATAAACGGTCATAGCCACATCAAAATACTGTGGTTCTTCCTTGAATACTCCGTTGAGTATCGCCTCATCCTGCTCAAGAAGCAAAAAATAATTGGCAACTTCGCGTTGGCGCGCGAAGTTGCCAAAATCTGAAAACTTGCGTCAACCCTTCGGCCGAATGGCCTTCCACAACCAGCCGAGCGGATCGTAGTGCTCATCCACTACGCGTTCCTTCAGCGGAATGATCGCGTTGTCAGTGATGGTGATGTGCTCCGGGCACACCTTGGTGCAACACTTGGTGATGTTGCAAAAACCTATGCCCTGGGCCTGGCGAAGTTCCGGCAGACGGTTCTCGGTATCGAGCGGGTGCATCTCCAGCGCCGCCGTGTAGACCAAAAAGCGCGGGCCGATGAATTCCTCATGTTTGTGATGGTCGCGTAGCACGTGGCAGACGTCCTGGCACAGGAAACATTCGATGCACTTGCGGAATTCTTGCACGCGGTCCACGTCCTCTTGCTGCATGCGCCAGGTGCCGTCCTCGGCGTCGGGTTTGCGCGGGTTGAACTTTTTGATCTTCTGCTTCACGCGGTAGTTCCAGGACACATCGGTCGTCAGGTCGCGGATGCTCGGAAACGCGCGCATCGGCTCCACGGTGATGGGCTTGCTGGTGTCGAGCGTATCCATGCGCGTCATGCACATGAGCTTGGGCATGCCGTTGATCTCGGCGGAACAGGAGCCGCATTTGCCGGCCTTGCAATTCCACCGGCACGCCAGGTCGTTCGCCTGCGTCGCCTGGATCTTGTGGATCACGTCGAGCACCACGAGACCTTCGGTGATCTCGGTCTGATATTCGACGAACTTGCCGCCGGTCGCGTCGCCGCGCCAGACTTTAAAGGTAACTTGCTTGTTCATTTCATCTCCTCGATGACTTGTTTCAAATCTTCCCGCATCACCGGAATGGGTTCGCGGCGCAATTTCATGGAGCCGTCCCCCTGCTTGGAAATGATGCTGTTGTATTTCTGCGCCTCGGGGTCCTTGTTCGGGAAATCCTCGCGGAAATGGCCGCCGCGGCTTTCCTTGCGATCCAGCGAGCACAGGGTGATGGCCTCGGAAATGGTGAGCAGATGTTTGAGATCAATCGCCGTGTGCCAGCCAGGGTTGTATTCGAGATGCCCCTGGACGGCGACTTTCGCCGCGCGCGCCTTGAGCTTCTCGATGCCGGCGAGCGCCGATTCCATTTCGTTCTGCAAACGCACGATGCCGACATTCGCCTGCATCATGTTCTGCAAATCGTATTGCACCTGGTACGGGCCTTCGGTCCCACCGCCGGCGGGACGTTCAAACGGCTCGATGGCTTCCTTGTAAGCCGCCTCGACCTGCGCGTCGTTGATATTGCCGGCGGGATTTTCTTTCGAATATTTCGCGGCATATTCGCCCGCACGCTTGCCGAAAACGATCAAGTCGGACAAGGAATTTCCGCCGAGACGGTTTGCGCCATGCAAGCCGGCGGCACATTCGCCCGCCGCAAACAGGCCGGGGACGTTCGTCGCCTGCGTATCGCCGTTCACGCGGATGCCGCCCATCGCGTAATGCGTGGTCGGGCCGACTTCCATCGGTTCCTTCGTGATATCGAGGTTCGCGAGCTGCATGAACTGGTGATACATCGAGGGCAGCTTGCGCTTGATGTGTTCTGGCGCATTCGGAATCTTTTCCTTGATCCACGCGATATCGAGAAACACCCCGCCATGGGGACTGCCGCGACCGGCCTTCACCTCGCGATTGATACAGCGGGCCACGTGGTCGCGCGTGAGCAATTCCGGCGGACGCTTCGCGGTCTTGTCATTCTGCGTGTAACGCCAGCCTTCTTCGGGGTCCATCGAGGTCTGCGATTTGTAATTGTCGGGAATGTCGTCGTACATGAAACGACGGCCTTCCTTGTTTTTCAAAACGCCGCCTTCGCCGCGCACGCTTTCCGTGACCAAAATTCCTTTGACGCTTGGCGGCCAGATCATGCCGGTCGGATGGAACTGGATGAATTCCATGTCGAGCAATTCCGCGCCCGCATGATACGCGAGCGAAACACCGTCGCCGGTGCCTTCCCAGGAATTGCTCGTGACCGCGTACGCGCGGCCCAGGCCGCCGGTGCAAACCACCACGGCTTTCGCGCGGAAGATGCGGAAACGTCCGCGCTCGCGGTCATAACCGAACGCGCCCACCACGCGGTCGCCATCTTTGAGCAGCGATACGATGGTGTATTCCATGTGGACGGTGATGCCTTGATGGATGCCGTGGTCCTGCAACGTGCGGATCAATTCCAGACCCGTGCGGTCGCCCACGTGCGCCAGACGGGGGTAACGGTGACCGCCGAAATTGCGCTGCGAAATCTTGCCTTCCTTGGTGCGGTCAAACACCGCGCCCCACGCTTCCAGTTCCTTCACGCGTTCCGGCGCTTCCTTGGCGTGCAGCTCGGCCATGCGCCAGTTGTTGACGTATTGGCCGCCGCGCATCGTGTCGGCGAAATGGACCCGCCAGCTGTCGCGGTCATCCACGTTGCCCATCGCCGCCGCCATACCGCCTTCGGCCATGACGGTGTGCGCCTTGCCGAGGAGCGATTTGCAGATGAGGCCGACCTTGACGCCCGCCGCGCTCGCTTCGATCGCCGCGCGCAGGCCCGCCCCGCCCGCGCCGATCACCAGCACATCGTATTCGTGAGTTTCGTATTGAGTAGCCACAGGAAAAATTATTTAACGATTAAAATTTAAAAAGGACGATGTCATGCAAATGACCGGTCGCGCAGAGACGGATGTAAACGTCTGTCAGACCGACGCCGAACAAACTGATCCACGCCCACAGCATGTGCTTGCGGTTGAGGCCGCTCACGCAGTCGTAAGTCTTGCCGCACATGGGCGATTGGGATTTGCTATCGAGAAAACCACCGACGAGGTGCCGGAACGAGTGGCAGCCAAACGTGTAAAGCGCGAGGAACAACGGATTCAAGATCATGATGATCGTGCCCACGCCCATGCCGAAGTGTTGTTTGCCCAATTCATCCGTGAACCACATGGCCTTCCACGCATCGTGTGACAGGAGTACAATGAAAAGAATGGCCAGATAGAGAAAATAACGGTGAACATTTTGGATGATAAGCGGGAAGTAACGTTCACCCAAATAAGTTTTACGGGGCTCGCCCACGGCACAGTTGATTGGATCGGCCCAAAAAGCCTTGTAGTAAGCGCCGCGATAATAATAACAGGTGAAGCGGAACCCGCCCGGCGCCCACAAGATCAAAAACGCCGGTGAGAACGCCAGCCAGGCCGGCCACCACCCGGGAAGTTTTCCGATCGCGTGCGGCGACACACCCCAAAATTCGGGGGAATAAAACGGGGAAAGGTAGTCCGCACCATTGCCGCCATACCAGTAACTCGGCACTCCCGTTTTCATGTCGTTGATGCCTTGGAATGCCGCCCACGTCGAATAGACGATGAACGCGCCAAATCCGAGAAACACCGCGAGCGGTTGCAGCCACCACGCATCAGGACGGGTCGTCTCGGCGAAGGAGCGTTGTTTGGGGAGAGTGTCGACGTAGGCCATAACTTGCGCTACTGTAGCGCAATCGCAACATCAGCGTCAACGCCGCTAAACCATCTATAAGCCCCGCTTGGTTGTTGATTGCCCCGCGCTTATCGCACCGCCGACCACTCGTTCAACCCGCGTTCGCCGCCGTCCGACGGCAGCCCGACCAGCTTTTCCAGCGCCTCGCCGACCAGATATAATGAGCCGGTGACCACGATAAAAGGCTCGTTTTTACAGGCGATAACCGCTTCTGAAAAATTTTGACAGACGACCACTTCCGCCACCGGATTTGCCCGGCGAAAAACGTCCGCAATCTCACTCGCATCCGCCGTGCGGGCGCTGGCGACGGGCACGGTGAAAACTTTAGCAGCCAGCGGCGCAAATATTTTACAGATGTCCGGCCAATTTTTGTCCGCGAGCGCGCCAAAAAGGATTACCGGCCTGGTTCCGGCGAAATCACTTTGCAAGGCCGCCCGCAACGTCTCCGCACCGGCGACATTGTGCGCGCCATCGAGCAAAATCTTTTGCGTACCCCGTTCGATGAGTTGCAACCGACCCGGCCAATCCACGTTTTGCAAACCAGCCTCAATCTGCTTTTGTGAAACCGCGATTTGTTTCTGCAAAACTTCCACCGTCGCCAGCGCCAGCACGGCGTTGATCTTTTGGTGCTCTCCAAGCAGCGGCAATTTCACACTCCGCACTCCCCACTCCCCACTCCGCACCCTCGTAAGTGCTGCGTTCTTCTCCGCCGCAACCTTTTCAATGACCGCCAACGCCTCAGGATTTTCCGTCGCGGTCACAACCGGAACGACAGACTTGATGATCCCCGCCTTTTCCGCCGCGATTTTTGCCAGCGTATCGCCCAGCCATTGCGTATGGTCGAATGCGATGTTCGTGATGATGCTCGCCAGCGGCGTAACGATGTTCGTGGCATCAAGGCGTCCGCCCAGGCCGGTTTCCCAAATCACCAGGTCACATTTATTTTCTGCGAAATATTTCAAAGCCATCACGGTGACGACCTCGAACATGGTCGGATGATTGTCGGCGGGAAAGTTCTTTAAGAGCGGTTGAATCTCTGAAACCAGCCGGACGATTTCCTTTTGCGGTATCAACTGACGGTTGATCTGCATCCGTTCGCGAAATGAAACCAGATGCGGCGAGGTGAACAGGCCGGTGCGCAAGCCGGCGGCCCGGTAGATGCCTTCCAGCATGGCGCAGGTCGAGCCTTTGCCGTTCGTCCCGGCGACATGGATGAAGCGAAGTTTTTTTTCCTGATTACCCGCGAGCGCGGCGAGCTTTTCCGCACGTTCCAGCCCGAAGTGCGTGCCGAACATCTGCAGACCGTAAAGAAACTGGATGGCTTCAGGGTAGTTCACAATGAATGCCATAAGTGTCTGGCAAAAGGAATCGCCTTTTCAAGATGAAAGCAAATGGGTGCACATGCGCTTTCTCACCATCGGTCTGTTCGCAAACGGCGCCCAATAATTGGTTTGCAGTATTTTCCATTTCACTTAATTTGCGCAAAATGCCCGAGCCGCTAAAAAACCGTCCAGACAACCGGGATTTGGCTCTACTGGCCGCGCTTCTGGCCATCGGCATCATTGTTTTTGAATTGTGGATGGCCACCACGGACCATGACAACAGCCGGGACCAGCATCTGGGCGGGGCGGTGGCATACGCCAAGGGACATATCGACTTATTGCGCCCGATGTTGCCCGGATTTAACGCCAATGGTACGCCTACTCCCTTGGAATTTCCCATCTGGCAGGCGCTGACTGCGGGCTTGATGAAATGTTTTGGGATCTGGTTCGGCTGGGGAAATGTCGTGTCACTGTTTTTTTTCTTCAGCTCACTGGCAGCATTGTTTGATCTCTGCCGTCGAATATGCTCGGTCCGGACCGCCTGGTGGGCTGTGGTTTTCTCCCTTCTGCAGCCGTTGAGTACCATGATCGGAGGGCAGGCCGGGGGCGACAGCACCGCCTGGGCCTTTGCCATGTGGTTCATCTATTTCTGTTACCGGATGATGAATGATGCAGGCTGGCATTGGTGGGCCGCTGCCCTGTTGATGGGGTGTTTAAGCGCCACCACCAAGGCTCCTTTTTTTATGACTGCCGGCCTGACCTCATTTTTATGGTTGTTGTTGCGGCATAGACAATCACTCCGGGCCTGGCTGTTTTTAGGTTCGGCCGGTATCGTCTGTATTCTGGTGTTCGTGGTTTGGAACCATCATTGTCAGCGCATATATGGCGAGGCCGAATTCCAAACCATCGACATGGACCCGTCGCATGGCGACATCAACCGCTGGTATTTTGGAACCCTGGCCTACCGCTTAAATCTTCACAATTGGCTGCGCGGCGGGTGGCACTTGCTGTGCGTGGTCTTTGGCTGCCTGGCTTTCCTCATCGGCCCGCTGCTTTGCCTGCGCCTGAAACTGGCGGCCGAGGCGTGGCTGTTCCTGCTGGCAGCGGTTTGCACCACCATGATATTTACCCCCCTGCTTATGGAGCACGTCCATTACTTTTTCATTTATGCCCCGGCGGCGGCCTGGCTGTGCGCCATTCCGGCCGCGGAATTTGAATTTTCGATTTGGAACCGGTTGCAAACGTCGATGCTCGCCCGGGTGGCGATCCTGTTGGTCACCTTCTCGGCGGCGTGGGCGGAAACCGCCATGGCCATTCATTTCAATTTGGGCTTTGATGATTATTTTTCGAAGTCCGCCCGGATCATCCAGGAACACACCGCCCAGACTGACAAATTGATCGTCTGGGGCCAGGTGTGGGGCGACCCCTTTTTACGGGCCGATCGTCAAGGCCTGACCGGCGGGCTGGACTTGAGGAGCACCGGCTGGATCGACGATCCAGCGAAACTCGAGCGGATGCAGCAACTGGGTTACACAAAATTGGTTTTGATGAACCCGTCCCCTTTCGTCGTCGCCCTCACCACGGCGGTCGGCCAACACGGGGAAAAACTGGAAGACCTGCATCAGTATTTACCGGTCGTGGCCAAAGCCTGGCCGGTGGTTCTTGACTCGCCCCAAATATTCATCGTTCAGATACCGCCTCTGCCTGCCGGACCGGCGCGTGAGAACCAGAAATGATCGCGCGCCTGCCGGTTTATAATCTCACAGCGGTTTGTGATGGATAAACTCGTGCGCCGCGGCGATGAAACCCTTGAACAACGGATGCGGCTGGTGCGGTTTGCTCATGAATTCCGGGTGGAACTGGCTCGCGATAAAGAACGGATGATCCTTCAACTCGATGACCTCGACGAGCTTGCCGTCAGGGGACGTGCCACTGAAGATAAAACCGGCCTTCTCAAATTTCTCGCGGTAATTGTTGTTGAACTCGTAGCGATGGCGGTGGCGTTCATGGATCACAAACGAGCCGTAAAGTTGCCCGGCCTTCGACCCGACCGCCAACTGGCAGGGCATGGCACCGAGGCGCATGGTGCCGCCTTTCTTGGTCACCTTTTTTTGCGCATCAAGCAAGGCGATGACCGGATACGGCGTCTGCTCGTCGAACTCGGTTGAATGCGCCTTCTCCAGTTTCAAAACGTCGCGGGCAAATTCAATCGTCGCGATCTGCATCCCCAGGCAAAGCCCGAGGTAAGGGATCTTGTTTTCGCGGGCATACCTGGCGGCGGCGATCTTGCCTTCGATGCCGCGCTCGCCAAATCCGCCGGGTACGCAGATGCCGCCCACGCCCTTCAGCATTTTTTCCGCGCCGAATTTCTCGATCTCCTCGGCGTCCACCTGCACGATCTCCACGCCGCAATCGTTGCCGATGCCGCCGTGGATGATCGATTCATAGACCGATTTGTAGGCGTCCTGCAAGCCGATGTATTTGCCGACCACGCCGACGCGCACGCGGTGCCGCGGGGCGATGAGCTTGCGGATGATCTCCTGCCAGTGGCTCATGTCCGCCGCCTTCGTGGTCAGGTGCAAGATGCGGCAGACGAGGTCATCCATGCGCTCGCGCTGGAGCATCAACGGCATTTCATAGATGGAATGGTCAACGTCCTTCGCCTCGATGACGGCCTCAACCGGCACGTTGCAGAACATGGAAATCTTCTGGCGCAATTCCTTGTCCAGCGGCTTCTCGCAACGCGCGACGATGACGTGCGGCGACACGCCGATTTCGCGCAGCTTGGCGACGGATTGCTGCGTGGGCTTGGTCTTCAACTCACCCGCCGCCTTGATGAACGGCACGTAGGTGACGTGAATGAAACAAGTGTTGCCGATGCCCGCTTCCAGCGCAAATTCGCGGATGGCCTCGACGAAAGGCAGGCCTTCAATGTCGCCGGTGGTGCCGCCGATCTCGGTGATGATAACATCCGCCTTGCTGGTTTCAGCGAGCAGATAGATGCGGCGCTTGATCTCGTCGGTGACATGCGGGATGACCTGGACGGTCTTGCCGAGATAAACGCCTTCGCGTTCGTTATTCAGGACTTTTTGGTAAACCTGGCCGCTGGTCAGGTTGTTCATCCGCGAAAGTTTGGTGCTGGTGAAACGCTCGTAGTGGCCGAGATCCAGGTCCGTCTCCGCGCCGTCATCCAGCACATAGACTTCGCCGTGCTGGTACGGCGACATGGTGCCGGGGTCGACGTTGAGATACGGGTCAAATTTTTGCAGGGCGACCTTGAGGCCGCGGTTTTCGAGCAGTGTGCCGAGCGCGGCCGCGGTCAAGCCCTTGCCGAGCGAACTCACCACACCGCCGGTTACAAATATGAATTTCATTTAAAAATTATTTTGTCCGCCGATTTCGTAGATCGGCGCATATTAAAAAAGCATCACAAAATCTGCGTCTAGCGGCGGCGTCTGCGGATTAAATTTGCCGCAAAATCTTTTCCACTTTGGCCACATCCTCCGGCATGTCCACGCCGACGCTGTCGTAATTCACTTTCACGATGGCGATGTTGATGCCGTGGTCCAGTGCGCGGAGCTGTTCCAGTTTCTCCGCGTTTTCCAGCGGCGACACCGGAAATTTCACCAGCCGCAACAGCGTCCCGCGCCGGAACCCGTAAATACCGAGATGCTTCAAAAAAGGAAACGCCGCCAACTGTTCGCTTGCTGAACGACTGGCGGCCTCGCGCAGATACGGGATCGTGCGCCGCGAGAAATATAATGCGCGACCGGCGGCGTTGACAACCACTTTCACGACATTTGGGTTGTCGTACTCGGAAAGGTTTTTGATCGCGGTGGCGGCGGTGGACATTTCATTTTGCGCGAGCGCGTTCGCGACAGCGTCTACCACGTTTGGATCAATCAACGGTTCGTCGCCTTGAATATTTACGATCGCGTCGCAGGAAATCCTTTCGGCAACCTCCGCAATTCGATCCGAACCGCTCGGATGATCGGGCAACGTCATTTCCACACGGCAAAAATTATGCGCGACTTCAAAAATTCGCGTGTCGTCGGTCGCCACGATAATTTCCGAAAGCGACCTGGCTTTCTGGCATTGTTCGACGACGTGCTGGATGAGCGGTTTGCCCGCGATGAGCGCGAGCGGTTTGCCGGGGAACCGGGTCGAGGCGTAGCGGGCCGGGATAATACCGACGATATTCACCCGCCAACTTTAGCCGTAGATGCACACAGATGAAACACAGATTTTCTCTGCCGGGTTCAACGGACGCATCCTGACACTGTCCCTACCGTATCCCGATGTGCAAAGCGTGGGGTTTACCACGTTCGTTGCGACCTCGACTTCGCTCGGTCGCGGACAGCGCAGCGCGCCGTCCCTACCAAAAGCCTTTCAGAGACGCACCGGATTCAGCCGGCTTTCTTGGTTCGGGGAAATTTCAGTTCCGCGCCGAAGTCGCCGCGCTCGCGCCAGCCGATATAAAAAATGCAATGCGTCCGCTGATACGAAACGAAGGGCAGCAACACTAATTTCCGCCGCACGGTGGCGACGGCCCAACCGCCGTTGGGGTTGAAATTCTTGACCGGCCAGCGCCCGCTGCGGATGATTTTTTTATCCGCCACGCCGATGACGTAAAAATTGAAATTGTGCAGCGGGTTGCGGAAACTCCATTTTAACGCACGATGTTTATCGCCGGGCAGATACCAGTCCGGCGGCACGGGATCATCCGCGTTTTGCAGCCACCAGACGGGGTTGAGCTTGTCCGGCCACTTGATTTTCAACCCGGCAGGCGGCGTGGTCCGGATACTGTGCCACGCAGGCAGTTTTGTGTCGCACTGCATCATCGGCGGCGGCGAACCCGGAATCGGGCGGGCAAGAACACTTTGCCCGGATGCACCAAGCAAAATCGCCAGCGCCAGAAAACGCGGAAGGAAATTTTTGGCGGCTTTCATGGCAGCTTTTACATCACGGTCAACCGGATGAAGCAACCTGCCGCCATTCCGGCTCCAAACCGAACCGCTGGATCCACTGGTTCAACTCGGAGGATTCCAAGTGCTCGCCGGATACGGCGAGCATGGCGCGGATGTCGCGCAGGTGTTTCTCGGAACGGCCTTCACGAAAATATTCCAGTTTCCTCACGATGACGTATTCAGGTGGCGCGACGATGATCGGCTCGCCGCGATATTCCATTTTCCGCGAACAACGAAACGCCCACGCACTGAGTTCGTCGCGGCCCGCCGGGTAAAAATCCGCCTTGAAGCCGGTATCTGCGTGGATCACGTTGAAATGTCCTTTGGCCGGCCGCGCGATTTCCGCCGCAATCGTTTCCGGTGGCGGGGTGTAAAATTCCGGCGAAGGAAAAACTTCACGCAAACGAACGATGTCATCAGCTCGAAGAAAAATAACGAAATCAACGTCGTTGGTCAGGCGCGGTTCGCCGTAAAGAATCGAAGCCACGCTGCCACTAATGATGTAACGCGCGCCGATCTGATTCAGCGGACGCACGAAGAGCAAGGAAAGTTCAGGTTCGGGCATGGCTGAAAATTTGCGCGACTTCGCGCCGCAACTTTTCCTCCGGCCAGTCAGCATGCTGCGAACGCAGCCACGCCGCCTTCAGTTCGCGCGCCGCCCAGCAAAGCTGTTCCGCCTGCGCCAGACGGCGTTCCGGCGTCATCCGGCGATAAATCGCAAACTGTTCGGGGCTGGTTTGTTCATCCGTCAGCATGAAAAAAGAATGCGCCAGAAAAAGAATTCATGCAAGTACGGCGAACGAGCGAATTTGCTCACACGAATCCAGCGGCAAAAAAAATTATTTTTTCTTTCCGTAAAGCTCCTCGGGCGTCTTGAGCTGCGGTTCGGTGGTCTTGAAATTGTTGCCATCGGCCTCGACCGAGCGGAAGAAGCAGGATTTATAACCCTCGTGACAGGCCGGACCGGCTTGATCGACCTGGATGAGCAGGCAGTCGCCATCGCAGTCAAACGCGATGTCCTTCACGGTCTGGGTGTTGCCGCTTTCCTCGCCCTTCATCCAGAATTTTTGGCGTGAACGGCTCCAAAAGTGCGTCTTGCCGGTGGCGATGGTGCTTTCGAGCGAGGCACGGTTCATCCACGCCATCATCACGACCCGCCCGGTCTTTTGTTCCTGGATGATCGCGGGAACCAATCCCTGCGCATCGAATTTCAATTTGTCGTAAAAACTCATAATGATGATTTTAGCCCCGAATGGCCGGCAAGACAAAGCTGGAATTTGGGTAGCGGGTCAATTTGGTAGGGATGGCGCGCTGCGCCGTCCCCGGCGGTAAAGCCGCCGGAAGGAATTCGCAAAACAGCGGAGCTTACCATCCCGCATGCGGGATTGCGCCCGTCCCGCATGCGGGAGGCGCGGACAGCGCAGCGCGCTGTCCCTACCAATCAAACTGACCCGCTAGAGGAATGTGCCCCAAACCTCACGGTTTTTGCTCGCGCAAGACAGGCGCAGCTAGGTCAAGATTCGTGGACAGGTCGATGATGTTTGTGGAAACCGGCGGAAGGTTGGTGACGGCAGGAACCGCATTCGTCGTCATGACCGGAAGGTTGGTTGCAACCAGCGTGTTCGTGGAGACCTCGACGATGTCGTTGGTCGGTGGATTTTTGTGATCTGCCAGGCTGCGTTCCAAGCGCTTGCGCATGTCGGAAAATTTCGCGTTGGTGATGGCGTCGAGATGCGCCTGCGCCTCGTCATAAAATCCGGCGGCGACCTTCACCCGGGCCAGGTGCAGCAGCACGCCTTCGCGTTCGTTTTCGTCTTTGCAGATGCTCAAGGCGTTGGTCCAGGCCACGAGCGCATCGTTCGTGCGGAGGGGCTTGATGCCATAATAGCTCATCGCGTAATCCGTCGCGAGGACCAGGTCGTCCGGCGTCAGTTTCATTGCCTGCTGATAAAGGCCGAGCGCCTTGTCAAACACCTGCGGCTCGGTGATATGATAAAATTCGCGCACATCCTTGCGGTAAAGATAAACGGTGGTCGCGAAATTGTGGTAATACACCGGCTCGGTCGGATCGAGGCGGATGGCCTCGGTGTAATCGGTGAAGGCGTTCGTCAACTCGCCGTGTTCGCCCTCGTAATTCGCGATCTGGTTCCAAACCGCGGGATTTTTCGGGTCAAGCTGCTTGGAATTCTCATATTGGACCATGGCCGCGTCCTCGTCGCCGATATCATCCAGAAATGACCCGTAGGCGAGATATCCCCGCGCGCTGTCAGGATGCCGATGGAGAAAATTCTCGTAATCATGTTTCACATCGTCCAGCCGGCTGTGAATTTTCAGGTTTAACTGCGCGATGGCGTTCGTGTCACCGTGCGGAATCTGGTTCGTTTGGATCCACGAATTCACCTCGTCCAGCACGCCGTCGTCGGCCGTCATCACGGCGCGCAGATCCACTTCGGCGGGATCGTTCGCATCCACCACGGGCAGCGCCACGCCGGTCTGTTGCTGGACAAGGTTGCTGACAGCGACCGGCTGGTTCGTGGCCAGCAGCGCGCTAAGGAGTCCAAGGGTCAAGCTCACGGGTTCAATTTAACAATTCTAAAAATAAAAGACAGAATTACGACCATAGGACAGCAAGACAGGAAACCCGTTCACAAATTCTCCAACCGCAATCCGCCCACGGTGCACCGGTGATGAGTGTGAAAATCATTTCCCCATGACCAGATCGTGCGGGATGAATTTGAAAACGAAATAGACGGCCTGGTTGGTGCCGATGTTGCGCAGGCCGTGCAATTCGTTGGAGGCTTCAAAAATGATCCCGCCGGCGGTGACGATGTTCGTCTGGTCGCCCTGCAATGCGGCAAGCGTGCCTTCCTTGACAATCATCAATTCCTCGTCGGGATGATGATGCGGCGGGTGCGGCGATTCCCCGGGGTTCAACGTGGTGATATGGCATTCAAAGTTTGAAAGCGTGGGGGTTGGCGCGTCAAAGACCGCGCGCCGTGAACCCACCTTGGTCGGCACGGGTTTGAGATCATCCCAGTTGTAAACGCACGAGTGCATGACCGGCTTGCTGGCGACCGACTGGGCATAGGCAAATCCGGCAGCAGCGAGTGAAACCGAAACGAGGACGACAAAGAGATCGCGACGGGTGATTTTCATGCGGTTATTTCCGCGTCAAAAACCTGTGAAGTCAAGCGCGCAACGTTCAACGTTATGTAGGGCGGTATAGCGCAGCGTGTCATGTCAGGCTGTCTACTTTTTGAACAATAACCGGCTTATCACAAGGGTTTTGTCATTGGCTGGAGGAAGAAAACCTTTGAAATTGTTCCAAAAGAAAGTTTGTCCCGTTTTGCAAAAATTTGGCGCGGCAGATGCTTTTATTCATTTAAATTGCATGGCCAGCGCACCCGCTGGAGGCAAATACCAAAATGATCAAGTTCATCAAAGAAGAGTTGGAGAACGAAGATTCACCCGTGAATGACACGTTTGTGCGCATCTGCGTCGGCGGAATCATTTTGGTCGTGGGCGGATATTTTTATTACCAATATCTTTTTCGCCTCACGCATCACGTTCCAAAAGGCGGCAAGATTACGGCCACCGCTCCCGCCGCACCGAGCCAGCCAGATCCGGTTTTGGTCGTCCCCGCGCCGGCGCCGGCTTCCGCGCCCGCTGCCGTCCCGATGTCGGACCCCACCCCCGCCCCGGTGAAAAATGTAAACAACACCTCGTTCGTGGCCGCTCCGGAATCCTCCGCCCCGGACGAATCCTCGCAGGCCAAGGTCATGAGCATGGATATCAAGGCACCCGTCACCGAGCAAAGACGCTCCATCGGTGCGACTGAAATCAACATGCCGAAAATGACCGTCAAAGTCGACCGGCCGCTCACCGAGGCGGAAAAGATCGACCAAGCGGCGCAAACCGGCTTTTCCCGCGTGATGAACTACGCGCAACATTATCCCGACAGCTACGGTTTCGCCCCGGACGACAGTTTGGAGCAGGCCAAGCTCGGGGATGCGATTCCCGTCTATACCATTGCTGCTACCGACCGCCACAGTTACCAGGCCGGCCAGCCGGTGAAACCGCTGCTCCAGCCGACCGGCGACCTCATTTTCCCCGTCACCTACAATGGCGAAGTCCGTTACATGGTGCAGGTCAGAAAAACCTCCAAAGGCTATGCCGCCGGCGACGGTTCGAAGGCGCTCGCGCTCGTCTATGAAAAAATCGTGACCACCTGGCCCGCCAGCGGCGGTTACCATCCGCAACTCGTCGTGCAGAAAGGTGTTCCTGATTACTATTTCACGGTTCCTGAACTGCCTGATCCGAATCTGACGGACACCAGTTGCATGTTCCAGGAAAGCCCCGTGCTTTCGCCCGCTTCGGTCATCCTCGCAAGCTGGCGGTGATTTACATTCCCGCACGCGCCGGCTAAACTTCCGCGTGCTCGATTCCAATTCCATCTGGAAAAACCTCAATTCACCGCGCCGGCTTTTTCTCCTCGCCGGACCATGCGTGATCGAGAATGAAAAGCTCTGCCGCACCGTCGCCGCCTCGCTGAAAAAGACCTGCTCGGCACTGGGCATTTACTACGTGTTCAAGGCCAGTTTCGACAAGGCCAACCGCACCTCCGGCAAGGCGTTTCGCGGGCCGGGCATTGCGGACGGATTGCAGGTCTTGAAGAATATCCGCGAGGAATTTCAGGTGCCTGTTGTGACCGACATCCATACCGAGGAACAGGCGCGGCTCGCCGGCGAAGTCGTGGACATCCTGCAGATTCCTGCGTTCCTCTGCCGCCAGACCGATTTGATCGAGGCCGCCGTCGCCACCCGCAAGATCGTGAACATCAAAAAGGGCCAGTTCCTTTCACCGCAGGAGATGGGACGCGTCGCTGAAAAAGCGCGGCTCGCGGGCGGCAAAAAAATTCTCCTGACCGAACGCGGCACAACTTTCGGCTACAACAACCTGGTGGCCGACATGCGCTCGATCCCCGTGATGAAAAGCTTCGGCTTCCCCGTCGTGTTCGACGCCACGCATTCCGTGCAGCAACCCGGCGGCGGCGGCGACAAGACCACCGGCCAGCGTGAATTCGCGCCCGTGCTGGCGAAAGCCGCGCTCGCCGTCGGCGCCAATGGACTGTTCATCGAGACGCATCCCAAGCCGGACGAAGCCCTGAGCGACGGGCCAAACATGATTCCGCTCGGTGAAATGGCCGCGACGCTGCTCTCGCTCTTGAAAATTTACAAAGCGGCGAAATAGATAAACAACCCAATCGCTCGACCATGAAAACTATATTACGAATTATATTTTATCTTTCGCGTTGTAGTTCGGTCGCTGCCGCAATTCTTGTTTCAGTCGCAGTTTCAGCGTATTCTCAAGAAGTAAACACGAATGGTTGGCATCCTGATACCAGACGCTTGGATTCAGCTGCGGATTACCCTGGCCCATTTGGAGATGCCGCAAGCACATTGACGCACGATGTAACAAATTTCTACCAATTACTACGGGACAAAAAATGGCATGAAACCTATGAGTTGCACGCGAAAGCGTTCCGACATGACTGTCCGAAAGATGTTTATCTGGCACACGCACTAAGAGGCGAGAAAAATTGGGGTTTGGTTAATTATGAAGTCCTTTCGCTCGGGTTTGATAATTCACTCGGTTCAACAAATATGGACCAAGCGGTTCTCATCTGTAAATTCACTGAACTTCCAGGTAATACGGATTCATATTCTACTGTTTATTGGCACAAAGAAGATGGGGTTTGGAGATGCCTTTCGGCGGGGCCGGACAAATTAAGTATTTTTCACGGACCAAGGACGCCAATCGTTGATTGGAGATAATTATCTAATTCATGCCCGCAAAAATTTCACCCAGCCTCAAAAAACGAGCCTCAGGCATCAAACTGTTCCTCTGCGATGTGGATGGCGTGCTCACTGACGGCTCGATCTTTATCGGTGGCGAACGCGAGTTCAAACGCTTCAATATCCGCGACGGCCTCGGCCTGGTGCTCGCGCAGCGCGCGGGCCTGAAGGTCGGCTGGGTTTCCGCCCGGCCGTCGCTGGCGACGAAACTGCGCGCGGAGGAATTGAAGATTGATTTTCTCGCGCAACAAGGCGACAACATCAGCAAAACCCAGGCCGTGGAAATCCTGCTGGCGGAACAAAGATTGAACTGGCGCGACGTATGTTTTGTCGGAGACGATATCATTGACCTCGGGCCGTTGACGCGCGCGGGTCTGGCGGTCGCAGTCGGCGACGCCGTGGCCGAGGCGAAAGCGGCGGCGCATTACGTCACCAAACACCCCGGCGGCCGCGGCGCGGTGCGCGAGACGGTGGAATTGATTTTACGGGCGCAAAACAGATGGCAGCAGTTTGTGGAAAAATATTCGGAATGAAAGATTCCAAGCACCAACATCCAGGCTCCGGAGAAACTTCAAATTCCAATCCAAGAATTGGAAGGTTTGGATTTATGGCCTGGGGTTTGGTGTTTCTCTGCAGCCTGGCACTGGGAGTTTGCAGTTTTCAAGGCCGCGCGCAGCAGCCGCCGCTGAGCCACGCACAGGATTTCAGCACAGACATGTATTTCAAGCCGCCGAACGAGCAACTGGTGGAAACGCGCCTGTCGGGAACCAACGCGTTGCCGTTGCCGGGCGGGCTGCTGGACGTAAAAAAATTGAAGATCGAGACGTTCAACACGAACGGCGTCCTGGAGATGACCGCGCTCGCAGACCAGTGCACCTATGATCTGAAGCACGGCACGGCCAGCTCGCCGGGTCATCTGGAAATGATTTCAGGCGACGGCGCGTATCATCTGAACGGCGACGGTTTCATGTTCGTCTGGCGGACGAACGCCACCTCGCTCACGGTGTCCAACCATGTGCGTACCGTGATCCGGAATGGAATGTTAAAATTATGAAGGCGAAAATCTTTTTATTGTTGTTCGCTGCGGCCTGCTGCGCGAAGGCGCAGACCGACCCCGGCACGAACAGCACGGTAATCACTTCCGTTA
>DATHOG010000034.1:0-27457 GCA_035485115.1 Candidatus Sulfotelmatobacter sp. | reverse complement strand
GCGACAAATTCCATCGCAGAGATCGAGGTCAAGATCCGGGAATTGAAATCGGATGATTGGAATGAAATTAGTGATTTTGCCGCCGGCATCGAACCGGCGTTGCTGCCGGAACTGGCGGTCTTCGTGGACAAAAATTTGCACGAGCCACAGCAGGACCTGTGGCGCACGGCATTGCTGCCGCGCTGGGGCCGTTACGCCCCCGAGGCGGCGCTGGCTTACGCGCAATCGCTGGCGAACCGGCAAACCCATGACGCTGCGATCAATCTGGTCGTGCAGGGTTGGGCGAAAAAGGACGCAAACGCCGCAAAAACGTGGGTGATGCAATTGCCGGCCGGCGGGTTGCGCAATACGTGTCTGAACACGGTGGTTTCCCTGCTCGCTGAAAAAGATCCACAAGCGGCTTTGGCGGCGTTGAATGACTCCGGCCTCGGCCAGCAGATGTCCGGCACGTTTGACCCGATTTTTCAAAGCTGGGCTGATACAGATCCACAGGCTGCGGCGGCCAAAGCATTGTCGTTGCCCGCAGGAGCGCAGCGTGCACAGGCATTAGAAGCCGTGGCCACACGGTGGGGACAAAAGGATCCGCTATCGGCCATCGCCTGGGCGGCGGCGTTGCCAAATGGGACCGAACGACAGAATGCCATCAATACGGTAATCTCTGGATGGGCTCAAAACGACGCCAGCGCGGCGTTGGCGTATCTTCAAAAAATGCCGGAAGGCCAGGGTAAACAGGGGGCCATGGAATCGGCCTGCAACCAGCTTGCGCAATCGGATCCGAAGGCGGCGATGGATTTCATCGGGAAACTTCCGGCGGGCAATTCCAAAAACAACCTGCTCAACAATGCGATGGAGCAATGGGTGCAGCAGGATCCGGATACTGCCCTGGCCTATGCCAAGGCCCTGCCGGCAGGCCCGGAGAAAAATTCCATGCTGGCGGGTGCCATCGGTTCGCTCGCCGATTCTGATCCGCAGAAAGCCCTGTCACTTCTTTCACTTTTGCCGCCGGGCAGCGTGCAGAACGGAACCATCGGCCAGATCGCCCGCAGCCTCGTCTCGTCCGACCTCGGAGCGGCGACGAACTGGGCCAACTCTCTTCCGGCAGGCTCGGCCAAACAGGAGGCGCTGCAGGAAATCGGCAACCAGTTGATGCAAACCGATCCACAGTCGGCGGCGGCTTTTGCACTTTTGCTTCCGGCGGGCCAGACCCGTGACAATATGGTCAATAACGTTGCGAGTCAGTGGGCGCAAACGGATTTGGACGGTGCGGTCGCGTGGGTGCAGAAATTACCGGACGGCAACGGAAAACAGACCGCGTTAAATGGGCTGGGCGCACAATGGATTGAGGCCGAACCGGACGCGGCCGTGGCTTACGCGCAAACCTTGACGGGGTCGTCGCAGGACACTTTTTTGAACACAGCCGCGAGCGGATGGGCAGGGCAGGACCCGCAGGCCGCGAAGGATTACGCCCAGAAACTTCCGGACGGGCCGGCGCGGGACTCGTTTGTCAGCGGGCTCGTCTCAGGGTTCGCGCAAAATTCACCGTCGGATGCGGCGGTCTATGTGGCAACGCTGCCCGTCGGGGATTTGCAAAACAAAGCTGCTTTACAGGTCGTTACTTCATGGAGCGAATCCGACCCGCAGGCGGCGGCGGCGTGGGTCGCGAATTTCCAGGCGGGCGACACGCGCAATTCAGCCGTGGATGCCGTGGTCAGCAGTTGGGCGCGCAACGATCCGGTCGATGCCGGCCAATGGCTGGCTGGACTGCCAGATGACGCAGCAAGGCAGACGGCCATCCAAAGCTACGTCAACGATGTCGCTGACGAATATCCCGAAATGGCGCTGCCATGGATCCAAAAATTAACGGATCCTGATGCGCAGTCGTCAGCCATCGAGAGCCTGGCGCGTTCGTGGTTGCAGAGCGACCCGGCGAAGGCGACGGTGTGGCTGAATCAAACTTCACTATCGGACGATCGCAAGGCGGCATTGCTGAATCCGCCGCAAGACACAACGACAACGACAGTAACAGTGCCGCCACCGATTCCGCCGATTCCGCGCTGATTTGGACGAAAAAAACGCGGCCCCGATTGGAGCCGCGTTTTTTTGTTTTGTAAAAATCAGGATTATTTCGCGCCTTGATCGATCCAGGCGCGGATGAGGCCGATCTGGTCGTCGGTCAGCGGCTTGATGCCAGCCTTGTTACCTACCGGCGGCATCCAGGCATCGTGATCCTCGGTCTGGTGCGAGATGCTCTTGACGATGAAGCTGTTCGCGCTGTCTCCGGCCTTGAGAATCGGTCCTTGCTTCGTGCCCTTCAAAACGCCGGCCAAAGTGTCCATGTGCAGGCGGGCCTTGGGGTGGTCGCCGCTATGGCATTTTACACAGGAAACATCAAAAATCGGCTTCATATCGGTGTCGTAGGTGAGGCCGGTCTTGGTGGAGGCTGGCGGCAAGTTGGTGCCATCGTCAGCGGAGGCGGCAAAGGCGAAACCGAGGGCGGCGATGGCCGCAAACGTGAGTTTGGTTAATTTCATTGGTGGTTTGGTGGTTTAATTCCGGCGGACGCCCAATAAGACGCACGAAAAGGGTAAAAGGTTCAAGAAAATTTTGCAGATTTACGCGGCTTGCAGCGGGCGCACGGCACGGCAAACTATGCGCGTGAACGACCCTGGAGATTTTTCCGACGCCGTGCTGGTGGTGCTGGGCCACGGCACGGAGTTGAATGAAAATTCCGCCGCACCGGTTTTACAACACGCGGCGGAGCTGGCGCGCCGGAAAATTTTCCGCGAGGTCCGACCGGCCTTCTGGAAACAGGAGCCGCAGGTCAAAACTGTTCTCGCGGAGACTTCCGCGCCGAGAATCTTCATCGCCCCGCTTTTCATCAGTGAAGGCTATTTCGCCGCCGACAAGATCCCCAAGGAACTGGGCTTTGATTATCCAGACAACTTGTCCCTCGTCACCCATCACTCGTCACTTCATTATTGCAAGCCGGTCGGCTCGCACGACGCCATGACCAAGGTCATCCTCGCCCGCGCCGATGAAGTCGTGAAAAAATTTCCCTTTCCGCGTGCGCCGAAATTTTCCGATGCCACGCTGCTCATCGCCGGGCACGGCACGGAGCGGAACAAAAATTCCCGTCTCACCATCGAGCGACAGGCCGGATTGATCCGCAGCTTGAATATTTTTGCCGAAGTCGGCGCGATTTTTATGGAGGAGGCGCCGTTCATCAAAAACTGCTGGCAGGACGTTAAGACAAAAAATGTCATCGTTGTCCCGTTTTTTATCAGTGACGGATTACATGTCGCCGGGGACATTCCGGTATTGCTGGGTGAACCGGAACGCATCGTGAAGGAACGCCTCGCCGCCGGCCAGCCGGCCTGGCGCAATCCAACCGGGCGCGACGACAAATTGATCTGGTATTCATCATCCGTCGGCAGCGAACCATTGTTGGCGGACGTGATTTTGGAGCGGGTAAAGGAATCATCCGCTCTTACAACGCCATACTCCTAATCAAGTGGTAATGTCCTGACTTGACGGGACTCAGGCATGTCTTGATTTGGTGGGGCGAGCGTCCTCGCGAGCCGCTTAGACCCAAGGCTCACGACGGCTCGCGAGGACGCTCACCCCACCAGCTACTTGAACCAAGAACATCCTTGGCGTGGTTGATGGTCTTTGAATTGCGACCGGGTCAATCAAATTTGAGCATGACGATGGAGTGGAGAACGAGGATGATTTGGCCATGAAAAAGCTGCGCATCGGATTTTTGAGCACCGCCGGCATCGGCAAGAAAAATTGGAAGGCGATCTTCAATTCCGGCAACTGCGTGGTTTCCGCCGTCGCGAGCCGTGATCCGCAAAAAAGCCGGGATTTTGTGGCCGGGTGTCAGCGGGAATTTCCGTTTGAAAAAATTCCCGATGCACTGGGCAGTTACGATGAACTGCTGGCGGCGAAGAACGTGGATGCCATTTATGTGCCGGTGCCGACCGGGATGCGAAAAGATTTTGTCATCCGTGCCGCGCAGCAAGGCAAACATATCCTGTGCGAGAAGCCATGCGCTATTAATGCCGGCGAGCTGGAAGAGATGCTCGCCGCGTGCGAAAAACATTCCGTGCAGTTTCTCGATGGCGTCATGTTCATGCACAATATTCGGCTGCCTATGATCCGTGAGGTTTTGGACGATGGCAAAAGTGTCGGGCAAGTCCGTCGCATCGCTTCCGCGTTCACCTTTTATCCCGGGGAGGAATTTTTCAAGACCAACATCCGCGCCAACGGCCTGCTCGAGCCGGCCGGCTGCCTGGGCGACCTCGGCTGGTATTCGATCCGATTTGCGCTTTGGGTGTTGAAATGGCAGTTGCCGGAATCCGTAAGCGGGAAAATTTTGAACGCGTCTGAAAATCTTCCCAACCGTCCGTCAGCGCCGGTGGAACTTTCCGCAACGTTGAATTATCCCGGCGGCATGACGGTGGAGTTTTATTCATCGTTTTTAACCGCAAAACAACAATGGGTTTTTGTCAGCGGACAAAAGGGCTGGATCCGTCTGCCGGATTTCGTGCATCCGTTCAACGGCTACGAACCGTCATTCGAGGTGAACGAAAAATTTATCACCGTTCCCGGGGAGGCGAAATGTCCCGCAGACGCAAACCCAATGGACTTCGGTCATCGGACCGCACAGGACACCCGTATGTGGCGTAATTTCGCAGATCAGATTTTCACCGGGCGGCTGAATGATGACTGGCCGATGTGGGCGCTGAGAACTCAACAGGTTTTGGATGCCTGCTTTGAATCGGCCAAACGCGGTGCGACGGTGAAGGTGGGGTGAACGACTTTTTGCATATCATCTGGTGGCAGGTCGCGCTTTTGTTCGCGACCGGTTTGGTCGCCGGTTTTGTGGACACTCTGGCCGGTGGCGGGGCACTGCTCACGTTGCCGGTGTTGCTGAATATCTGCCCCGATGCCAAATTCGCGCTGGGCACAAATAAGCTGCAATCCACTTTTGGTTCGACGAGCGCCACGGTGCATTTTGCGCATGCGGGCGCGATCCATTTCAGGGAAGTTCGGCGGGCCTGTCTGCTGATGTTCCTGGGCTCGCTGGTTGGATCTTTACTGGTGCAGCAATTTGACTCGCAGCATCTAAAACAATTTCTGCCATTCCTGCTCGTTGCCGTGGTGTTGTTTGTGTGGTTGCGTCCACAATTGGGCGCTCAGGACATTCACCCGCGTATGACCGGGACAAAGTTTGATTTCATCTTTGCCTTTGGCATCGGCTGTTATGACGGATTTCTCGGGCCGGGCACAGGAACTTTTCTGGCGCTGGCTTTTATGTTATGCCTTGGCTTCAACCTCGCAAAAGCGACGGCCAACTCCAAGGCCTTGAACTGTGCGAGCAATGTTGCGTCCCTAATTGTTTTTGCGCTCGCGCAAAAGATCTGGCTGGTGGCCGGACTGTTCATGGGCTGCGGCCAGATATTGGGCGCCCGGCTGGGCAGCCGGATGGTCATCACGCGCGGCACAAAATTCATCCGGCCGGTTTTTCTGACAATGGTGACGCTGGTGACCTTGAAGATGGTTTATGATAACTGGTTGAAATAGGGGTGGTGAAATGATGGAACATAATGATGGTGAAACGTGCACCTCACCCCGGCCCTCTCCCCATTTTGCTCCGCCGACTCTGCAAAACGCGGAGAGGGAGAAACGCTCCCAGCGTCTTGGCAAATTGTTGGCGGCCAGCGGCTCGTTGATACTCGCGAAAGTGAAAATTTCTAACTGCTGTTCCTTCTCCCCGGGGAGAAGGTCAGGATGAGGGGGAACGCGATATAATATCTTGCCCAACGCCGCTATTTTTTAATCTGAACGGAAACATACCGGGCCTGAGGAATGATGAATTTTTTCACCTCCACGGAAACGGATTGCGGTTTGAAGTCCTTTAAAAGGGTGTCGGCGATGTCGGCGGCGAGTTTTTCGATGAGTTTCCATTCGCGACCGGCGCCGAATTTCAACAACTGTTGCGTGACGGCGAAATAATTGATCGTATCGGTGATGGAATCCGATTTGGCGGCGGCGAAAAAATCGGAGGTCAGTTCAATCGTGAGCAGCAACCGCTGCGGGTGGGCACGTTCGGCCTCCGGCACGCCCACGTGGTAAAACACTTCGAGGTCAATGATGGAAATCTTGTCGGAGTGCATTTTGTTAAGGTGTTTCCATCCTGAAAGGATTATAGCGGAGTTAAGGATGGTTGGAATTCTGTAATCTCGTGGGAGATCCCTGCAAAACCGATTGGTTTGGGCGATGTGATGAAAAGCGGTAGAGGACTACCGCAGTCCAAGACGCTGACGCGTTGGCAATGACTCTCGAATTGTACAGAGCATTTTGGAGTGCGGTGGCATGGCAGAGCCGCGACACCGCTTTCGTGCGGGTGCGCAATTTTTGAATGTTCGATAAATTTCCGTGCGGACGAAAGCGGCGTGGCGCTTCGCTTCCCGCCGCAGTCCAAAACGTTGGTAGATTGACGATGGTTCCTAAAATTCGGGAAACGTCCCGGGTGGCTCCTGCCTTGCAATCCTGGGCTGAAGGATGGAACGCCGTTGGCATTCTACAAGCCAATCTCATGCCGTGAAAGTCTTTGGGAGTGGTGATCATTGGAGAGACCTCCGAACGCCACCAATTAAACACGAAGGACCCTCACCAACATGGCCAATGGCATAAATTCCACCATCTACGTCCACTAGTTGACCATTTGTCCAAGAAATATGATTCGTTACCCAGTCTGAAAGATAAGGTCGTAGCTCCTCAAATGTTGGCGTATCATTGGTATCGTTGGCTTGGTTGCCTGCCCATAATTGCTTGGCTTCGACAATTCCCATCAGGTTGACGCGCCAGATTGCTATCTTATTATGTTTTGGTGTGAAATAGGCGGCAACAAATAAGGCCACAAACAAAACAATTGCCAGCAGCCCAAATTCAGCAAGAATTTTTGTAGTTCGCTTCATTGGTGGGCATATTTATTTACGTCGTTTTTCCACGGCTTCGATCAAAATCTTCGTCGGCTTGTTTAGTTTGAGCTTTTTAGCGTCAGCGAGTTTGAGCCAGCGGAATTCCTGCGCCTCATGGTTCAGTTTCACCGCCGCCTTGCCGGTGACCCGGCAGGTGTAATTCAGCAGCACAAAATGCGCATCGCGGTAAAACTCCTTCGAGTGAATGCAATCCTGCACCAGTACAAATTCGATTTTACCGACCTTGAGATTGGTCTCTTCCTTGATCTCACGCCGCAGGGCGGTTTCTGATTTTTCGTTGAGCTTGATTTTGCCGCCGGGGATGCCCCATTTGTTTGACCACTTGTGGGTGCGCACCATCAGCACCTCATTTTGGGAATTGAAGATGAGCGCCCCAACGGTGGCCAATGGAATCTGTGGACTGAGGGTCGAGGATTGCGGATGACCGCCATTGCTGTCCTTCTTCGCTGGGGACGGCCTCAGTTGAAAACCATTACGCTCCAATACCGCGCGCAGTTCGGATAGGTGTTCGACGATCAAATCCGGTTTGGCAGCGCGCAACTGGGCCAGCGTGTTGTAACCGGTCAGTACGGCGCAGGAATGGATTCCGCCGTGTTTGGCGGTGGCGATGTCGTGTTCCATGTCGCCGATGAACAGCGTTTCGCCGGGCTTCAGTTTGTTGTCGTTAAGGATCTCGTGGATCTTTTCGCGCTTGTCCCAGACATCGGTGTAAGGTTTGTCGATGAACAGGTCGAAGCGGTTACCTTTGCACTGCACTTGAAAATGGTCGGCGTGGACGGTGCTTAGGAGGAACGTGCGGATCTGATGTGCGCGGCAGAATTCGAGGAATGCGCGGGCGTGTGGCAATTCCACGACGGAAGTCTGAGCGCGACGAAATTCGGCGTGAAACCACTCTTCGAGCTGGGGCATCGGGACATCCGGCGTGTGCCGGTCGTAAAACGTGGTGAACGGCAATTTAAACTCGGCGCGGAACGTTTCCAGTGTCATCGGTTCCTTGCCGGCCTGCTCTAAAACGAAATTGGATGCCTTTAGTACGGCGGGCAGGTCGTCCACCAGGGTTCCCGACCAGTCGAAGATGATATTGCGAATCACGCCAAAATTTAACCGCCAGGACGCCGAGACGCCAAGATAAAGAAAATTATTCCTTTGCGTCCTTTGTGCCTTGGCGGGTAAAAATTCAGCCGGCCATGCTAATTGCCTTTAACAAACCTTACGCGGTGCTGTCGCAATTCACTGGCGACGGTTCGCCGAACCGTCCGCTGTCAGAGTTCGGTTTCCCAAAAAACGTTTATGCGATCGGCCGCCTTGATGCCGATTCCGAGGGACTGCTATTGCTGAGCGACGAGGCAAAGTGGAACGACCGGCTTTTGAACCCGCGTCATGCGCATGAACGGGAATATTGGGCGCAGGTGGAAAACATTCCCTTGCCGGAAAGTTTGCAAAAATTGTCCAAGGGAATTTTGATCCAAGGCTGGAAAACCCTGCCGTGCAAGGCGTGGCTCCTGGAACCCCAGCCGGAAATTCCGCCGCGCGTGCCGCCGATCCGTTTTCGCAAATCCGTTCCCGATTGTTGGATCGGCTTGCAACTGGTCGAAGGCAAGAACCGGCAAGTGCGCCGGATGACGGCGGCCATCGGGCATCCGACGTTGCGCCTGTTGCGGGCAAGGGTCGGCAATTTTTGGTTGGGCAACCTGCCGGCGGGCCAGTGGCGGGAGCTTTCGGCCGGGCAGATTTCGCAAGTTTTGGGCGAAGGTCCATAAGGGTTTCCCTTAACGGGCTAATGTTTTTGCAGCACGCGCAATCAGGGGGTGCGCCAATTGTTATTTGTCATGGGTTGGCCCTAAATTGTCGGCATGCAAACAATTCTTGCCAACGACATCGAGGCCGCTGCACCCAGCATTCCGCGCTTTAACATGGAACTGGTCGTGGCTGGAAACCACAACCAGGAAAACGGCAACACCAACCGCGAACTGGTGGACACACTAATGCATTCCAAAATTTACAAGGAATATGAGCGCGCGTTCAGCGACATAACGGGACTGCCCATGGCGCTGCAGCCGGTGGAGACCTGGCAGTTGCCGCACCATAACAAACGGTATGAAAATCCCCTTTGCGCGCTCATGTCGGAAAAGAGCCGCTCCTGTGCGATGTGCCTGCAAACACAGGAGAAACTTTGCCAGAAGGCTGTCAAGGACGCGCAGAGCGTTACTTGTCCGCTCGGGCTCTCCGACAGCGCCGTACCGGTGTGGATGAGCGATCGTTTGGTCGGGTTCCTGCAAACCGGCCAGGTCTTCCGCAAAAAGCCCACGGCGGCGCAATTTGAAAGAGTCGTGAAGCTCACCGCCGAGTGGGGCATCGAAGCCGACCGTGACATCCTGAAAAAAGCGTTTTACGCCGGCAAGGTCGTTTCGCCCAAGGAACATGACGGAGCGATCAAGCTGCTGACCATTTTTTCACAGCATCTCTCGATGGTCAGCAACCAGGTGTTTATCCAGCGCGAAAATGCCGAACCGCCGGTGATCACCAAGGCTCGCAACTTCATCGCCGAACACCAAACGGAAGATTTGTCACTCACACAGGTGGCCAAGGCCGTCAACATGAGCAGCTTTTATTTTTGCAAGATGTTCAAAAAGATCGTCGGTATCAACTTCACCGACTACGTCGCGCGCGTGCGCATTGAAAAGTCCAAAAATCTCCTGCTCAACCCGAATCTGCGCGTCAGCGAAATCGCATTTGAAGTCGGTTTCCAGTCGCTCACGCATTTCAACCGCGTGTTCAAGAAGATCCTCGGCCAGTCGCCGACGGAATATCGTTCCCAACTATTTGCACATTAAAAAGGTGCCGAAAGCCTTGACGTACCGGTCTTCGATTGAAGTTGGCAGCGCTGCTGATTTCGCGGATAGTTTTTACATCCGCGAGATGAAGGACTATCGCAAAATGTCCCGGAAGCAGTTGCTGGCGTGCATCGAGCAACTCGGGGTTAGCCATCTGCGCCGGTCGCGCACCCAAAAAAGAAAGGCCGAGGCGGAGTTATACGACCGCGAAGCCCGGCTCCGCGCCATTCTGGACACGGCGGTCGAGGGCATCATCACCATCGATGAACGCGGCATCATTGAATCCGCAAACCCTGCCGCACAAACTTTATTTGGCTACCGCCAGACCGAGTTGGCCGGGAAAAATATCAGCCTGCTCATGCCCCACCCGCATCGCACGGCCCATGACGGTTATCTCTCCAACTACCAGCGGACGGGCCACGCCAAAATCATCGGCATCGGACGGGAAGAGGCCGGCCGGCGAAAGGATGGCAGCACCTTTCCCATGGATTTGTCGGTGAGCGAAGTGAAACTGAAGGGCCGCCGGCTGTTCACGGGGTTCATCCGCGACATCAGCGCGCGCAAGGAGTCGGAAAAAGCGTTGCGCTATTATGAAGCACTCGTGGCCTCGTCCGATGACGCGATCATCGGCAAAACCCTCAAGGGTCGCGTGACGAGCTGGAATCATGGCGCGGAAATCATTTTTGGTTATTCCCCCAAAGAAATGATCGGCCGGCCGGTCTCAAAATTGATTCCCAAAGGCCGGAAGGATGAGGAGCCCGTCATTCTGAAAAAGATCTGCAAAGGCGAATCGGTGGATCATTTTGAAACCTTGCGCCGGCGCAAGGACGGGCGGCTGATCGACGTCTCCGTCACCATTTCACCCATCCGGGATGCTGAAGGAAAAATCATCGGCGCTTCAAAAGTGGCGCGCAACATCACCGAGCGCAAGCGCTTGCAGAAGGAGATTCTTGAGATCAGCGAACGCGAGCAGCGCCGGATCGGACAGGATTTGCACGATGGTTTGTGCCAGCACCTCGCCGGTATCGAGATGCTGGCCCAGGTCCTGGCGAAAAAGCTCAACCCCAAATTAAAGGCCGGTTCAGCGCGGGCCACGGAAATCGCCAAGTCCGTGCGCGAGGCGATCGGGCATACGCGGTTGCTGGCTCGTGGATTGTCGCCGGTGACGCTGGAATCGGAAGGCCTGATGTCCGCTCTTACGGAACTGGCGTTGAACACGGAAAAAATCTTCGGCATACAATGTGTGTTCGACTGCAAGGAGGTCGTCAAATTCGACGATCACGCGGCCTCCACACATCTGTTTCGCATCGCGCAGGAGGCGGTTTCCAACGCCATCAAGCACGGCAAGGCGCAGAAGATTGTGATCACCTTGCGGGACCAGCCGGAAAATGTTTTCTTGAGCGTGCGCGACCAGGGACAAGGTTTTTTGAAAAAATCCGGAGAACGCGGCATGGGTTTGCGCATCATGCGAACACGCATCGGCATGGTCGGCGGTTCGTTGGCGATCGGGGACAATTCCGACGGCCGGGGCGCGACCGTGGCCTGCCTGGTTCCGAAGCAAAAATGATTTCATGACCACGAAGCCCAAAAATGTTAAGCAGATACTCATCGTGGACGATCACCCCATGATGCGCAACGGCCTCGCGCAGCTTATCGGCAACGAGCGCGGATTGAAGGTGAACGGCGAGGCGGACAATGCGGCGCAGGCGATGAAATTCCTCGCCACGCCTCCGCAGGAGGTTGACCTGGTGCTGTGCGATATTTCGCTGCCGGATAAAAACGGCCTCGAACTCATCAAGGACATTCGGGCGATGCACCCGGAGCTGCCGATCCTGGTGGTCTCGATGCACGACGAACTGATTTATGCGGAGCGCGTGCTGCGCGCCGGCGGACGCGGGTACATCATGAAGCAGGAAGGCGGCGAGAAATTTATCCACGCCATCCGCCAGGTCCTCTCCGGACAGATCTACGTCAGTGATAAAATGTCATCGCGCATCCTGGAAATTTTTTCGGGCGCCGGGAAAAATTCAAGTTCGTCACCGGTCGGAAAATTGTCGGACCGCGAGTTTGAAGTCTTTCAGTTGATCGGGCAGGGGATGGGCACGCGTGACATCGCAGAAAAACTTCACTTGAGCGTCAAGACCGTCGAGGTCCACCGGGCGAACATCAAGGCCAAGCTCGAGATCAAGACGGCGACCGACCTGGTGCGTTGCGCCGTTCGCTGGGCGGATTCGCAGGGCGGGAAGTAAATCATCCGGCATCTACTGGCCGGTCAAAAAATGGCTCTTAATTGGCAAATGAGGGAAAGTCGGAAAGTCCCTTGAATGCGATTTTGTGCGTGTGATTTGAATGTTCACACGCACATATGAGCAAGCCCCACAGCACCCCGCCCGGCATCGAAGCCGCGCACGATATTCTTCGCCAGTCCTCCCGCCGCCCGCTTGACCCGATTCTCGCACCCAAGTCCGTCGCCGTCATCGGTGCGACGGAACGCAAGCGCAGCGTGGGCCGCACGGTATTGCATAATCTGGTGTCCGGCGGCTTTGAAGGCAAAATTTATCCGGTCAACCCGATCCAGGAATCGATCCTGGGGCTGCACGCCTTTCCGAACGTGGCGGCATTGCCCGAGGTTCCCGATCTCGCCGTCATCATCACGCCGCCGAAAACCGTGCCGGGCATCATCAAGGAATGTGCCGTCGCCGGTATCAAAGGGGTCATCATCATTTCGGCCGGCTTCAAGGAAATCGGACCGGAAGGCGCCGCCCTCGAACAACAAGTTATCGAAGAGGCGCGCCGTTCGAACATCCGCATCATCGGTCCAAACTGTCTCGGCGTGATGGTTCCCGGGCATAAATTTAATGCCACGTTCGCCGCCGATATGGCGCATGACGGCAGCGTTGGCTTTATCAGCCAGAGCGGTGCGCTTTGCACGGCGATCCTGGACTGGAGCTTGAAGGAGAATGTCGGATTCAGCGCCTTTGTCTCGCTCGGCTCCATGCTCGACGTGAGCTGGGGTGATTTAATCAATCATCTGGGCGACGATCCGAACACAAAATCGATCGTCATCTACATGGAGAGCATCGGCGATGCGCGTTCCTTTCTGTCTGCCGCGCGCGAAGTGGCGTTGACCAAGCCGATCATCGTTATCAAGCCAGGACGCACGGAGGCGGCCGCCAAGGCCGCGGCATCGCATACCGGCTCACTGACCGGCAGCGACGAGGTTTTGCAGGCGGCATTTCAACGCGCCGGTGTTTTGCGTGTCGAGACAATGTCTGAATTATTTGACATGGCGGAAGTGCTGGCCAAACAACCGCGTCCAAAAGGTCCGCGGCTCACGATCGTCACCAATGCCGGGGGTCCAGGCGTCCTCGCAACCGATGCGCTCATCACCAGTGGCGCGCAACTGGCCGAGCTGACGCCAGAGACGATGGCATCCTTGAACCAGATTTTGCCACCGACATGGAGCCACAACAATCCGGTGGATATCATCGGTGACGCCGGTCCGGAGCTGTACGCGCGTGCCGTGGACATCGTGGCGAAGGATCCAAATACCGACGGGTTACTGGTCATTTTGACACCACAGTCAATGACCGATCCCACGGCCACCGCCGAGGAGATCGCGCCGTTCGCACATATCGAAGGCAAGCCGATCATCGCGAGCTGGATGGGTGCGGGCCAGGTCGAGAAAGGCGAGGATATCCTCAACACGGCGCGCATCCCGACTTTCAAGTATCCCGACCGTGCAGCCAAGGCGTTCAACTACATGTGGCGCTACACCGAAAACCTGCGTTCGCTATACGAAACGCCGGCTTCGCCCACAAATAACGGCCACGGTTATATTGACCGTGAGGCAGCGGCGAAAATCCTTTCCGATGTACGCAAGACGGGACGCACGATCCTTACCGAATTTGAATCCAAGAAACTGCTCACGACCTACGGCATCCCGACGGTTGAAACACTCGTCGCCCTCACCGAAAACGACGCGGTGCGGGAAGCCGCGCGGCTTGGTTTTCCAGTCGTGTTGAAATTGTATTCTGAAACCATCACGCACAAGACGGATGTCGGTGGCGTGCAACTAAATTTGCGCACGGCCTCCGCTGTCCGTCAGGCGTGGAAAGCCATTGAAACATCGGTCACCAAAAAGGTTGGCAAACAACATTTTCAAGGCGTGACCGTGCAACCCATGATCAAGTTGGAAGGTTATGAACTTATCGTCGGGAGCAGTGTTGATCCGCAATTCGGGCCGGTGCTCTTGTTCGGCACGGGCGGCCAACTGGTTGAAGTTTTCAAGGACCGAGCGCTCGGCCTGCCGCCGTTGAATGCAACGCTGGCGCGGCGCATGATGGAGCGTACCAAGATATTCACCGCGCTCAAGGGCGTTCGCGGCCGCAAAGCCGTGGATATTGCCGGACTGGAGCAACTGCTTGTGCGCTTCAGCCAACTGGTGGTCGAGCAGCCATGGATAGCGGAAATCGACATCAATCCGCTGCTGGTATCAACGGAACGGCTCTATGCGCTGGATGCGCGCGTCGTGTTACATGATCCGAAGACGCCGGAGGAAAATCTGCCGCGTCCGGCCATCCGCCCGTATCCGGTGCAATTCATCACGCCGTGGCGGATGAAAAACCGGGCACCGGTGACCATCCGCCCCATCCGTCCGGAAGACGAGCCGATGATGGGGAAGTTTCACGAAACGCTTTCCGAAGAGAGCGTCTACCACCGTTATTTCAGCGCGCTGAAACTGGAGCAACGTGTCACGCACGAACGATTGACGCGCATCTGTTTCAATGATTATGACCGGGAAATTGCGCTGGTGGCGGAATCAACCCCGGCCAACGAAAGCGAGGAGAAAAAAATCCTCGGCGTCGGCCGCCTGAGCCGGCAATACGGCACCAATGACGCCGAGTTCGCCGTGCTGGTGAACGACAATTGGCAAAATCTCGGCCTCGGCCATGAATTATTGAAACAACTCATCGAAGTCGGGCGGACGGAGAAATTGGATCGCATCGTCGGTGAAATTCTCGCCGAAAACAATGCGATGCGCCACATCTGCAAAAAACTCGGCTTCAAGCTGGTCGTCGATGAAGACAAACGCACTTACAACGCCGCCTATAAAATCTAAAATGAAAACGTCACGAGTCTTCAAAATATTAGACGGCTGCGAAGTCGCCGTAAACCATTAACCAAACACTACCATGGACCTGTCCACAACCTATCTCGGCCTGAAACTGCGCACGCCGCTGGTGATGTCGGCCTCGCCGCTTTCAGAGAACATCGACAACCTCAAGCATATCGAAGATGCCGGCGCGAGCGCGATCGTGATGCACTCGCTATTCGAGGAGCAATTGAGCCAGGACCGGCTGGAGCTGAACCGAAATGTGGAGCAGGGGACGGAAAGCCATGCGGAAGCTTTAAGTTACTTCCGGGAAGCGGGCGATTATCATGTTGGTCCGGAAGAGTACCTTCAACATCTTTGGAAGGCCAGGCAGTTGGTTAAGGTTCCGATCATCGCGAGCTTGAATTGCTCGTCGGTCGGTGCCTGGACGGAGTTTGCCCGGCAGATCCAGCAGGCGGGCGCTGATGCCCTGGAGTTGAATATCTACAGCATCCCGACCGACCTTGACGTGCCGGGTGAAATGGTCGAGGAAAACTATCTTAATATCCTGCGCGCCGTGCGGTCGGAGGTGAAGATTCCCATCGCGGTGAAAGTTAGTCCGTTCTTCAGCAACTTTGCGAACATGGCCAGGCGTTTTGACGAGGCGGGTGCCGACGGCCTGGTGATGTTCAACCGTTTTTATCAACCGGATATCGACCTGGAAGATCTGGAGGTCAAACCAAACATCCTATTAAGCACACCGATGGCGATGCGCCTGCCACTGCGCTGGACGGCGATCCTTTATGGGAAGGTCAAAGCCAGCCTGGCGGCGACGAGCGGCATCCACCGGGCGGCCGATGCATTGAAAATGCTGATGGCGGGCGCAGACGTAACCATGCTTTGTTCGACGGTCTTGCGCCATGGCTTTCCCCAGATCGCGGCGATCGAGAGCGACCTTTCGCGCTGGCTGGAGGAACACGATTACGAATCCGTGCAACAGATCAAAGGCAGCTTAAGCCAGAAGTATTGCGCCGGGCCCGCGGCTTTCGAGCGGGCGCAGTATATGAAGGCGCTTTGCACTTACTCCATCTGACAAGGTTAGGCCCGGCTAACCTTAAAAATAACTGTTGTTCAAAGCACAGGTTATAAGCTATGCTGACATTGATATGAGACTCGATTCACTTAAAAAATACGTCACGCTTCGCACGGCATTGCTTGCGGAGAAAACCAAACTTGAAAGCCGTCTGTCCGCGATCAATCGCGCCCTCGGCAGCGCCACTGCCACCAAGGCCCCGGCTGCAGAAAAGCCGGCCCGCAAGCGTCCGAAATTCAGCGCCGCCGCCCGTGCCGCCATTGCCGCCGCGCAGCGCGCCCGCTGGGCCAAGATCAAGGCCGCGAAAAAGGCCAAGTAATCATCATTCAAAACAAACGAGGCAGGTTATCAAACCTGCCTCGTTATTTTTTTAGGGTTGGCAGGAAAGTTTTAGAAGACTTCCGTGCGCAGGCCGGTGTGCTGGCGGACGGTCTGGGCGATCTGGGAAAGGACGCGCAAGGGAAGGTGACCCCATTCGGATTTAGCCCCGGGCCGGGCGGCGGAATAAATCTGTACCAGGGATATCCGGGCGCCGCCGTCTTTCAATTCCTTCAGGCGTTGTGTGTATTGCCTGATCTCCTCCATCGGCGGTTCCTCGCCCTGGATCGCGGCGAAAAGGCTTTGCACGATGACGGGGCGCTGCCGGCCGGTGAGCAAAATATTGGCAAGAATTTTTTCAAGTTTCACGCCGGGATGATTGACCCGATTCAAGAATTCCTGCGTACCGCCGTCGAGTTTGATCCAGATTTCGTCCGACTTGGTGAGAAAGCCGAGGCCGTGCTGGACCTCGGGCAGATCCAAACCCGTGCTGTTCGTTATCAAGACAATCTTGAAGAATCCGCCCAGCGCCCGGACGCGCACGACGGCTTCCAGGGCTTCGTTAAAATTCACCGCGAGGGTTGGTTCGCCGTCGCCACTCAAGGCGACATGACGCAATTTCAAGAGTTCAGGCGGGAGTTGCTGATAATTGGGCCGCAGGCGTAATTGGCCGGATTCGACTTCGTGCAAGGCCAGCCGCAGTTCCGCCGCCATCACGTCCACGACCAGCCGTTTTTCTGCCGGTGCTTCGTCGTGGTCCACTTCACAATAGGCGCAATTAAAATTGCAACGCCGGTCGGGGTTCATGTTCACCCCGAGCGAAAGGCCGCCCGCGCGCGAGGAGATGACGGCATAAACGAACCGGTTGCCCAAAGTATCCTTGGGCCGGTTGAATACCGATTCGCGCGGCGGTGCATGAAACAGCAGCGGCAGTTTCTTTTTCAACGGCTGCATGATGATTTCTGATTTAAAAAAGGTGGCTTCCACAACGCAGCTAATGTAGGACTGTCCAGCGCAGTCAACCACACCCTGCTTGTAAATAACCATGCCGATATTGTCATGGGCGGGTTTTGAGGGTTCACACATATCTTGTCAAATAGATGACATTTTTTGGCAATGCCTTCCGCAGATATTGTCTACGCAGACTCTGAGGAATTAGCGCCATTCTTCGGCTTCCTCATAAATTAAAAACAGAGGATGACGAGGAGGAGGATGATGAGGATGGTTAGGTCACGGGTTGAAAATTAATGCCCCTCACCTCAATCCTCTCCCCGTTTAGCGGGGAGAGGAGAGACGTTGTCACGCGTCAAAATTGCCTGGTGCTCAAATGCAAAGCTACGCGCCACTCCTTATTGGCCCTCAGAGGATGACGATGAGGAAGAGGAAGAGGATGAGAATGATTTCCTACAATCGTTGCAGGTTTGACATTGCTGCGGCTGGTCGGTGACACAGCCGCGCTCCGTTTTAAACGTACAACGCGTTTTGCAGGTCGCGAAGCATCACGCCGCAGAAAGGATAGCGGCGGTCGGGGTCGCGCTCGAGGCAGCGCATGACGACTTTTTCGAGATCGGCAGGGGCATCGGGATTGTGTTCGCGAAGGGGGATGGCTCCGGCCGGATTCATTTGGGCGGCCACGATTTCCGCCGGCGTGTCGCCGGGATACGGCTTGTGGTTGGTCAACAATTCATACGCCATCACCCCAAAGGCAAAAATGTCCGCGCGGCCATCCACCGGTTCGCCTTTCAATTGTTCGGGCGCCATGTAACCGGGGGTGCCGGGGTTTTTATCGAGCTTCTTGGGCTTTTCGGGGATCGGCAGGGCCATGTCGAAATCAATCAGGCGCACCGCCGCGTTGCGCGTGACGAGGATGTTTTCCGGCTTGTAATCCAGATGCATATAACCGGCCTCGTGGACGTAACTCAAGGCGGTGGCGGAATCGATGAGGATTTGCGCCACGTTTTCCTGCAGGATGGGATCCTGGCGCGCGTACAGTTCCTTAAGATTTGCCGCCTCGATGTAGTCCATCAACAGAAAACAGGTGCCTTCGGCTTTGCCGTGTTCGACGTAGCCGACGATGTGGTCCTTGTCCGCGAGTTGTTCCAGGATTTCGCAGCCGCGGAGAAAGCGGCGGCGGGCGGTGAAATTGAAGCGCAGTTCGCGTTTCAATATCCGCAGGGCAAACGGCTTGCCGCGACTGTCCGCGACCAGCCAGATTTCCGACATTCCGCCGCTGTTCAACAGCTCGCGCAGGTGAAAACGATCAAATTTTTGCTCAGTTACAGACGCCACAATTTGTGGCAGAAAATAACACAGGCATATATCCGCCGCGAATAAAACTTTTTAAGGGGCAAACGGATTGACGGCGGAAGGTTTTTTTAACCACGGATGGACACGGATGGACACAGATCATGGCGAGGGAAGCCGTACCGCTGGCAATCCGAAAGCGCGGTCACCGCCACAATCCCTTTTGTTGTCATTTATTTTGGAGAACTGTCCGAAATAAAAGATAGCTGTTTATGACCAACATGATCATGAAACAGACAAACAACAAAGCAAACATATGGTCTGAACGAGAAAGTGCCGTTTTCACGATTGAATCAACTTCGACCGGGAGATTATCGAGTTTGCCTATATAAACCAAGGTGCCCCACGAACGACACAAACCTCGCACGGAGATGCCAAGGCCGATAATGGCGACCAAAAGGTTGAGGGACAGGCCGATTAGGTAAGCGCGCTTTGTCATGGTGATACGAAATTCATCCCTTATTAAAACCCAAATACATCTTCGATATTTTGGTACTGAGAAGAACAAGACCAGTAACCAGCATCACCACGGCTGACAATACGCCGACAACCGCACTGATGCCGGAAGCCCACAGAACAATATACGCAATTACTGGCGGCGGGTCTCCCTCCCAACTGAAAGCCAGTTGCCACCACAACCCAAATGATATGAATGCAATAACCAAGCAAACCGGAATGCCGGCAAGGCTGATCCAAAATAATCGCAAAGCAGTGGAAGGCTGTTGGCTCACCAGGCGAACGACTCTGGCCGTCAGGCCGAAAATGAAAATCCCAGATCCGGATATGCAAATGGCCGTCGCTGTGTGATAAAAGTTTGCCCACATTGCCGGCGTCAAGTTCTGGTATGGAATGTTTGAATATATTACGAAAGATAGAAGGCTGCCAAATATGAGCAACAAGCCGGCTGTGATAAAAATGAACGGCCAATATTTTTTCATGCACATTGTCGCTACCACCACCGAGCCGCGGTGTGAACCATCCCGCGGGCGGGACCAACTCTTTGTTTGCTGTTAACCATAATAAGTGCCCTAACACTTTACATGCTTCGACCCTAGCAAAGGTGGTTTGAGGTTGTCCATCGTGAATTGAAAGGTTCGTCGAGTCACGCAGTAATGGCAAATCTGGAATATGTCGCCCATGGACGGGGCTTGAGTTTGTTTGCGGATTGGTTTCGACAAATATTTCGCCCCTAACGGAGCGGTTTTTGGATGGGGCGCTACAAAGATTTCACGACGACGGCGCTGGGGCACGCGTGAAATCTCAGTGTTGTATGGATGTCTCGGGTCATCCGAAAGCGCCGTCGTCGCTTCGTCCCGCATGCGGCAGGCGCACTTGGAGTTCATGGCCACCTCGACTTCGCTCGGTCGCGGACGGCGCGGCGCACCGTCCCTACCAAACTGGTTTTCAGATGGCGCGGACTGATGTCCGCGGCTACAGAGGTGGTACAACCGGAGATTCAAAAAATTAACAAAAACGGTTCAGGCTGGTCTCAGGCCGGAAACCAGATGTAAAATCCCAGTTTAAATATAATGTATAAATCGATTAAATTTTTGGTCGCGACGATGGTTGTCATCGGGTTTGCTCACTGCCGTACGTTCGGTGAATCCGTCCGTATTTATCCCGCTCCGGCGGGCGAGCCGCTTTCGACCAACTTCACGGCGAGTGTCGGGTCGAGCAACCTTCCGGTCTATTGCGCCAAAGTTGCGACGGCGGACCCGGTGAAGCGGCGGCGAATCAGTACCCGTGATTACGCATCGTTTGTCGATTCCACGTCGTTTGCCACTTTCGATCTGAACGGTCGCGCCAAAGTGACGGTGACTTGTCCGGAAACCATTCGCGAGGCAAAGGTATTGCCTTCATCGCGCGGCATCGTGCCAACGATTACGGGGAACACCATGACTTTTGACGTCGCAAAGCCGGGCGCACTGGAAATTGAAGTGAACGGCGATTGGGTGCATTCGTTTCAGTTGTTCGTCAATCCGGTGGAAAAGGACGCGCCGGATCCGAACGATCCGAATGTCATCTATTTTGGCCCCGGCATCCATCGGGTGAGCGGCATGGAAATCACTTCAGGAAAGACGGTTTACATTGCTGGTGGCGCGGTGATTTACGGAGTAGCTGGCACAGACAGCGATACCAATCACGCAACGGCACTTTCGGTTTTAGCCGGCGGCGCGGTTTTTTCCTTGAACGGCAACAACATCACCTTGCGCGGGCGCGGGGTGATTGACGGCGGCCTTTGCCCGGGGCACACGAAAAATCTGGTTTCAATCTGCGGCACGAACATTTTGGTGGAAGGCGTGGTGCTGACGGATTCGAGCACGTGGACGATGCCGGTGAAACGGTCGGCAAACATTTCCATCAAGAACATCAAGCTGTTCGGTTATCGCGGCAATGCGGACGGGATTGATATCTGCAACAGCCACGACGTCAGCGTGACGGATTGTTTCCTGCGCACGATGGATGACCTGGTGGTGGTCAAAACGCCAGTCAAGGACGGCGGTGAATCGCGGGACATCACCGTGAGCCATTGCGTTTTGTGGAATGAACTGGCGCACGCCTTGAGCATCGGCGCGGAGTTGCGCGAAAACGTGGAGCATGTGCGCTTTTCCGATTGCGACATCATCCACGACAAAGGCCGCGAGTGGCTGCTGCGGGTTTATAATTGCGACGACGGGGACATCCACGACATCAAATTCGACAACATCCGGGCCGAGGAATCGAACAAATTAATTTCCTTGTGGGTGGGAACCGCCGTTTGGAGCAAGGACAGCGAGCGTGGCCGGGTGGAAAATGTCACGTTCCAAAACATCCGCGCTGACGGTGCCGATCCGCGAGTGGACTTGAAGGGTTTCGACGGCGAACACAGAATCAGCGACATCCGTTTTCGCGACATCGTCATCAACGGCAAAGCGCTTCAGGCTACGAACGTGAACGAGAATGAATTTGTTGAGGGCGTCAGCGTGAAGCCGTGAGGGATTGGGATTTGCCGGGGAATAGGAGCTGGCGCAGAACGGGCGTTCTCGATTGACCGGAAGTGCCAATCGGGGTTGGCTCCGGCTTAACAGGGTTAGGGGGTTGGTGTATCACTCAAGCACATCACGCACGGTGAATTTGACCAAATGTGATTTTGTAGCATCGAACGTGAAATCGATAACGGTGCCCTTCTTGATAACAATATTAATAGAATTGTTTGTCTCAGCATATGGAATAAATACATCAACAGTGGGAGCATCCGGTATCGGAAGGCCCGTATCAGGATCTATAGCCGTAGAATTGCCAGGCAATCGAACTCCGTATTTGGGCCAGCTGTAATCAATCTTCCGGTCATCCAGATAAGCAAGTACTTGAGCCGTTGAGCTTCCAATCGGCAGGTGCGCGCGGATGTCGCGCTCAACTGCTTCATCTGACGATGTGTCGATCTGAACAGGATGTGATTTGCAGCCGGTCAACCAACACACAGCGACGACCGTGAAGATGATAGCTAGTTGCAATGGGGCTCTCATAAGCTACGACGCCAACGAAAAAATCCCGCTACTGCGGGACACGCGGGAACTGTGGCTGGGTTGAACTTGGACGCTTAAGCGCGGATCTGCGGCGGCCACCCACGTTGGCTCCGGCGACTTAGGCATCAGCTTTTCCTTTCTCTCTCTGCCATCGGCGATAAATCGCCCACATATATACAAGCCACAACGCCACAGCAACCGCAAATCGAGCCGACGCGCTCGGTGCGGACGGTGAATGCAAATGTAAAAACGGTAAAGTGAGCAAGACTGCCACAAGACCGCCGACCATGCATAACGTTGACCACCACTCGCTGCGAGGAATCGGTCGGGTAAGCTCTCCATGTGGAACAAGCAAAATCCATGACACACAAAACAGTACCGTCGAACCGGACACAGCCACTAAATAGCCAAGGGATGCAAGCGAGGTAGCCACCGCCGCTGCAACCATGCGAATGATAAATGAGATTTTCATGGCGTGTGAATGATGCCTAACAGTATTATTATACCGCAAGGTGCGGTTCTATTTTTCCGGCTATTTCGACTCTATTTCTGTCTTTCGATTTTGTCCAGACCTAATATGTCGCCCCTGAACGGGGCTTGAATTTATTTGCGGTTTGGTTTCTACAAATATTTCACCCCTGACGGGGCTGGTTTTCAGATGGATGACGCGGACCTGACGCCGGTGGATGTTGGATTGCATGCGTGGACGACGAATGACGCAACCCCGTTGGGGTAGAAGACATTTTTGGGAGAGTACCCAGGGTAGCTCGTTCCTCGCAACCGCTGGGCTGAATGACGTTACCCCGTTGGGGTAAGGGGACGGCAGGGCCGGCTTTGAATTTAGTTTACATGGGAACTTTAAATGTTGACATGGATTACACTGTTGGCTATATTTCATTCCGGATTGGCGATTGCCAATTGCGGATTTGCAGGTTCCTCCTGCGCCAAGGCTTCCGCCGTCGTTGAAACTATGGCGGGACAAGCTGGAGGACAGGTGTTCTTTGACATATGACGGCGAAGCCGTCGGTTGCTGGTTGAAAGTTGCACGTTGCTGACGCGGCGCGCAGGGGACGTTCGTTGCGACCTCGACTGCGCCCAGTCGCGGACGGCGCTCCTCGTTCGTCAAGGCTTCGGAGGACACGGTGCGCCTTCCCTACCGCCGGTGAGACCGGTCTTACCGGGTCAAGGATGATGATTGTCACGGGAAATTTTTGACCGGGGCACTGCGGAAGTTGTTGTGCGGCTAGTGTTTGGCGGGGAGGTGACAGGTTTGGATACATGAAATTTACCAAACGAAGCCACCGATTCCGCATAAACATTAGGTTTTTGTGATTTGGGTTCGTCGAAAAAAGCCAAAAGAGTGACGAGCGATGGGTGTTTATCCGAGTAAATCCGACCAAATCCAACCAAAATTGTGAGGTGTGACAAGTTAAACAGATCGGGAGGACGGTGCGCCGTCGTGGTAAACCAAACACGATCGTTCCAACAGGCGGCGGCAGAACGCAGCTTTGCCCTGCCGGCGATTTTAGACCGCCAAAAATTCCTGAAAAAGTGGTGAGATACCATTTGACCTGGGATGACTTTGGGCGTAGAAAAGAGGGGTAGTTTTAACGGTAAATACGACGGTTTTTGGCGCAACGACACCCCGGTTCCTCACCAATTAGTTGCGTCACAAGGCCGGTTGTGTACAACATATTGTGGTTTTCTCTTTACAGACCCCCGACGCCTGTGTTTGGATGGCCGCAAGTCGATTTTTGCATCTATGTATCTGAAAAATCTTACGGTTTTTGGCTTCAAGTCTTTCGCGGACAAGACGCCTCTGAATTTCCAGCCGGGCGTGACGGCGATTGTCGGTCCGAACGGTTGCGGCAAGTCCAACGTATCGGACGCCATCCGCTGGGTGCTGGGCGAGCAATCGGCGAAGGCCCTGCGCGGCGGTGAAATGGCGGATGTGATCTTTAACGGCACGGACGGGCGCAAGCCGGTGGGCATGGCTGAGGTCTCGCTCACGCTTGGTGGTGTCGGCGAGGAAAGCCTGAAGGCGGCAGGCGTCGAGGTGGCCTACGATGAAGTGACGATTACGCGCCGGATTTTCCGCGACGGCGGCAGCGAATATTTTCTGAACCGCACGCCGTGCCGGCTCAAGGACATCCAGCAGTTGTTCATGGGCACGGGCATCGGACGCACGAGCTACAGCATTTTGGCGCAGGGCCACATCACGCAGATACTTTCCAGCAAGCCGGAAGATCGCCGGATGATTTTCGAAGAGGCGGCGGGCATCACGAAATTCAAATCGCAGAAGAAGGAATCGCTGCGCAAATTGGAATACACGGAGCAAAATCTTTTGCGCATAGCGGACACGATCAAGGAAGTAAAACGGCAGATCGGTTCGCTGCAACGCCAGGCGGGCAAGGCGCGCCGCTATAAACAGATCCAGCATGAATTGCAGCATCTGGACACGCAGCTCGCGCGGCACCAGTTCGATGTGTTGACGGGCGAGATCGCGGAGCGCAATGCCGCGGTGGAAAATTTACGCAACGGAATTGAGCAAGGTTCGACCGATGTGTCGCGGTTTGAAAATGAAATTTCACATTTGCGCGAACGCCTGTCCGAGCTGGAACATGAAGTGGCGGCGCAGCAGCAGCGCGGACTGGAATTGAAGGGCGAAGCGGATCGCCATGAGAGCCGGATACAGTTCAACCAGGAGCGCATCCACGAAATCGAGTCGCAAAACTCCAAGGCGCTGGCCGACATCATGCAGGCGGAAGAGCGCCATCGCGCTGCGCAGGAAGAACTGACGACGGTCACCGAAAGACTCGCCACCGCCGAGGCCGCGCTGGTACAGCACAAGGAGTCGTTGCAAGCCCGGCAAAACGAGCTGCGCGGAGTCGAGGACGGCTTGCGCCAGCAGCAGGAAAATTTGCGTCAGGCACAGGCCACGGCGTTCGCCGCCGCACAGGACCTGTCGCGCGTCCGCAATGAAATCACGGCGTTGGAACTGGCGAAGCAGGGCAACATGGTCCGGCTCGAAAAGCTTTCGGCGGAGAAGGTCCAACTGGAAGAAGAGCGTGTCCGTCTCGAAGCGCGCTTGCAGGAATTCACCGCGAGCGTCGAGGTGGAAAAAATGAGCGTGGCCACCACGCGCGGTTCTGTCGAACAACGGCAGAACCGTTTAAAGGAATTGCTGACGGAATTGCAGGTGTCGTCACAGGAGCAGGACAAGTATTTGCAACAGCAGGCGGAGAAGCGTTCGCGTCTGCACGTGCTTGAACAGCTGGAGGGTTCGCACGAAGGGTTTGATGCCGGTGCGGTCGCGGCGTTGCGGCAGTCGCGCAGCGTCATCGGCTCGCTCGCGGATCGTATCCGCGTGCCGGATAATTTTGTGACCGCCGTGGAAAATGTGCTGGGACACAACCTGCAACTGGTATTGACCGAGCAACCCGCAAGCGCACGGGAAATTCTGGCGGAGTTGAACACGAGCAAGGCCGGACGCGCGAGCATCGCGGCGCTGGCGATCCATAAGCCGGTGGACGAAAAACAGCTCGCCTTCGAAGGCGACCTGGCACCGGCCACCGGGCCGGTGAACGAATTGCCGAGCGGCCAGATTGTTCACGCGATGAGCGTGATCCAGGCCGAGCCGCAGGTGGAAGCGCTCCTGAAGTCGTTGCTCGGTCGCACCTTCATCGCCGCCGACCTGGACACGGCGACGGCGCAGATCCAGAACGGGCACGCCGGCTGTGATTTTGTGACGCTTGGCGGCGAACTGCTCAACCGCCACGGCATCTATACCGGCGGTTATTTCAGCGGCCTCGCCAACGGCAAGGCGCCCAGCTCGATTTTGGGCCGGAAAAACCAGATCACCGAATTGCAGGCGGAGCTCGCGGAATTGCAGACGCTGGTCGAGGAAGCCAGCCGCAAACGCGGGGCGTTGTTGAGCGAGCAGACGGAATTGCAGGCCAGTTTGCAACAGGCGCAGACGGAATTGCGCCAGCAGGAAGTCGCCATCGCCACGCGCGAAGGCGAATTCAAAGCGCTGCAAAATTCGCAACGGCTGCTCGGCCAGAAGATTGAAACGGTCGTCTTCGAAGTCCAAAGCCTGGCGGCGCAGGAGCAGGAAGGTTTGCAGAAGCGCGAAGCACTTTCGGTGCGTTTGCAGGAACTTGAAGCGCGCGAACGTACGGCGCAGGAACAGGTCACGGCCTTGACCGCCGAGTTGGAGACCTTGCGCCAGACGCGCGATGCGGCGATGGCGGCGCTGTCCGAAAGCAAGGTGGCACTGGCGTCCGACGAACAACTGGCATCGTCGTTCAGACAGCAACGCGTGGCGCTGGAACAGCGATTGCACGAACTTTTGCAACTGGTCGAGGCGCGGCGCAATGAATGTTCGTCCTTTGTTTCCCGCAAGGAACAGGCGGAGTCGGAAATCCAGGAGTCGCAGGGGAAGATCGAGAAGCTGCAGCATGAGCGCGAGCAGGTGAACACCGCGACGGCGGAAACTATCGGCCTGAAAAATTCGCAGGACGCGGCGATTTCGCAGCGGGATGAAGAGTTGCGCTCGCAGCGCAGCCGCCTGACGGAATTGCAAAATCAGCGCGGCACGCTGGAGGTGGAACTGGCGCAGAAAAACATGGGCGTACAAAACCTGCGCGAGAAGATCCAGCAGAAGTATCACCTGAACCTCGAGGACATCCGCAGCGAGTGCATCACGATCACGCACGCCGACGAAGGCCAGCCGAAGGTCGAGACGCTCACGCCGGAACAGATGGCGGAGAGCGGCGCGGGCACGGATTGGAACGCGGTCGCGGAAGAGGTGACGTCGTTGCAAACAAAGCTTGATGAGATGGGGCCGGTCAACCTGGTGGCCATCGAGGAATACGAGGAGACCGAGCAGCGTCACCAATTTCTTTCGCAGCAATACGAGGACCTGGTCAATGCGAAGACGGAGCTGATGGAGATCATCAACCGCATCAATACGCAGACGCGGACGATGTTCATGGAGACGTTCATCAAAATCCGCGACAATTTCCGCGCGATGTTCGTGGAGGTTTTCGGCGGCGGCAAGGCGGACCTGATTTTGTCGGATGAAACCGACGTGCTGGAATCGGGCATCGACATCGTGGCGCGTCCGCCCGGCAAACAGTTGCAGAGCATCTCGCTGTTGTCCGGCGGCGAGCAGACGATGACGGCCGTCTCGCTGTTGTTCTCGATCTATCAGGTGAAGCCGAGCCCGTTCTGCGTGCTGGACGAGTTGGACGCGCCATTGGACGAATCCAACGTGGTGCGGTTCGTGAAGATCTTGC